>NZ_JBFPKO010000022.1:0-162964 GCF_040948765.1 Paraburkholderia sp. BR10923 | reverse complement strand
CCGAACAGGACCGTGAAACGACTCCACGCCGATGATAGTGCGGATTGCCCGTGTGAAAGTAGGTAATCGTCAGGCTCCCCCAAAGCCAGAAACCCCACCGCCCAGCGGTGGGGTTTCTGCGTTTACGGAAAGCTAACAGCCGATCACTATATAAGTGAGAGCGTTGGGATCGGAACGGTCAAGCAGGTCTTGACAAAAGGATGTTGTTCCACCATAATCATTAGTTCTCTGCGGAGGGGTGCCCGAGTGGCTAAAGGGGGCAGACTGTAAATCTGTTGGCTTACGCCTACGTTGGTTCGAATCCAACCTCCTCCACCAGAATGCAAGTTGCAGCAGTTGTTGGGAATCCATGATCCTTGCGGGTGTAGCTCAATGGTAGAGCAGAAGCCTTCCAAGCTTACGACGAGGGTTCGATTCCCTTCACCCGCTCCAGCAGCACAGATGTAGCGCCCATGTGGCTCAGTGGTAGAGCACTCCCTTGGTAAGGGAGAGGTCGGCAGTTCGATCCTGCCCATGGGCACCAGAAGTAATCGGTGATTGTTTGCGCCCGGCGCAACGTACGGAAAATCCTCTTAGGAGTCGAAAATGGCCAAGGGTAAGTTTGAGCGGACCAAGCCGCACGTGAACGTGGGCACGATCGGTCACGTTGACCACGGCAAGACCACGCTGACGGCAGCGATCACGACGGTTCTGACGCAGAAGTTTGGCGGCGAAGCGAAGGCGTACGACCAGATCGACGCGGCGCCGGAAGAAAAGGCGCGCGGCATTACCATCAACACCGCGCACGTCGAGTACGAAACGGCTAACCGCCACTACGCACACGTTGACTGCCCGGGCCATGCTGACTACGTGAAGAACATGATCACGGGTGCGGCGCAGATGGACGGCGCGATCCTGGTGTGCTCGGCTGCTGACGGCCCGATGCCGCAAACGCGTGAGCACATCCTGCTGGCGCGTCAGGTTGGCGTTCCGTACATCATCGTGTTCCTGAACAAGTGCGACATGGTGGACGACGCTGAGCTGCTGGAGCTCGTCGAGATGGAAGTTCGCGAACTTCTGTCGAAGTACGACTTCCCGGGCGACGACACGCCGATCATCAAGGGTTCGGCCAAGCTCGCGCTGGAAGGCGACAAGGGCGAGCTGGGCGAAGTGGCGATCATGAACCTGGCCGACGCGCTGGACACGTACATCCCGACGCCGGAGCGCGCGGTTGACGGTTCGTTCCTGATGCCGGTGGAAGACGTGTTCTCGATCTCGGGTCGTGGCACGGTGGTGACGGGCCGCGTCGAGCGTGGCGTGATCAAGGTCGGCGAGGAAATCGAGATCGTCGGTATCCGTGCAACGGCCAAGACGACCTGCACGGGCGTGGAAATGTTCCGCAAGCTGCTCGATCAGGGTCAGGCTGGCGACAACGTTGGTATCCTGCTGCGCGGCACGAAGCGTGAAGACGTGGAGCGTGGCCAGGTTCTGGCCAAGCCGGGTTCGATCAACCCGCACACGCACTTCACGGCTGAAGTGTACGTGCTGAGCAAGGACGAAGGCGGCCGTCACACGCCGTTCTTCAACAACTACCGTCCGCAGTTCTACTTCCGTACGACGGACGTGACGGGCTCGATCGAGCTGCCGAAGGACAAGGAAATGGTGATGCCGGGCGACAACGTGTCGATTACGGTGAAGCTGATCAACCCGATCGCGATGGAAGAAGGCCTCCGCTTCGCAATCCGCGAAGGTGGCCGTACGGTCGGCGCTGGTGTCGTCGCAAAGATCATCGAGTAACGCCAGACAGTTCTCGATAATCGGTTGTATCGGGGTTGGCGGCGTCGTCAACCCCAAATGGTTTAGGG
The DNA here is from genome assembly GCF_040948765.1 of Paraburkholderia sp. BR10923. Lineage (NCBI taxonomy): Bacteria > Pseudomonadati > Pseudomonadota > Betaproteobacteria > Burkholderiales > Burkholderiaceae > Paraburkholderia > Paraburkholderia sp. BR10923. The sequence continues at coordinate 161,120 of NZ_JBFPKO010000022.1, read as the reverse complement.
GTATAGCTCAACTGGCAGAGCGTCGGTCTCCAAAACCGAAGGTTGGGGGTTCGATTCCCTCTGCCCCTGCCAACTATCGCGTCGTAGTGGCGCTTCGTTAAGGTGTTATGGCGAATCCTTCCGTCGAAACTGTAAATACATCCGGCGACAAGATGATGTTGATCGCCGGTGTGTTGCTGGTCTTGGCCGGGTTCGTGGGGTTCTTCTGGCTTAGTGGCCAGGAATGGTACATCCGCGGAGCTGCCTTGGCCATTGGTGCGATCGCGGGTGTCGCAGTCGGGCTTCTCTCGGCGCCGGGCAAGGGTTTCATCGCTTTCGCCAAAGACTCGTATAAAGAAGTCCGTAAGGTCGTTTGGCCGACTCGCAAAGAAGCCACGCAAACGACGCTTGTAGTGTTCGGCTTCGTAGTCGTGATGGCCATCTTTCTCTGGGTTTGTGATAAATCCATCGAGTGGGCGATTTTCTCGGCGATTCTGGGTTGGAAATGATATGAGTGATACTCCGGCATCCCCGAGTGGCAAGCGTTGGTACGTGGTGCACGCATACTCAGGTATGGAGAAGAGTGTGCAGCGAGCGCTCCAGGAGCGCATCGAGCGGGCTGGCATGCAGGATCAGTTCGGGCAGATCCTCGTTCCCACAGAAGAAGTTGTTGAGGTAAAGGGTGGTCACAAATCAGTGACGGAACGTCGTTTTTTCCCCGGCTACGTTTTAGTCGAGATGGAAATGACAGATGAAACGTGGCACCTCGTGAAGAACACGGCGAAGGTGACCGGTTTTGTAGGCGGGGCGCGCAACCGCCCGAGTCCGATTTCCCCTCGGGAAGTTGAAAAAATCATGTCGCAGATGCAGGAGGGCGTGGAGAAGCCGCGTCCGAAGACCCTGTTCGAAGTAGGCGAGATGGTGCGGGTAAAAGAAGGCCCGTTCACAGATTTCAACGGCAGCGTCGAAGAAGTGAACTACGAAAAGTCGCGAGTCCGTGTTTCCGTTACGATCTTCGGCCGGGCAACGCCGGTCGAGTTGGAATTCGGTCAGGTCGAAAAGTTGTAGTCCAAGTTTTACGGAGCGCATCGCTGGGTGCGTTCCGTCTTTCGCGCTTACGGTCCGCGTAATGGCCGTTGAGGAGCGTAATTAGCCAACTGTCGGCGAACACGCGCTACTACTCACTGAGCGTCCGCAAGTAGGTCGGCGGTCCAAAGAGGTTCTCGAAATGGCAAAGAAAATTATCGGCTTTATCAAGCTGCAGATTCCTGCAGGTAAAGCCAACCCGTCGCCGCCGGTTGGTCCGGCACTGGGTCAGCGCGGCCTGAACATCATGGAGTTCTGCAAGGCGTTCAACGCGCAGACTCAAGCAATGGAGCCGGGTCTGCCGATTCCTGTCGTGATCACGGCATTCGCAGACAAGAGCTTCACGTTCGTTCTGAAGACGCCGCCGGCAACGGTTCTGATTAAGAAGGCAGCGAAGCTCGACAAGGGTTCGAGCAAGCCGCACACCGACAAGGTCGGCAAGATCACCCGCGCTCAAGCCGAAGATATCGCCAAGACCAAGATGCCCGATCTGACGGCTGCTGATCTGGATGCAGCGGTTCGTACAATCGCTGGTAGCGCCCGCTCGATGGGCATCACCGTGGAGGGCGTGTAAATGGCTAAGCTTTCGAAGCGTCTGCAAGCATTTGCAGCCAAAGTGGATCGTCAGAAGCTGTATCCGATTGAGGATGCTCTGTCGCTCGTGAAGGAATGTGCAAGCGCGAAGTTTGACGAGTCGATCGACGTCGCCGTGCAACTCGGCATCGACGCAAAGAAGTCGGATCAAGTGGTTCGTGGGTCGGTCGTGTTGCCGGCTGGCACGGGTAAGTCGGTGCGCGTCGCTGTGTTCGCGCAGGGGGACAAGGCTGAGCAGGCTCGTGCCGCTGGTGCTGACGTCGTCGGTATGGAAGACCTGGCTGAACAGGTCAAGGCCGGCAACCTGAACTTCGACATCGTAATCGCTTCGCCGGACACGATGCGTATTGTCGGTACGCTCGGTCAGATCCTGGGGCCGCGCGGCCTGATGCCGAACCCGAAGGTTGGCACGGTAACCCCGGACGTCGCGACTGCGGTCAAGAACGCCAAGGCGGGTCAGGTGCAATTCCGTGTCGACAAGGCCGGTATCATCCACGCAACGATCGGCCGTGCTTCGTTCGAACCGGCAGCCCTGCGCAACAACCTGAACGCGCTGATCGAAGCGCTGCAAAAGGCGAAGCCGGCAACGAGCAAGGGCGTGTACCTCCGCAAGGTCGCGCTGTCGAGCACGATGGGCGTGGGCGTTCGCGTCGACCAGACGTCGATCACTGCACAGTAATGAATTTGGCCGCTCTGGTGCGAATCGGGGCGGTTTTTAAGGGCTTTGGGCGGTTGCGAGGTGGCAGTCTGCATTGCGCAACCGGTTGTCAAAGACCGTTGGCGGGCACGCAGCAGGCGGGCGAGTCCTTAATGTAAGGCCAACGCAGATGGCGAACCCGAAAAGGTTTTGTAGTGATGAAGCCGTCCGATGTCCGTAGGAATGCGGGCTTAGGACGGTCGAAATACTCCTGACTGGTCGGACGCCGTTATTGAACGCGGTACACAAGGCGCACGCTGCGTGTATCGAATCTGGAGGTTAACCGTGCCACTCAACAAAGAAAGCAAGCAGGCCGTCGTCGCTGAGGTTGCCGCGCAAGTCGCGAAAGCTCAGACCGTGGTTCTGGCTGAGTATCGTGGAATCGCGGTTGGCGATCTGACCAAGCTGCGCGCGAAAGCGCGCGAGCAACAGGTTTACCTTCGCGTGTTGAAGAACACGCTGGCGCGTCGCGCCGTCGAGGGTACCCCGTTTGCTCCGCTGGCAGAGCAGATGACTGGCCCTCTGATCTACGGCATCTCGGAAGATGCAATTGCTGCTGCTAAGGTCGTCAATGACTTCAGCAAGGGCAATGACAAGTTGGTCATCAAGGCTGGTTCCTACGAAGGCAAGGTGATGGACAAGGCTGGCGTGCAAGCGCTGGCAAACATCCCGAGCCGCGAGGAACTGCTCTCCAAGCTGTTGTTCGTTATGCAGGCACCTGTTTCGGGCTTTGCGCGTGCTCTGGCCGCGCTGGCAGAAAAGAAACAAGGCGAAGAAACCGCTGCGTAATGCACTTCAGTCGAGCGTAATTGATCGCTGGCTGTATCCGAATTCAATTTAGGAGTATTTCAAATGGCAATCGCAAAAGAAGACATCCTCGAAGCCGTAGGCTCGATGTCGGTTCTGGAACTGAACGAGCTGGTTAAGGCGTTCGAAGAAAAGTTTGGCGTGTCGGCAGCTGCTGTTGCAGTGGCAGGCCCGGCAGGCGCAGGCGGCGGCGCTGCTGCTGCTGAAGAGCAGACCGAATTCACGGTCATTCTGGCTGAAACCGGTGCAAACAAGGTTTCCGTCATTAAGGCTGTTCGCGAACTGACGGGTCTCGGCCTGAAGGAAGCGAAGGATCTCGTCGACGGCGCACCGAAGCCCGTTAAGGAAGCGGTGCCCAAGGCTGCAGCTGAAGAAGCCAAGAAGAAGCTGGAAGAAGCCGGCGCGAAGGTTGAAATCAAGTAAGTTTCAACGCGCTGTGCGAAGGCTGGCGGTTTTTCACCGCCGGCCTTTTTGTGCTTTGTGGGGGCTGCGTTTTTGCAGGTGTATGCCGGCAAGGGCGTAATCCCCAGAAGCCAAAGAAAATCGCCAATCGGTAACATTGACCGGCGCTTCTCTTTGTCTTCTGAAGCGACTGCAGAAGGCAAGTTTGGTCGGGCAGCGGGCAACACAGGCATCCGCTGCCGTCAGCCAGCGGTTGGTAGCGGCCAACCACCAAGCTTCTAGGCTCGTTCAAGCCATCGGACGGCCATCGGGTCTCAGTCGGTGAACACTCGGGTTGTCTCATCAAGGTATCCTGCCTCGACAACTATGCCCGCCGTGATTCGGAGATCGTATGCAATATTCCTTCACCGAGAAGAAGCGCATTCGCAAGAGTTTTGCGAAGCGCCCCATCGTTCACCAAGTACCTTTCCTGCTGGCTACCCAGCTTGAATCATTCAGCACGTTTCTGCAAGCAGATACGTCGTCTACGCAACGCAAGCCGGAAGGCCTGCAGGCAGCGTTTACTTCCGTTTTCCCGATCGTTTCGCATAACGGCTTCGCGCGTCTCGAGTTCGTCAGCTACATGCTGTCGCCGCCGGCATTCAACATCAAGGAATGCCAGCAGCGCGGTCTGACGTACTGCTCGGCGCTGCGCGCCAAGGTGCGTCTGGTGCTGCTCGACAAGGAATCGCCGAGCAAGCCGGTCGTCAAGGAAGTGAAGGAACAGGAAGTATACATGGGCGAAATCCCGCTCATGACGCCGACCGGTTCGTTCGTCATCAATGGCACGGAACGTGTAATCGTTTCGCAGTTGCACCGTTCGCCGGGCGTGTTCTTCGAACACGACAAAGGCAAGACGCATAGCTCGGGCAAGCTGCTGTTCTCGGCACGTATCATTCCTTACCGCGGCTCGTGGCTCGACTTCGAATTCGACCCGAAGGACGTGCTCTACTTCCGCGTCGACCGTCGTCGCAAGATGCCGGTCACGATCCTGCTGAAGGCAATCGGCCTGACGCCCGAACAGATCCTCGCAAATTTCTTCGTGTTCGACAATTTCACGCTGATGCCGGAAGGCGCGCAGATGGAATTCGTGCCGGAGCGTCTGCGTGGTGAAGTCGCGCGCTTCGATATCACGGACCGCGACGGCAACGTGATCGTCCAGAAGGACAAGCGGATCAACGCGAAGCACATTCGCGACCTCGATAACGCGAAGACCAAGTTCATCTCGGTGCCGGAAGACTATCTGCTCGGCCGTGTGCTCGCGAAGAACGTGATCGACGGCGATACCGGCGAAGTCATCTCGAACGCGAACGACGAAATCACCGAGTCCGTGCTCGAGAAGCTGCGTGAGGCGAAGATCAAGGACATCCAGACGCTCTACACGAACGATCTGGACCAGGGTCCGTATATCTCGTCGACGCTGCGTATCGACGAAACGGCCGACAAGATGGCCGCGCGCATTGCGATCTACCGCATGATGCGCCCGGGCGAGCCGCCGACCGAAGAAGCGGTCGAGGCACTGTTCAACCGTCTGTTCTACAGCGAAGAAGCATACGACCTGTCGAAGGTGGGTCGTATGAAGTTCAATCGCCGGGTCGGCCGCGACGAAATCGTCGGTCCGATGACGCTGCAGGACGACGACATCCTCGCGACGATCAAGATCCTTGTCGAGCTGCGCAACGGCAAGGGTGAAGTCGACGACATCGACCACCTCGGCAACCGTCGTGTGCGTTGCGTCGGCGAACTCGCGGAGAACCAGTTCCGCGCGGGTCTCGTCCGTGTCGAACGTGCCGTGAAGGAACGCCTCGGCCAGGCCGAAAGCGAAAACCTGATGCCGCACGACCTGATCAACTCGAAGCCGATTTCGTCGGCAATCCGCGAGTTCTTCGGTTCGTCGCAGCTGTCGCAGTTCATGGACCAGACCAACCCGCTGTCGGAAATCACGCACAAGCGTCGTGTTTCCGCGCTGGGCCCGGGCGGTCTGACGCGTGAGCGCGCCGGCTTCGAAGTCCGCGACGTGCATCCGACCCACTACGGCCGCGTGTGCCCGATCGAAACGCCGGAAGGTCCGAACATCGGTCTGATCAACTCGCTCGCTCTGTACGCGCACCTGAACGAATACGGCTTCCTCGAAACGCCGTATCGCAAGGTTGCGGACGGCAAGGTGACCGACCAGATCGACTACCTGTCGGCGATCGAAGAAGGCCGTTACGTGATTGCTCAGGCGAACGCGGCGGTGGCTGACGACGGCACGCTGACCGACGAGCTCGTGTCGTCGCGTGAAGCTGGCGAAACGCTGATGGTCACGCCGGATCGCATCCAGTACATGGACGTGGCGCCGTCGCAGATCGTGTCGGTTGCAGCATCGCTGATCCCGTTCCTCGAGCACGACGACGCGAACCGCGCATTGATGGGCTCGAACATGCAGCGTCAGGCTGTGCCGTGTCTGCGTCCGGAAAAGCCGGTCGTTGGTACGGGCATCGAGCGCACCGTGGCGGTCGACTCGGGCACGACGGTTCAGGCACTGCGTGGCGGTGTGGTCGATTACGTCGACGCGGGCCGTATCGTGATTCGCGTGAACGACGACGAAGCGGTCGCAGGTGAAGTCGGTGTCGACATTTACAACCTGATCAAGTACACGCGTTCGAACCAGAACACGAACATCAACCAGCGTCCGATCGTGAAGATGGGCGACAAGGTTGCGCGAGGTGACGTGCTGGCTGACGGCGCATCAACCGATCTGGGCGAGCTCGCGCTCGGCCAGAACATGCTGATCGCGTTCATGCCGTGGAACGGCTACAACTTCGAAGACTCGATCCTGATCTCGGAGAAGGTGGTTGCAGACGATCGTTACACGTCGATCCACATCGAAGAACTGAATGTCGTTGCTCGCGACACGAAGCTCGGACCGGAAGAAATCACGCGCGACATCTCGAACCTCGCGGAAGTGCAGCTTGGCCGTCTCGACGAGTCGGGCATCGTGTACATCGGCGCGGAAGTCGAAGCGGGCGACGTGCTGGTCGGCAAGGTCACGCCGAAGGGCGAAACCCAGCTGACGCCGGAAGAAAAGCTGCTGCGCGCGATCTTCGGTGAGAAGGCATCTGACGTGAAGGACACGTCGCTGCGTGTGCCGTCGGGCATGAGCGGTACCGTGATCGACGTTCAAGTGTTCACCCGTGAAGGCATCCAGCGCGACAAGCGCGCCCAACAGATCATCGACGATGAACTGAAGCGCTATCGCCTCGACCTGAACGACCAGCTGCGTATCGTGGAAGGCGATGCGTTCCAGCGTCTCGCGCGAATGCTCGAAGGCAAGGTTGCGAACGGCGGTCCGAAGAAGCTCGCGAAGGGCACGAAGATCGAGCGCGCTTACCTCGAAGATCTGGACCACTACCACTGGTTCGACATCCGCCTCGCGGATGAAGAAGCAGCGGCCCAGCTCGAAGCGATCAAGAACTCGATCGAAGAGAAGCGTCACCAGTTCGACCTCGCGTTCGAAGAGAAGCGCAAGAAGCTCACCCAGGGCGACGAACTGCCGCCGGGCGTGCTGAAGATGGTCAAGGTGTATCTGGCAGTGAAGCGCCGTCTGCAACCTGGCGACAAGATGGCAGGCCGTCACGGTAACAAGGGTGTCGTGTCGAAGATCGTGCCGATCGAAGACATGCCGTACATGGCCGACGGCCGTCCGGCTGACGTCGTTCTGAACCCGCTCGGCGTGCCGTCGCGGATGAACGTGGGTCAGGTTCTCGAAGTGCATCTGGGTTGGGCCGCGAAGGGTCTCGGCTGGCGTATCGGCGAAATGCTGCAGCGTCAGGCGAAGATCGCTGAACTGCGCGAATTCCTGATCAAGATCTACAACGAATCGGGCCGCGCCGAAGAGCTGGACAGCTTTAGCGACGACGAAATCCTCGAACTGGCGAAGAATTTGCGCGAAGGTGTGCCGTTTGCAACGCCGGTGTTCGACGGTGCGACGGAAGAAGAAATGTCGCGCGCGTTGGATCTGGCGTTCCCGGACGAGATCGCTGAGAACCTCGGCATGACGCCGTCGAAGAACCAGGTGCGTCTGTTTGACGGCCGCACGGGCGAGATGTTCGAACGTACGGTGACGGTCGGCTACATGCACTACCTGAAGCTGCACCACCTGGTCGACGACAAGATGCACGCGCGTTCCACGGGTCCGTACTCGCTCGTGACGCAGCAGCCGTTGGGCGGTAAGGCGCAGTTCGGTGGCCAGCGTTTCGGTGAAATGGAAGTGTGGGCGCTCGAAGCGTACGGCGCATCGTACGTGCTGCAGGAAATGCTGACGGTGAAGTCGGACGACGTGACGGGCCGGACCAAGGTTTACGAGAACCTGGTCAAGGGCGATCACGTGATCGATGCCGGCATGCCTGAGTCGTTCAACGTGTTGGTGAAGGAAATCCGGTCGCTGGGTATCGACATCGACCTGGACCGGAACTAATCGGACTACTGGAGAGAAGCGATGAAAGCTTTGCTCGATCTATTCAAGCAAGTCCAACAACCTGAAGTTTTTGACGCGATCAAGATCGGTCTGGCCTCGCCGGACAAGATCCGTTCGTGGTCGTTCGGTGAAGTCAAGAAGCCGGAAACCATCAACTACCGCACGTTCAAGCCGGAGCGCGATGGTCTGTTCTGCGCGAAGATTTTCGGTCCGATCAAGGACTACGAATGCCTTTGCGGCAAGTACAAGCGCCTGAAGCACCGCGGCGTGATCTGCGAGAAGTGCGGCGTCGAAGTGACGCTTGCGAAGGTGCGTCGCGAGCGCATGGGCCACATTGAACTGGCCTCGCCGGTTGCGCACATCTGGTTTCTGAAGTCGCTGCCGTCGCGTCTGGGCATGGTGCTCGACATGACGCTGCGCGACATCGAGCGCGTGCTGTACTTCGAAGCCTACGTGGTGATCGATCCGGGCATGACGCCGCTCAAAGCGCGGCAGATCATGACCGAAGAGGATTACTACAACAAGGTCGAGGAATACGGCGACGAATTCCGTGCCGAAATGGGCGCGGAAGGTATTCGCGAGCTGCTGCGCGCGATCAACATCGACGAGCAGGTCGAAATGCTGCGCACGGAGCTGCGCAACACCGGCTCGGAAGCGAAGATCAAGAAGTACGCGAAGCGCCTGAAGGTGCTCGAGGCATTCCAGCGTTCGGGCATCAAGCCGGACTGGATGGTCCTCGAAGTGCTGCCGGTGCTGCCGCCGGAACTGCGTCCGCTGGTGCCGCTCGACGGCGGCCGTTTCGCAACGTCAGACTTGAATGACCTGTATCGCCGCGTGATCAACCGTAACAACCGGTTGAAGCGTCTGCTCGAGCTGAAGGCGCCTGAGATCATCGTCCGCAACGAAAAGCGGATGCTCCAGGAAGCCGTCGACTCGCTGCTCGACAACGGCCGTCGCGGCAAGGCGATGACCGGCGCGAACAAGCGTCCGCTGAAGTCGCTCGCAGACATGATCAAGGGTAAGGGCGGTCGCTTCCGTCAAAACCTGCTCGGTAAGCGCGTCGACTACTCGGGCCGTTCGGTGATCGTGGTCGGCCCGACGCTGAAGCTGCATCAGTGCGGTCTGCCGAAGCTGATGGCGCTCGAACTGTTCAAGCCGTTCATCTTCAACAAGCTCGAAGTGATGGGTGTCGCTACCACCATCAAGGCTGCGAAGAAGGAAGTCGAGAACCAGACGCCGGTGGTGTGGGACATCCTCGAAGAGGTGATCCGCGAACATCCGGTCATGCTGAACCGCGCGCCGACGCTGCACCGTCTCGGCATCCAGGCTTTCGAGCCGGTGCTGATCGAAGGTAAGGCAATCCAGCTGCACCCGCTCGTCTGCGCGGCGTTCAACGCCGACTTCGACGGTGACCAGATGGCCGTTCACGTGCCGCTGTCGCTCGAAGCGCAGATGGAAGCGCGCACGCTGATGCTCGCGTCGAACAACGTGCTGTTCCCGGCCAACGGCGATCCGTCGATCGTGCCGTCGCAGGACATCGTGCTCGGCCTGTACTACGCGACGCGCGAAGCGGTGAACGGCAAGGGCGAAGGCCTGACGTTCACGGGCGTGTCGGAAGTGCTGCGCGCGTACGAGAACAAGGAAGTCGAGCTGGCCTCGCGCGTCAACGTGCGGATCACCGAAATGGTCCACAACGAAGACAAGTCGGAAGGCGCGCCGGCGTTCGTGCCGAAGATCACGCTGTACGCAACCACGGTCGGCCGTTCGATCCTGTCGGAAATTCTGCCGCCGGGTCTGCCGTTCTCGGTGCTGAATAAGCCGCTGAAGAAGAAGGAAATCTCGCGTCTGATCAACACTGCGTTCCGCAAGTGCGGTCTGCGTGAGACGGTGATTTTCGCCGACCAGCTGATGCAGTCGGGCTTCCGCCTGGCAACGCGCGCTGGTATTTCGATCTGCGTCGACGACATGCTCGTGCCGCCGCAGAAGGAAACCATCGTCGGCGACGCCGCGAAGAAGGTGAAGGAATACGACCGTCAGTACATGTCGGGTCTCGTCACCGCGCAGGAACGCTACAACAACGTGGTCGACATCTGGTCGGCGACGTCGGAAGCGGTCGGCAAGGCGATGATGGAGCAGCTGTCGACGGAACCGGTCACGGACCGTGACGGCAACCAGACGCGTCAGGAGTCGTTCAACTCCATCTACATGATGGCGGACTCGGGCGCTCGTGGTTCCGCGGTTCAGATCCGTCAGCTGGCTGGTATGCGCGGCCTGATGGCGAAGCCGGACGGCTCGATCATCGAGACGCCGATTACGGCGAACTTCCGCGAAGGTCTGAACGTGTTGCAGTACTTCATCTCGACCCACGGCGCACGTAAGGGTCTGGCTGATACGGCACTGAAGACCGCTAACTCGGGGTACCTGACGCGTCGTCTGGTCGACGTGACGCAAGATCTGGTCGTCGTCGAGGAAGATTGCGGCACGTCGAACGGCGTGGCGATGAAGGCGCTTGTGGAAGGCGGTGAAGTGGTCGAAGCACTGCGTGACCGTATTCTGGGTCGCGTGGCGGTGGCTGACATCGTCAACCCGGAATCGCAGGAAACGCTGTTCGAAGCGGGCACGCTGCTCGACGAAGACGCGGTCGAAGATATCGAACGCCTCGGCATCGACGAAGTGCGCGTGCGCACGCCGCTCACCTGCGAAACCCGTTATGGTCTGTGCGCGGCCTGCTACGGGCGCGACCTCGGCCGCGGCTCGCTGGTGAACGTCGGCGAAGCGGTCGGCGTGATCGCAGCGCAGTCGATCGGTGAACCGGGCACGCAGCTCACGATGCGTACGTTCCACATCGGTGGCGCGGCGTCGCGTGCGGCGGTGGCTTCGTCGGTCGAAGCGAAGTCGAACGGTACGGTGCGTTTCACGTCGACGATGCGCTACGTTACGAATGCGAAGGGCGAGCAGATCGTCATCTCGCGTTCGGGCGAAGCGATGATCACCGACGATCACGGCCGCGAGCGCGAGCGTCACAAGGTGCCGTACGGCGCCACGCTGCTGCAGCTCGACGGCGCGCAGATCAAGGCCGGCACGCAACTGGCCACGTGGGATCCGATGACGCGTCCGATCATCACCGAGTACGGTGGTACGGTGAAGTTCGAGAACGTCGAGGAAGGCGTGACGGTCGCGAAGCAGATCGACGATGTGACGGGGCTGTCCACGCTCGTCGTGATCGACGTGAAGCGTCGTGGTTCGCAGGCGTCCAAGACGGTGCGTCCGCAGGTCAAGCTGCTCGATGCGAACGGCGAGGAAGTGAAGATCCCGAACACCGAGCACTCGGTGCAGATCGGCTTCCAGGTCGGCGCGCTGATCACCGTGAAGGACGGTCAGCAGGTGCAGGTTGGTGAAGTGCTTGCACGTATCCCGACCGAATCGCAGAAGACGCGCGACATTACCGGTGGTCTGCCGCGTGTGGCGGAACTGTTCGAAGCACGTTCGCCGAAGGATGCAGGTATCCTGGCGGAAGTCACGGGTACGACGTCGTTCGGTAAGGACACGAAGGGCAAGCAGCGTCTCGTTATCACGGACCTCGAGGGCAACCAGCACGAGTTCCTGATCGCGAAGGAAAAGCAGGTTCTGGTGCACGATGGTCAGGTCGTCAACAAGGGCGAAATGATCGTCGACGGACCGGCGGATCCGCACGACATCCTGCGTCTGCAGGGCGTCGAGGCGCTGTCGCGTTACATCGTGGACGAAGTGCAGGACGTGTACCGTCTGCAAGGCGTGAAGATCAACGACAAGCACATCGAAGTGATCGTGCGTCAGATGCTGCGCCGCGTGCAGATCACGGACAACGGCGATACGCGTTTCATCCCGGGCGAACAGGTCGAGCGGTCGGACATGCTCGACGAGAACGACCGTATGATCGCGGAAGACAAGCGTCCGGCAACGTACGAAAACGTGCTGCTCGGTATCACGAAGGCGTCGCTGTCGACCGATTCGTTCATCTCCGCGGCGTCGTTCCAGGAAACGACCCGCGTGCTGACCGAAGCGGCGATCATGGGCAAGCGCGACGACCTGCGTGGCCTGAAGGAAAACGTGATCGTCGGCCGTCTGATTCCGGCCGGTACCGGTCTCGCGTTCCACAAGGCGCGCAAGAGCAAGGAACTGGCCGACCGCGAGCGTTTCGATCAGATCGCAGCGGAAGAGTCGTTCGAATTCGGTACGCCGGAAGCCCCGGCTGCCGAACAGCAGCACTCGGGCGAGTAAGCGCTGGCGGCGCAAGCCGCCTTGCCTGACGAGCCACGAAAGCCGCTCAGTTTCGACTGAGCGGCTTTTTTTTGCTCATTTTTTGCACGTGCATCGGTGCCATGCGCCGGCGCATCCCTAGGCCGGATGGCCAAGGTTGTCGCAAAGCGCGGGCGCGGCGCGAATGCGTTGGTAAAATTCGTCTCACCGCCTGCGTGCCGTTCCCTTCGCCGTCTCTGTCAAATACATGTCCCGTCCGCTCGAAATCCTCAACGAAGTCTTTGGTTATCCCGCGTTCAGAGGGCAGCAGGGCGAAATTGTCGAGCATGTCGCCGATGGCGGCGATTGCCTCGTGCTGATGCCGACGGGCGGCGGCAAATCGCTGTGCTATCAGATTCCGTCGCTGGTGCGGCGCGAACGCGGCTTTGGCACCGGCATCGTGGTGTCGCCGCTGATTGCGTTGATGCAGGATCAGGTGGCCGCGTTGACCGAAGTCGGCGTGCGGGCCGCATACCTGAACTCGACGCTGTCGAGCGCGGAGGCGATGGCCACCGAGCGGGCGCTTCGCGACGGCGACATCGATCTGCTCTACGTCGCACCGGAGCGGCTGATGACGTCGCGCTTCCAGGAACTGCTCGAGCGCACGCGCATCGGTCTTTTCGCGATCGACGAAGCGCACTGTGTGTCGCAATGGGGACACGATTTCCGGCCCGAATATATCCAGCTGTCGGTGCTGCACGAGCGCTTTCCGAATGTGCCGCGCATTGCGCTGACGGCGACCGCCGACGCGATCACGCGCGACGAAATCATCCACCGTCTCGCGCTCGAGGATGCGCGCGTGTTCGTGTCGAGTTTCGATCGGCCGAACATTCGCTATCGCATTGCCGAAAAAGACAACGCACGCACGCAACTGCTCGACTTCATCCGCGCCGAGCATACGAAGGCCGACGGTACGACCGACGCGGGCGTCGTCTATTGCCTGTCGCGCCGCAAGGTCGAGGAGACCGCCGAGTGGCTGAAGGAAAAGGGCATGCGCGCGCTGCCATACCACGCCGGCATGGAATTCGAAGTGCGCCAGAAGCATCAGGAAATGTTCCAGCGCGAGGAAGGCATCGTGATGTGCGCGACGATCGCGTTCGGCATGGGCATCGACAAACCCGACGTGCGGTTCGTCGCCCATCTGGATTTGCCAAAGAGCGTCGAAGGGTACTACCAGGAGACCGGCCGCGCGGGCCGGGACGGGCTGCCGTCGAACGCGTGGATGGCCTACGGGCTCGGCGACGTCGTGCAGCAGCGCAAGATGATCGACGAATCCGAAGCCGATGACGCCCACAAGCGCGTCCAGACCGGCAAGCTCGATGCGCTGCTCGGTTTGTGCGAAACCGCGACCTGCCGACGGGTGCGCCTGCTCGCGTACTTCGGCGAAACGAGCCAACCGTGCGGCAACTGCGACAACTGCCTCGAGCCGCCCCCGACATGGGATGCGACGCGCGAGGCTCAGATGGCCCTGTCATGCGTGTTTCGCGCGCAGCGCGCGAGCGGCTTTCATTTTGGCGCCGGACACCTGATCGATATTTTGCGCGGCAACCGCAGCGAGAAAATCCTGCAGCGCGGGCACGAGAAGCTGACCACGTTTGGTATTGGCGCAGCGCTCGGTGAGCCGGAGTGGCGCGCGATCTTCCGTCAGCTAGTCGCATTCGGCTACCTGACGGTCGACCACGAGGGCTTCGGTTCGCTCGTGCTCACGGAGGCGAGCAAGCCGGTGCTAAAGGGCGAGCAGAAGGTGACGATGCGGCGCTACGTCAAGCCCACACGCACGCGTCAATCGGCGGGGCGTACGAGCGAACGCGCCGATCCGACCATCGGCATGGGCCCTCGCGAGCGCGCCCGCTGGGAGCGTCTACGCATGTGGCGCACCGAAACCGCGAAGAGCGACGGCGTGCCGGCTTATGTGATTTTCCACGACGCGACGCTTGCGGAAATCGCCCGTCTCGGCCCGGATTCGATCGAGGATCTGCGTGGGATTCCTGGCATGGGCGCCCGTAAACTTGACCGTTTCGGTTACGAATTGCTAAACGTCGTAGCGGCCGACTGACCTCATCTGGCTGTTTCGCCGGATTGACAGGGATGCGAAACATCGCAACCTGTTGACTCCCTTAGTATTTTCGGAATATTATGCTAGGTTCCGGTTCTTGGGATGCGTGCGCGCGGCTTCAGTTCGTGCGTAGGTCGGCCAACCGGAAGTTCGATGCGCAGGCGTTTCCGCTTTGCCTGGAAACAGATGCGTCGATTTTGTTCAATTTCAGGAATAAACAATGCCAACCATCAATCAACTGGTTCGCAAAGGCCGCACGTCGGAAACGACGAAGAGCAAGAGCCCGGCCTTGCAGGACTGCCCCCAGCGTCGCGGCGTGTGCACCCGTGTGTACACCACGACGCCGAAGAAGCCGAACTCTGCACTCCGTAAGGTCGCCAAAGTTCGCCTGACGAATGGCTTCGAAGTCATTTCGTATATCGGTGGTGAAGGCCACAACCTGCAGGAACACTCGGTCGTGCTGATTCGCGGCGGCCGTGTGAAGGACTTGCCGGGTGTGCGTTACCACATGGTTCGCGGCTCGTTGGATACCCAGGGCGTCAAGGATCGTAAGCAGGCTCGCTCGAAGTACGGTGCGAAGCGTGCCAAGGCTGGCAAGTAATTAGTCGGTCAATCGTAGTTTCAGGTCGCCTGCAAAGGCGGTAATAGCGATGGTGCCGGAATCGCCGGTGCTATCGAGTAAGTGGTCACCCGACCAGGCTGGTTAGTCTTACGGATGAATCGGGTTAGTTGGTGGCCGCGGGGCTGCAATCAGCTCCAACTGAAAAGGTAAAGGAAGAAACATGCCGCGTCGTCGCGAAGTCCCCAAGCGGGAAGTGTTGCCGGATCCGAAGTTCGGCAACGTTGATGTAGCAAAATTCATGAACGTCCTGATGCTCTCCGGCAAGAAGTCGGTTGCCGAGCGTATCGTGTACGGCGCTTTCGAACAGATCCAGACCAAGGGTGGCAAGGACCCGCTGGAGGTGTTCACGGTGGCGCTCAACAACGTCAAGCCGGTGGTCGAAGTGAAGAGCCGCCGCGTTGGTGGTGCGAACTATCAGGTTCCGGTCGAAGTGCGCCCGTCGCGTCGTATGGCATTGGCGATGCGTTGGCTGCGTGAAGCCGCGAAGAAGCGCAGCGAGAAGTCGATGGCCCTGCGTCTGGCAGGTGAACTATCCGAAGCGGCCGAAGGCCGTGGCGGCGCGATGAAGAAGCGCGACGAAGTTCACCGGATGGCAGAAGCCAACAAGGCGTTCTCGCACTTCCGTTTCTAAGCTTTCCCGACCCGGGTTTAGTGGAAAAACGGAAAGAAATTCCGGGCGGGTGCGCTTCAAGGGCGCCTCGCCCGTTTGTGTTACAGCGCGATGGGTATCTCTCGCATCGCGCCATCCCAATAGAGGATCAAAGTGGCTCGCAAGACTCCTATCGAGCGCTACCGTAACATCGGTATTAGCGCTCACATCGACGCCGGCAAAACGACGACGACCGAGCGCATTCTGTTCTACACGGGCGTGAACCACAAGATTGGTGAAGTTCACGACGGCGCTGCAACCATGGACTGGATGGAGCAGGAACAGGAACGCGGCATCACGATTACTTCCGCTGCTACCACGGCATTCTGGAAGGGCATGGCGGGCGACCGCGCCGAGCACCGCATCAACATCATCGACACCCCGGGTCACGTCGACTTCACGATCGAAGTCGAGCGCTCGATGCGCGTGCTCGATGGCGCGTGCATGGTGTACTGCGCTGTGGGCGGTGTGCAGCCCCAGTCGGAAACCGTGTGGCGTCAAGCTAACAAGTACAAGGTTCCCCGTCTTGCGTTCATCAACAAGATGGACCGTACCGGCGCGAACTTCTTCAAGGTCTACGACCAGCTCAAGCTGCGTCTTAAGGCGAACCCGGTTCCGGTCGTCGTGCCTATTGGCGCGGAAGAGAACTTCACGGGCGTCGTCGATCTGATGAAGATGAAGGCGATCATTTGGGACGACGCGTCCCAAGGCACCAAGTTCTCGTACGAAGACATCCCGGCAGAACTCGTCGACACGTGCAACGAATGGCGTGAAAAGATGGTCGAGGCCGCGGCTGAAGCGAACGAAGACATGATGAACAAGTACCTCGAGTCGGGCGAGCTGACCGAAGAGGAAATCATCAAGGGTCTGCGCGACCGTACGATCGCTTGCGAAATCCAGCCGATGCTGTGCGGCACCGCATTCAAGAACAAGGGTGTGCAGCGCATGCTGGACGCCGTGCTCGACTTCCTGCCGTCGCCGATCGACATTCCGCCGGTTACCGGCGAACTGGAAAACGGTGAAAAGGCTGAGCGCCGCGCGGCCGACGACGAAAAGTTCTCGGCACTGGCATTCAAGATCATGACCGACCCGTTCGTCGGCCAACTGATCTTCTTCCGTGTGTACTCGGGTGTCGTCAATTCGGGCGACACGGTGCTGAACGCGACAAAGGACAAGAAGGAACGTCTGGGTCGTATTCTGCAGATGCACGCGAATCAGCGCGAAGAAATCAAGGAAGTGCGCGCCGGCGACATCGCTGCCGCGGTCGGCCTGAAAGAGGCGACCACGGGCGACACGCTGTGCGATCCGCAGAACCCGATCGTGCTCGAACGCATGATTTTCCCGGAGCCGGTAATTTCGCAGGCTGTCGAGCCGAAGACCAAGGCTGACCAGGAAAAGATGGGTCTGGCACTGAACCGCCTGGCCCAGGAAGATCCGTCGTTCCGCGTTCAGACGGACGAAGAATCGGGTCAAACGATCATTTCGGGTATGGGCGAACTGCACCTCGAAATTCTGGTCGACCGGATGAAGCGTGAATTCGGCGTGGAAGCGACCGTCGGCAAGCCGCAGGTGGCTTACCGCGAAACGATCCGCAGCACGGCGGCTGACGTTGACGGCAAGTTCGTCAAGCAGTCGGGCGGCCGCGGTCAGTACGGTCACGCAGTCATCACGCTCGAGCCGAACGAACAAGGCAAGGGTTACGAGTTCCTCGACGAGATCAAGGGCGGCGTGATTCCGCGTGAATACATTCCGGCAGTCGACAAGGGTATCCAGGAAACGCTGAAGGCTGGTGTGCTGGCGGGCTTCCCGGTCGTTGACGTGAAGGTTCACCTGACGTTCGGTTCGTACCACGACGTTGACTCGAACGAAAATGCGTTCCGCATGGCCGGTTCGATGGCGTTCAAGGAAGCAATGCGTAAGGCAAGCCCGGTCATCCTCGAACCGATGATGGCTGTGGAAGTCGAAACGCCGGAAGATTACATGGGCAACGTGATGGGCGACCTGTCGGGCCGTCGCGGTATCGTCCAGGGCATGGAAGACATGGTTGGTGGCGGCAAGATCGTTCGCGCCGAAGTACCGCTGTCGGAAATGTTCGGCTACTCGACGTCGCTGCGTTCGCTGACGCAGGGTCGTGCAACGTACACGATGGAGTTCAAGCACTACGCTGAAGCTCCGCGCAACGTGTCGGAAGCGATCATCAACGCGAAGTCGAAGTAATCGCGCGGCAAAGTCATTCAACGATTAACTTACTGAAAGAAGAGAAACATGGCTAAAGGTAAATTCGAACGGACCAAGCCGCACGTGAACGTGGGCACGATCGGTCACGTTGACCACGGCAAGACCACGCTGACGGCAGCGATCACGACGGTTCTGACGCAGAAGTTTGGCGGCGAAGCGAAGGCGTACGACCAGATCGACGCGGCGCCGGAAGAAAAGGCGCGCGGCATTACCATCAACACCGCGCACGTCGAGTACGAAACGGCTAACCGCCACTACGCACACGTTGACTGCCCGGGCCATGCTGACTACGTGAAGAACATGATCACGGGTGCGGCGCAGATGGACGGCGCGATCCTGGTGTGCTCGGCTGCTGACGGCCCGATGCCGCAAACGCGTGAGCACATCCTGCTGGCGCGTCAGGTTGGCGTTCCGTACATCATCGTGTTCCTGAACAAGTGCGACATGGTGGACGACGCTGAGCTGCTGGAGCTCGTCGAGATGGAAGTTCGCGAACTTCTGTCGAAGTACGACTTCCCGGGCGACGACACGCCGATCATCAAGGGTTCGGCCAAGCTCGCGCTGGAAGGCGACAAGGGCGAGCTGGGCGAAGTGGCGATCATGAACCTGGCCGACGCGCTGGACACGTACATCCCGACGCCGGAGCGCGCGGTTGACGGTTCGTTCCTGATGCCGGTGGAAGACGTATTCTCGATCTCGGGTCGTGGCACGGTGGTGACGGGCCGCGTCGAGCGTGGCGTGATCAAGGTCGGCGAGGAAATCGAGATCGTCGGTATCCGTGCAACGGCCAAGACGACCTGCACGGGCGTGGAAATGTTCCGCAAGCTGCTCGATCAGGGTCAGGCTGGCGACAACGTTGGTATCCTGCTGCGCGGCACGAAGCGTGAAGACGTGGAGCGTGGCCAGGTTCTGGCCAAGCCGGGTTCGATCAACCCGCACACGCACTTCACGGCTGAAGTGTACGTGCTGAGCAAGGACGAAGGCGGCCGTCACACGCCGTTCTTCAACAACTACCGTCCGCAGTTCTACTTCCGTACGACGGACGTGACGGGCTCGATCGAGCTGCCGAAGGACAAGGAAATGGTGATGCCGGGCGACAACGTGTCGATCACGGTGAAGCTGATCAACCCGATCGCGATGGAAGAAGGCCTTCGTTTCGCAATCCGCGAAGGTGGCCGTACGGTCGGCGCTGGTGTCGTCGCAAAGATCATCGAGTAAAATCGCAGATTGCTGTAGCAGTATGTAGCGCCCGGGCTCGGGCGCTCGCTCTCCGCAAGCGCCCGAGCCTACGTTCTTTTTCTACTCGGCGGTGCAATATCGCCTCGCTCTTTCCAAGGAATTTGTCATGCAGAACCAGAAAATCCGCATCCGCCTGAAGGCTTTCGACTATCGCCTGATCGATCAATCGGCAGCTGAAATCGTCGACACGGCAAAGCGGACTGGCGCAATCGTTCGTGGCCCGGTGCCCCTGCCGACCCGCATTCAACGCTTCGACATTTTGCGTTCGCCGCACGTCAACAAGACGTCGCGCGATCAGCTCGAAATCCGCACGCACCAGCGTCTGATGGACATCGTCGACCCGACGGACAAGACCGTTGATGCGCTTATGAAGCTCGATTTGCCGGCTGGCGTCGACGTTGAAATCAAGCTGCAATAAGGCTTCAGCCCTTGTCCGGCGATCCGGGCAGCGCTAAGTCTTTGATTGCTTGCGGAAAACGAAAAGGCTCGCTATACTAGTGAGCTTTTCGCGCATTTGCGTAAAAAGTCGGTGTGCTGCAGCATGGTCTCATGCCCGAAACGGCGCCGACATTTTGTAAATTAGCCCCGACCAATCGCAGTCGGGAATGGAGAAAACGATGAGCCTTGGACTCGTAGGTCGCAAGGTTGGCATGACCCGTATCTTCACGGCTGAGGGGGATTCGATTCCCGTCACCGTGCTGGACGTGTCCGACAACCGCGTGACGCAGATCAAGACTGTTGAAACCGACGGCTACACGGCCGTGCAGGTTACCTTCGGTACGCGCCGCGCATCGCGCGTGACGAAGCCGTTGGCAGGTCATCTCGCCAAAGCCGGCGTTCAAGCCGGTGAAATCCTCAAAGAATTTCAGATCGACCCCGCTAAGGCCGCCGAGTTGTCGAACGGCACCGTGGTTGGTCCCGAGCTGTTCGAAGTGGGCCAGAAGGTCGACGTGCAAGGCGTGTCGATCGGTAAGGGCTACGCCGGTACCATCAAGCGTTACAACTTCTCGTCGGGCCGTGCCTCGCACGGTAACTCGCGCTCGCACAACGTGCCGGGCTCGATCGGTATGGCGCAGGATCCGGGTCGTGTTTTCCCGGGTAAGCGCATGACTGGTCACATGGGTGACGAGAAGGTAACGGTGCAAAACCTCGAAATCGCTCGTATCGACGCTGACCGCAAGCTGCTGTTGGTCAAGGGCGCCGTTCCGGGTGCGAAGGGTGGCAAGGTATTCGTTACGCCGGCCGTGAAGACGCGTGCCGTGAAAGGAGCGAAATAATGGAACTTAAGCTCCTGAATGCCAATGGTCAGGAAGGTGCAGGCGTTAGCGCGTCGGACGTCGTGTTCGGCCGCGATTATAACGAAGCCCTGATTCACCAGGTGGTGGTTGCGTACCAGGCGAACGCTCGTAGCGGCAACCGCGCGCAGAAGGATCGTGAGCAGGTCAAGCACACGACCAAGAAGCCGTGGCGCCAGAAGGGTACAGGCCGCGCCCGCGCCGGTATGTCGTCGAGCCCGCTGTGGCGCGGCGGTGGCCGCATCTTCCCGAATTCGCCGGAAGAAAACTTTTCGCACAAGGTCAACAAGAAGATGCATCGCGCAGGTCTCTGCTCGATCTTCTCGCAGCTGGCCCGCGAAGGCCGCATCTCGGTGGTCGACGAGCTGACGCTCGAGGCGCCGAAGACGAAGCTGCTGGCCGAAAAATTCAAGGCGATGGGTCTCGACTCCGTGCTGGTGATTACCGACACGGTTGACGAAAACCTGTACCTCGCGTCGCGCAATCTCGCCCACGTGGCGGTTGTCGAGCCGCGTTACGCCGACCCGCTGTCGCTGATCTACTTCAAGAAAGTCCTGATCACGAAGGCTGCGGTCGCCCAGATCGAGGAGTTGCTGTCATGAGCGAGATTCGCAAGAACGATCATCGTTTGATGCAGGTCCTGCTCGCGCCGGTGGTCTCCGAAAAGGCGACGCTGGTTGCCGACAAGAACGAGCAGGTTGTGTTCGAAGTCGCGCCGGATGCTACGAAGCAGGAAGTGAAAGCTGCAGTCGAGCTGCTGTTCAAGGTGGAAGTCGACTCCGTCAACGTGCTGGTCGCGAAGGGCAAAGCCAAGCGCTTTGGCCGCTTCATGGGCAAGCGCAAAGACGTGAAGAAGGCGTACGTCTGCCTGAAGCCCGGCCAGGAAATCAACTTTGAAGCGGAGGCCAAGTAATCATGGCAATCGTGAAAGTTAAGCCGACTTCGCCGGGCCGCCGCGCGATGGTCAAGGTGGTCAACAAAGAACTGCACAAGGGCAAGCCGTTTGCGGCACTGCTCGACACACAGTCGTCGACCGCCGGCCGTAACAACAACGGTCACATCACTACGCGTCACAAGGGCGGTGGTCACAAGCATCACTATCGTGTCGTCGACTTCCGTCGCACGAAGGATGGTATTCCGGCAAAGGTCGAACGTCTTGAGTACGACCCGAACCGTAGCGCGAACATCGCGCTGGTTCTGTACGCAGACGGCGAGCGCCGCTACATCATCGCTCCGAAGGGTGTCACCGTTGGTCAGCAACTGATGTCGGGTTCGGAAGCGCCGATCCGCGCAGGTAACACGTTGCCGATCCGCAACATTCCGGTCGGTACGACGATTCACTGCATCGAAATGCTGCCGGGCAAGGGCGCGCAAATGGCGCGTTCGGCTGGCACGTCGGCGATGCTGCTTGCTCGCGAAGGCGTCTACGCGCAGGTTCGTCTGCGTTCGGGCGAAATCCGCCGCGTGCACGTTGAATGTCGCGCGACGATCGGAGAAGTGGGCAACGAAGAGCACAGCCTCCGTCAAATCGGTAAGGCGGGCGCGAACCGCTGGCGCGGCATTCGCCCGACGGTGCGTGGCGTTGCAATGAACCCGGTCGACCACCCGCACGGTGGTGGCGAAGGCAAGACTGCGGCAGGCCGCGATCCGGTGAGCCCGTGGGGCACGCCGACGAAGGGCTATCGCACCCGCAGCAACAAGCGCACGACGAGCATGATCGTCCAGCGCCGTCACAAGCGTTAAGGAGTAGGCAATGGCACGTTCTATTAAGAAAGGTCCGTTCTGCGACGCCCATTTGCTGAAGAAGGTTGAGGCGGCTGCAGCATCGCGTGACAAGAAACCGATCAAGACCTGGTCGCGTCGCTCGACGATCCTGCCGGACTTCATCGGTCTGACGATCGCCGTTCACAACGGCCGTCAACACGTTCCGGTGTATGTCACGGAAAACATGGTCGGCCACAAGCTTGGCGAGTTCGCACTGACCCGTACGTTCAAGGGTCACGCGGCCGACAAGAAGGCCAAGAAATAAGGGGCAATCAAGATGGAAGTGAAAGCAATTCATCGCGGTGCCCGCATCTCGGCGCAAAAAACGCGCCTTGTGGCTGACCAGATCCGCGGTTTGCCGGTCGACAAGGCGCTGAACGTTCTGACGTTCTCGCCGAAGAAGGCTGCGGGAATCGTGAAGAAGGTCGTGCTGTCGGCGATCGCGAATGCGGAGCACAACGAAGGTGCCGATATCGACGAGCTCAAGATCACGAGCATCTACGTCGACAAGGCAGCATCGCTGAAGCGTTTTACCGCGCGCGCCAAGGGCCGTGGTAACCGCATCGAGAAGCAATCCTGTCACATCACTGTGACGGTCGGGAATTAAGGGGTCATACGATGGGACAGAAAATTCATCCGACTGGCTTCCGTTTGGCCGTCAGCCGCAATTGGGCTTCGCGTTGGTACGCGAACAACAACAATTTCGCGGCGATGTTGCAGGAAGACATCGGTGTTCGTGAGTACCTGAAGAAGAAGCTGAAAAACGCGTCCGTCGGCCGCGTTGTGATCGAGCGTCCTGCAAAGAACGCGCGTATCACGATTTTCAGCTCGCGTCCGGGTGTCGTGATCGGTAAGAAGGGTGAAGACATCGAACTGCTGAAGTCCGAGCTGCAAAAGCGCATGGGCGTTCCGGTTCACGTCAACATCGAAGAAATTCGCAAGCCGGAAACCGACGCGCAACTGATCGCTGATTCGATCACGCAGCAGCTCGAGCGCCGGATCATGTTCCGTCGCGCGATGAAGCGTGCGATGCAGAACGCGATGCGTCTGGGTGCTCAAGGCATCAAGATCATGAGCGCAGGCCGTCTGAACGGTATCGAAATCGCTCGCACGGAATGGTACCGCGAAGGTCGCGTGCCACTTCACACGCTGCGTGCAGATATCGACTACGCAACGTCGGAAGCAAAGACGACGTACGGCATCATCGGCGTGAAGGTGTGGGTCTATAAGGGCGATACGCTCGGCCGCAATGACGCACCGGTGGTCGAAGAAGTCGCCGAAGAAAAACGTCCGCGCCGCAACGCACGTCCGGGTGGCGATCGCCGTCCGCGTCGTGATGGTGAAGGTGGTGGCCCGGCAGGTGCACGCCGTGGCGCTCCTCGTCGTGCTGGCGGTACCGGCGGCGACGGGAAGACTGGAGAATAACGATGCTGCAACCGAAACGCAGAAAGTATCGCAAAGAGCAGAAAGGTCGTAACACCGGCGTTGCTACCCGCGGCAACGCGGTGTCGTTCGGTGAGTTCGGCCTGAAGGCTGTCGGTCGTGGCCGTCTGACCGCGCGCCAGATTGAAGCGGCGCGTCGTGCAATGACGCGTCACATCAAGCGCGGTGGCCGCATCTGGATCCGGATCTTCCCGGACAAGCCGATCTCGACCAAGCCGGCGGAAGTTCGTATGGGTAACGGTAAGGGTAACCCAGAGTACTACGTCGCTGAGATTCAACCGGGCAAGATGCTGTACGAAATGGACGGCGTAACCGAAGAACTGGCGCGCGAAGCGTTCCGTCTGGCTGCAGCGAAGCTGCCGCTGAAGACGACGTTTATCGTGCGTCAGCTCGGCGCCTAAGGAGCAAATGATGAAGGCTTCCGAACTTCACCAGAAAGATCAGGCCGCGCTCAACAAGGAGCTGTCGGACCTGTTGAAGGCGCAATTCGGCCTGCGCATGCAACTCGCGACCCAGCAGCTCACGAACACGAGCCAGCTGAAGAAGGTTCGTCGCGACATCGCACGTGTGCGGACCGTCCTGACTGAGAAGGCGAACCAGAAATGAACGATAGCGTAAAAACCTCGCTCAAGCGGACGCTGGTCGGCAAGGTCGTCAGCAACAAGATGGACAAGACGGTTACCGTGCTGGTCGAGCACCGCGTGAAGCACCCGATCTACGGCAAGTACGTCGTGCGTTCGAAGAAGTACCACGCGCATGACGACGCGAACACGTACAACGAGGGCGACCTCGTTGAAATCCAGGAAACTCGTCCGATTTCGAAGACGAAGGCTTGGGTTGTGGCTCGCCTGGTCGAGGCTGCTCGCGTCATCTGATGTCGCAAAGCAGTAGAAGTAGTTGAAATCGCAGTAAGTTTCGCTTGCAAGACCGGGATTATTTGATATAATCTCGGTCTTCCCTCTTTATGGGAGCCCCGTCGCGGGCGAAGTTGGTGGGGGAAGCGGTCCGGGCGCCAGCCTGTGCCGAAGGATTCACCGGATTGCGATGGCGGGTTTCGTTTGCCGTCGCTGCTGTTCTAACCCAAGCAGCCGATCGGCTGACGGGACCAAGACTGACCGGGAAGCACCATGGTGGTGTGACCGGATTAAGTTGGGAAAGATAAACCATGATCCAGACCGAAACTCGGCTTGAAGTGGCCGACAACACGGGTGCACGTGAAGTCATGTGCATCAAGGTGCTCGGCGGCTCGAAGCGTCGTTATGCCAGCATTGGCGACATCATCAAGGTGACCGTCAAAGAGGCAACGCCGCGCGGGCGCGTGAAGAAAGGCGAAATCTACAACGCCGTGGTGGTTCGCACCGCCAAGGGCGTGCGCCGCCAGGACGGCTCGCTGATCAAGTTCGACGGCAACGCAGCTGTGTTGCTCAACACCAAGCTCGAACCGATCGGCACCCGTATTTTCGGGCCAGTCACGCGCGAGTTGCGTAGCGAACGATTCATGAAGATCGTTTCGCTGGCGCCTGAAGTGCTGTAAGGAGTCGCGATGAACAAGATTCGCAAGGGTGACGAAGTTATCGTCATCACCGGCAAAGATAAGGGCAAGCGTGGCGTTGTGCTGGCCGTTCACGGCGAGACCGTGACCGTCGAGGGCATCAATCTCGTCAAGAAGCACGTCAAGCCGAACCCGATGAAGGGTACGACGGGCGGCGTGGAAGCCAAGACGATGCCGCTGCAAATTTCGAACGTCGCATTGGTCGACGCGAATGGCAAGCCATCGCGTGTAGGCATCAAGGTCGAAGGA
This sequence comes from Paraburkholderia sp. BR10923, assembly GCF_040948765.1. NCBI lineage: Bacteria > Pseudomonadati > Pseudomonadota > Betaproteobacteria > Burkholderiales > Burkholderiaceae > Paraburkholderia > Paraburkholderia sp. BR10923. The sequence goes on along the minus strand of NZ_JBFPKO010000022.1, from coordinate 135,672 downwards.
GACAAGAAGGTCCGTTTCCTGAAGACGACCGGTGCCGTGCTGAGCGCCTGACGCTGCGGAGTAAAAAATGGCTCGTTTGCAAGAGTTTTACAAAGAAAAGGTTGTACCCGGCCTCATCGAGAAGTTCGGTTACAAGTCCGTGATGGAAGTGCCGCGCATCACCAAGATCACCCTGAATATGGGTCTTGGCGAAGCCGTCGCTGACAAGAAGATCATCGAAAACGCGGTTGGCGATCTGACGAAGATCGCAGGTCAGAAGCCGGTGATCACGAAGGCGCGCAAGGCAATTGCTGGCTTCAAGATCCGTCAGGGCTATCCGATCGGCGCCATGGTCACGCTGCGTGGCCAGGCAATGTACGAATTCCTCGACCGTTTCGTGACGGTTGCGCTCCCCCGTGTGCGCGACTTCCGTGGCGTGTCGGGTAAGGCGTTTGATGGTCGCGGCAACTACAACATCGGTGTGAAAGAGCAGATCATTTTCCCCGAAATCGATTACGACAAGATCGACGCACTGCGTGGGCTGAACATCAGCATCACGACGACTGCGAAGACTGACGACGAAGCAAAGGCTCTGCTCGCCGGCTTCAAGTTCCCGTTCAGAAACTGAGGTTACCGTGGCTAAACTGGCACTGATCGAACGTGAAAAGAAGCGTGCTCGCCTCGCCGCCAAGTACGCTCCCAAGCGTGCTGCACTGAAGGCAATCATTGGCGACACGAGCAAGTCGGAAGAAGAGCATTACGCAGCACGTCTGGAACTGCAGCAACTGCCGCGCAACTCTAACCCGACCCGTAAGCGCAACCGTTGCGCAATTACCGGTCGTCCGCGCGGGACGTTCCGTAAATTCGGCCTGGCGCGTAACAAGATTCGTGAAATCGCGTTCCGCGGCGAGATCCCTGGCCTGACCAAGGCGAGCTGGTAATAGGAGAAACATAAATGAGCATGAGTGATCCTATCGCCGATATGCTGACTCGCATCCGCAATGCGCAGATGGTCGAGAAGGTTTCGGTGACTATGCCCTCGTCGAAAGTCAAGGTTGCGATTGCGCAGGTCCTGAAGGACGAAGGTTATATCGATGATTTCGCAGTGAAGTCCGAAGGTGCGAAGTCGGAATTGAACATCGTGTTGAAGTATTACGCTGGCCGCCCGGTCATCGAGCGCATCGAACGCGTCTCGAAGCCTGGTCTGCGTGTGTACCGCGGCCGTAACGACATCCCCGTGGTCATGAATGGCCTCGGCGTGGCAATCGTGTCGACGCCCAAGGGCGTGATGACGGATCGCAAGGCACGTGCAACGGGCGTTGGCGGCGAAGTCATCTGCTACGTCGCTTAAGGCCGAAAGGAGAGAAACATGTCTCGAGTAGGTAAGAGCCCGATCGCGCTGCAAGGCGCGGAAGTGGCCCTGAGCGCCGACAGCATTACTGTCAAGGGTCCGCTGGGTACGATTTCGCAGGCTGCCAACAGTCTCGTGAAGGTGGTTAACGACAACGGCACGCTGAAGTTCGAGCCGGTCGACGGAAGCCGCGAAGCGAATGCGATGTCGGGCACCATGCGCGCACTGGTTGCGAATATGGTGTACGGCGTGACGAAGGGTTTCGAGCGCAAGCTGACGCTGGTTGGCGTCGGTTATCGCGCACAGGCGCAAGGCGACAAGCTGAACTTGTCGTTGGGTTTCTCGCACCCGGTGGTGCACCAGATGCCGGCTGGCGTCAAGGCAGAAACCCCGTCGCAAACCGAAATCGTGATCAAGGGGATCAACAAGCAACAAGTCGGTCAAGTCGCTGCAGAAGTGCGCGGCTACCGTCCGCCGGAGCCCTATAAGGGCAAGGGCGTGCGTTACGCCGATGAGGTTGTGATCCTCAAAGAAACGAAGAAGAAGTAAGGGTGCGCAATCATGGATAAGACTCAATCTCGCCTGCGCCGCGCTCGTCAGACGCGTATCAAGATCGCTGAGCTGCAGGTCGCGCGTCTCGCCGTGCATCGCACGAACACGCACATCTATGCGCAAGTGTTCTCGCCGTGCGGCACCAAGGTGCTCGCCAGCGCGTCGACGCTCGAAGCCGAAGTGCGTGCGCAACTGGCCGATCAATCGGGCAAGGGCGGCAACGTTGCTGCTGCAACCCTGATCGGCAAGCGCATTGCAGAAAAGGCTAAGGCTGCCGGCATCGAATCCGTCGCCTTCGACCGTTCGGGTTTCCGTTACCACGGCCGCGTGAAAGCGCTGGCTGATGCGGCGCGCGAAGCCGGACTCAAGTTCTAAGGGAAGAATTCGTCATGGCAAAGATGCAAGCTAAAGTTCAGGCTGACGAACGCGACGACGGCCTTCGTGAAAAGATGATCTCGGTCAACCGCGTGACCAAGGTCGTGAAGGGTGGCCGTATTCTCGGCTTCGCCGCACTGACCGTGGTTGGCGACGGTGATGGCCGCGTCGGTATGGGCAAGGGCAAGGCGAAGGAAGTGCCGGTCGCTGTCCAGAAGGCGATGGAACAGGCTCGCCGCAACATGTTCAAGGTGCCGCTGAAGAACGGTACCCTGCAACACGAAGTGCATGGTAAGCACGGCGCATCAACGGTTCTCCTCGCTCCGGCGAAGGACGGTACCGGCGTGATCGCTGGCGGTCCGATGCGCGCAGTGTTCGACGTGATGGGCGTGCAGAACGTCGTGGCCAAGAGCCACGGTTCGACGAACCCGTATAACCTCGTTCGTGCGACGCTCGACGGCCTGCGCAAGCAGTCCACGCCGGCCGACATCGCTGCGAAGCGCGGTAAGTCCGTCGAAGAAATTCTGGGCTAAAGGTGGACACCATGTCTGATAAAACTGTCAAGGTCCAGCTCGTCAAGAGCCTGATCGGCACCCGTGAATCGCACCGCGCAACGGTGCGTGGCTTGGGCCTGCGCCGACTCAACTCGGTTAGCGAGTTGCAGGATACGCCGGCTGTGCGCGGCATGATCAACAAGGTTTCGTACCTCGTTAAGGTCATCAGCTAAGCGGCTGACCAGGACTCAAGGAGTTGATAATGGAATTGAATAACCTGAAGCCGGCTGAAGGCGCGAAGCACGCAAAGCGTCGCGTTGGTCGCGGCATCGGCTCCGGCCTCGGCAAGACCGCTGGCCGTGGTCACAAGGGTCAGAAGTCGCGTTCGGGCGGCTTTCACAAGGTTGGCTTCGAAGGCGGTCAAATGCCGCTGCAACGTCGCCTGCCGAAGCGTGGCTTCACCTCGCTGACGAAGGAATTCGTCGGTGAAGTGCGTCTCTCGGATCTCGAGAAGCTGCCGGTTGACGAAATCGATCTGCTGGCTCTCAAACAAGCCGGCCTGGTCGGCGAGCTGATCCGTAGCGCCAAGATCATCGCGACCGGCGAGCTCAAGCGCAAGGTCGTTGTGAAGGGTCTGGGTGCGACCAAGAGCGCACGTGCTGCTATCGAAGCAGCTGGTGGCTCGTTTGCCGAGTAACGCGCAAGTTATTTGCCGTCACTAGCATTTGCATCGGAGAAGGTACTTGGCTAACAGCCCGAGTCTCGCAAAACCCGGTCGCAGCGCGGCGAAGTTTGGCGATCTGCGTCGGCGAGCAGTATTCCTGCTGCTGGCGCTGGTCGTCTACCGCATCGGCGCGCATATTCCGGTGCCGGGTATCGACCCGGACCAACTGGCGAAGTTGTTCCAAAGCCAGTCGGGCGGCATCCTTGGCATGTTTAACATGTTCTCGGGTGGCGCACTTTCGCGGTTCACCATTTTCGCGTTGGGGATCATGCCGTACATTTCGGCGTCGATCATCATGCAGTTACTGGCGATTGTCTCGCCGCAACTCGAAGCGCTGAAAAAGGAAGGGCAGGCAGGTCAGCGGAAGATTACGCAGTACACGCGGATCTTTACGGTCGTGCTGGCGACATTTCAGGCGTTCGGCATTGCCGTGGCGCTGGAAAATCAGCCTGGCCTCGTGATCGATCCGGGGATGGTTTTCCGGTTGACGACGGTCGTGACGCTTGTGACCGGCACGATGTTCCTGATGTGGCTGGGGGAGCAAATCACGGAGCGCGGGCTCGGCAATGGTATCTCGATCATCATTTTCGGCGGTATTGCGGCGGGCTTCCCGAACGCAATCGGTGGTCTCTTTGAACTGGTGCGAACCGGCTCGATGAGTATCATCTCGGCGATTATCGTCGTCGCGCTGATTGCTGCTGTGACGTATCTGGTGGTGTTCATCGAACGCGGCCAGCGCAAGATCCTTGTGAATTACGCAAAGCGGCAGGTAGGCAACAAGATTTACGGCGGCCAGTCTTCGCATTTGCCGCTGAAGCTGAACATGTCGGGCGTGATTCCGCCGATCTTCGCATCGTCGATCATTCTCTTCCCGGCAACTATCCTGAACTGGTTCAGTTCGGGTTCGCGTACCAGCTGGTTCGCAGACACGTTGCACAATGTGGCCGAAGCCCTGAAGCCCGGTCAACCCGTGTACGTGTTGCTGTACGCGTTGGCGATCGTTTTCTTCTGCTTCTTCTACACCGCACTGGTGTTCAACAGCAGGGAAACGGCCGACAACCTGAAAAAGAGTGGCGCTTTCGTCCCTGGCATCCGCCCGGGCGATCAGACGGCGCGATATATCGACCGCATCCTTACGCGTCTGACGCTGGCCGGTGCGATCTACATCGTGTTCGTTTGCCTGCTGCCCGAATTTCTGGTGCTGCGCTGGAACGTGCCGTTTTATTTTGGTGGAACGTCGCTGCTGATCATTGTCGTCGTCACAATGGATTTCATGGCGCAGGTGCAGTCGTACGTTATGTCGCAACAGTATGAATCGCTGCTGAAGAAAGCTAATTTCAAAGGCGGCGGCGTCCCGATGCGTTGAAAGGACTTATGGCCAAAGACGATGTGATCCAGATGCAGGGCGAAGTAATTGAAAACCTGCCTAACGCTACCTTCAGGGTGAAGCTGGAAAACGGCCATGTCGTGTTGGGACACATATCCGGCAAGATGCGGATGCACTACATCCGAATCTTGCCGGGCGACAAGGTGACGGTTGAATTGACCCCTTACGATCTGTCGCGTGCGCGGATCGTGTTCCGGGCGAAGTGATTTGAAAAAAGGGTAATATCATGAAAGTGATGGCATCGGTTAAGCGCATTTGCCGCAATTGCAAGATCATCAAGCGCAAAGGCGTTGTGCGCGTGATTTGCAGCTCTGATCCGCGCCACAAACAGCGTCAAGGCTGAACGCCGCGCTTTTGCTTGCGCTTTTTGTTTGAGGAAAAACAATGGCTCGTATCGCAGGGGTTAACATCCCGAATCACCAGCATACTGAAATCGGCCTGACGGCTATTTACGGTATCGGTCGCACGCGCTCGCGCGACATTTGCGTCGCTGCTGGTGTGGCATTTTCGAAGAAGGTCAAAGACCTGACTGACGCAGACCTCGAAAAGCTGCGTGAAGAAGTCGGCAAGTTCATCGTTGAAGGCGATTTGCGCCGTGAAACGACGATGAACATTAAGCGCCTGATGGATCTCGGCTGCTATCGTGGCGTGCGGCATCGTAAGGGTCTGCCCCTGCGCGGCCAGCGTACGCGTACGAATGCCCGTACGCGCAAGGGTCCGCGTCGTGCAGCGCAGTCGCTGAAGAAGTAAGCGGAACTGACAGTTACAGGAAAACGTAATGGCTAAGGCTTCGAACAACTCCGCGGCGCAACGCGTTCGCAAGAAGGTCAAGAAGAACGTCGCCGAGGGCGTGGTTCACGTTCACGCGTCGTTCAACAACACCATCATCACGATCACCGACCGTCAAGGCAACGCGCTTGCCTGGGCAACGTCGGGTGGTCAGGGCTTCAAGGGTTCGCGTAAGTCGACCCCGTTTGCAGCTCAGGTCGCAGCTGAATCGGCTGGCCGAGTGGCGATGGAATACGGCGTGAAGAACCTCGAAGTGCGGATCAAGGGCCCCGGTCCTGGCCGCGAATCGGCGGTGCGCGCGTTGCATGGTCTTGGCATCAAGATTACCGCGATCTCCGACGTGACGCCGGTCCCGCATAACGGCTGCCGTCCGCCGAAGCGTCGTCGTATCTAAGACGCTGGTTTTGCGAGCGCCTGTTGCCGCCTTGCGCGGCGGCGGGCTGCGCGCGTTATTGAATAAACTAAGCCCACCGTTCGACCCAAAGGGTTCGGACTAGCGCGAGTGGAAGCATTCGCGTGATTAATCACAGAAGGAATCAACGTGGCACGTTATATCGGCCCCAAGGCCAAGCTGTCCCGCCGTGAAGGCACTGACCTCTTCCTGAAGAGCGCGCGCCGCTCGCTCGCTGACAAGTGCAAGCTGGACAGCAAGCCCGGCCAGCACGGCCGTACTTCGGGCGCGCGTACGTCCGACTATGGCACGCAGTTGCGCGAGAAGCAAAAAGTAAAGCGTATCTACGGTGTCCTCGAGCGCCAATTCCGTCGCTACTTCGCTGAAGCAGACCGCCTGAAGGGCAACACGGGTGAAAACCTGCTGCAACTGCTCGAATCGCGTCTGGACAACGTCGTGTATCGGATGGGCTTCGGCTCGACGCGTGCTGAAGCACGTCAGCTGGTTGGCCACAAGGCGATCACGGTGAACGGCGTCGTGACGAACATCCCGTCGATGCAAGTGAAGGCTGGCGACGTCGTCGCCGTGCGCGAACAGAAGCGCAAGCAGGCTCGCATCATCGAGGCGTTGTCGCTCGCTGAACAAGGCGGCATGCCGAGCTGGGTCGCGGTCGACGCGAAGAAGTTCGAAGGTACGTTCAAGCAGAAGCCGGAACGCAGCGACATCGCTGGCGACATCAACGAAAGCCTGATCGTCGAATTGTATTCGCGGTAATCGGATTGACGGCCGGGGCGTCCTGATTGCGTTGCGCAAGGGGGCGTCTCGGCTGTTTATTTTCAGGTTGTTACCGGTCAGCCTTATCGGTGTAACGAGCCGAGGGTATTGAAAAGGAAAACCTATGCAAACCAGTTTGTTGAAGCCCAAGATCATTGCAGTTGAATCGCTTGGCGAGAGCCACGCGAAAGTGGTCATGGAACCGTTTGAACGCGGTTACGGCCACACCTTGGGTAACGCGCTTCGGCGCGTGCTGTTGTCGTCGATGGTCGGCTATGCCCCGACCGAGGTGACGATTGCAGGCGTCGTGCATGAGTATTCGACGCTCGACGGTGTGCAAGAGGATGTGGTCAACCTGTTGTTGAACCTGAAGGGCGTCGTCTTCAAGCTGCATAACCGTGACGAAGTGACGGTTACGCTGCGCAAGGAAGGCGAAGGCGTGGTCACAGCGGGCGATATCGAACTCGCACATGACTGCGAAGTCATCAATCCGGATCACGTGATTGCGCATCTGTCGAAGGGTGGCAAGCTCGACGTGCAGATCAAGGTGGAAAAGGGCCGCGGCTATGTGCCGGGCAATGTGCGTCGTTACGGTGAAGAGTCGGCCAAGATCATCGGCCGAATCGTGCTGGACGCGTCGTTTTCGCCGGTTCGTCGCGTGAGCTACGCGGTCGAAAGCGCGCGCGTCGAGCAGCGCACCGACCTCGACAAGCTCGTGATGAACATCGAAACCAACGGTGTGATTTCGCCGGAAGAAGCGATCCGCCAATCGGCGCGCATTCTGGTCGATCAGCTGTCGGTGTTCGCGGCGCTGGAAGGTACCGAAGCAGCGGCGGAAGCGCCGTCGCGCGCACCGCAGATCGATCCGATCCTGCTGCGCCCGGTCGACGATCTCGAGCTGACGGTTCGTTCCGCGAACTGCCTGAAGGCCGAAAACATCTACTACATCGGCGACCTGATCCAACGTACCGAGAACGAGCTGCTCAAGACTCCGAATCTCGGTCGCAAGTCGCTGAACGAGATCAAGGAAGTTCTGGCATCGCGCGGTCTGACGCTCGGCATGAAGCTCGAGAATTGGCCGCCGGCTGGTCTCGACAAGTAAGCGGACAACTCGCTCCGGGGTAAGCCGCGATTGCACTGCTGCACTAGACTGGCAAGGACGCGGATTTTCCTTTAAAATCCGCGTCTTGTCTTTTTTAACTACCGGCCCGTGCGCTCACTGTTTGCTGCCGATGCTGCAGAACGAGTGCGATAGAAGAGCTGGACCAAAACTTTGAACTGAAGGAATTAACATGCGTCACCGTCATGGTCTGCGGAAACTGAACCGCACGAGCAGCCACCGTCTGGCAATGCTCCGTAACATGTCCAACTCGCTGATCGAGCACGAAGTCATCAAGACCACGCTGCCGAAGGCGAAGGAACTCCGTAAAGTCGTCGAGCCGCTGATCACGCTCGGCAAGAAGCCGTCGCTGGCAAACCGTCGTCTGGCGTTCAACCGCCTGCGCGACCGTGACTCGGTCACGAAGCTGTTCGACGTGCTCGGCCCGCGCTACGCAAACCGTCCGGGCGGCTACCTGCGCGTGCTGAAGTTCGGCTTCCGCGTTGGCGATAACGCGCCGATGGCACTGGTCGAACTCCTCGACCGTCCGGAAGTTGAAGAAACGGAAGTGCAAGAAGCTGAGTAAGCTTTTTGGTTTGAACGAAAAGCCAGGCGCATCGCCTGGCTTTTTTGTTTGTGCGCCCAGCATGGGCGCACTCCTCCGCGTGTAAGTCCCGCCAAAAGCTGGTCATAGCGAATGAAGTGAAGCGCAACTGCATGAAGGCGACCGGCTGTGGGGAGGAAGCGTGGAGCGTAAATCGCGAGCCGATGAACAAGAACCGTATAGAAGGCGCTGTGAAGCAGGGCGAGTGGGCAAACAACCACAAAGCTCTCGTGACCAAGGCGAAGCGGCGTAGATAGGCGGTTGTGCGATGAAGGAGTGCGTTGTTACCTGGGGAGATCTTGCCTCATGCCTGAAAGGGCGACGGCGTCGAGCCGGAGCGAGAAGGCAGCAAGACCGTAGTAGTCGCAGGACAGGTCGAAGAGACCGAAGCTGGTGACGAAGGGCCGAACGGGAAGAAGTGTCCAGTGACATGTCGATGCGACAGGAATTGCGTCAGATGCCCGCGCAAGCGGGGCGAGCGGGAGGCACACGCGGTGAAGCTGCGTCCATGCCCGTGAGCGACGAAGCCTCTTGCCCGCGCCATGAATCCAGGGAGACAGGGTCATCGCTGCTGATGGCGGCGCTGACGAGAGCGAACCTGAAGCAGGCGTTCAAACGGGTACCGGCCAACAGGGGAGCCGCTGGCGTGGACGGTCTGGACATTGACCAGGCGTCGCGCCATCTGGTGACGGCGTGGCCCGCGATCCGGGAACAGTTGCTGAAGGGGACGTACCGGCCCGGTCCGCTACGGCGGGTGACGATCCCGAAACCGGACGGAGGCGAGCGCGAGCCTGGCATCACGACGGTCACGGACCGGCTGATCCAGCAGGCGCTGCTGCAGGTGCTGCAAGCGGTTCTGGACTCCACCTTCAGCGAGCACAGCTATGGCTTCCGGCCTGGGCGACGTGCGCACGACGCGGTGTTGGCCGCGCAGTCGCATGTGCAGTCGGGCCGGCGAATCGTGGTGGACGTTGATCTGGAGAAGTTCTTCGACCGGGTCAACCACGACATCCTGATTGGCCGTTTACAGAAACGTATCGGGGACGCTGGGGTGATCCGGCTGATCCGGGCGTATCTGAACAGCGGCATCATGGATGGCGGCGTGGTTCCGCAGCGCGAACAGGGCACGCCGCATGGCGGGCCGCTATCGCCATTGCTGGCCAACGTGCTGCTCGATGAGGTGGACAAGGAACTGGAGCGGCGAGGCCACTGCTTCGCGCGCTATGCCGACGATGAGAATGTCTACGTTCGCAGCCGCCATGCAGGCGAGCGGGTAATGGCGCTGCTGCGTCGTCTGTATGGGCGACTGCGGTTGAGGGTCAACGAGACCAAAAGCGCGGTGGCCAGTGTGTTCGGTCGCAAGTTCCTGGGCTACAGCCTGTGGGTAGCGTCCAGCGGTGTCATCAAGCGCAAGGTGGCGACCAAACCGCTGCTGGCGTTCAAACGCCGCATTCGTGAACTGACCGGCCGTAACGGCGGGCGCAGCATGAAGGACGTGGTGGAACGGTTACGGCCCTATGTGCTGGGCTGGAAGGCGTACTTCCGGTTGGCGCAAACGCCACGAGTCTGGCTGGGTCTGGACAAGTGGATGCGTCACCGGTTGCGTGTCATCCAGCTTAAGCAATGGCGCCGCGGCCCGACCATCTACCGGGGAACTGCGTGCGCTGGGGGCGCCGCCCGCTGTGGCGCAACAGGTGGCGGCGAACAGTCGCCGCTGGTGGCGTAACAGCGACAAGCTCCTGAATAGTGTACTGACTCTCGGATACTTCGATCGGCTGGGTGTGCCACGCCTCTCATAACCTCGACTTCCCGAACCGCCCGGTGCGGACCCACACGCCGGGTGGTGTGGCAGGGGTACGGCCTCATGGCCGTCGCCGATGCCGATTTGGCGGCAAATTTTTCATCGATGCGGCAAGCCGTGTCGCAGTGACCAAATGCCGCGGCCGCGCTGCAGGGCGCTCTGCGAGGCGACATGGCCAGGTGATAGGATAACGGCATCGAAATCCTGCGTCGCCGGAGCCTGGTGTGAGTGTGAAAGTGACCTTGGTACTGACGACGGTGCCGGATGCGGCCGTCGCTGAAAAACTCGCCGCCAGCGCGCTCGCCGTGCGCCTTTGTGCATGCGTCACGCAGTTAGGCAGCGTGCATTCGAGCTATCACTGGCAGGGCGCGATCGAAACCGCGCAGGAAATCCAGCTGTTGTTCAAGACCAGCGCCGCTCGCGCGCTCGAACTTGAACAATACATTCAGGCTCACCATCCCTACGACACGCCGGAAATCCTCTCATGGCAAGCGACGGCCTCGGCCGCCTACGGCCAGTGGATCACTGCTGAAACCCAACGCCCTCTTCATGTTTAACGGTCTCGACCGGCGCGCGTTCGCTACGCTGCGCACCACATTCTTTCTGCTCGGCTGCGTGTTCCTCGCGCAACTCGCCACCCTCGCGCGCGCCGCGGACGACTTCCTCGACCCGTCGGTCGCGTTCCGGTTCAGTGCGACCGAGCAGCCCGGGCAAGTCGTCGTCACCTACAAGATTGCGGATGGTTACTACATGTACCGCGAGCGCTTCGCTTTCGCGACCCGCAACGGCACAGCGACGCTTGGCGAGCCTCAACTGCCCGACGGTCACGTGAAGTTCGATCAGACATTCAACAAGAATGTCGAGACGTATCGCAACGAGGTGACGATTCATATTCCGGTGAAGCGGGCCGCGGGACCGCTCGATCTCGCGGTGACGTCGCAGGGCTGCGCCGACGCTGGCATCTGCTACCCGCCGATGGAGCGCGTTTATCACGTGAGCGGCGAGGCGCTGCAGCCGGCTGGCCGCGCAGCAGCGGGTCCAACCGCGCACCAATTCGCGGCCACTGATGACGAACCGTGGTACGAACGCGCGACCAGCGCCGACTACGCGCAGACGCTGCTACAGCGAGGCGGTTTCTTTGCGATCGTAGGGCTTTATTTTGTTGCGGGCGCAATTCTGAGCCTGCTGCCGTGCTCGTATCCGATGATTCCGATCCTGTCTGCGATCATCATCGGTGAGGGGGCGCGCGTCACGCGTGGGCGTGGTTTCGCGCTGTCGGTCGCGTATGTAATCGGGATGGCGCTCGTCTACACGGTGCTGGGCGTCGCGGCGGCACTCGTCGGGCAGAGTCTCGGCGCATGGCTGCAGAATCCGTGGGTGCTGGGCGCGTTCGGCGGCCTTCTGACGATTTTCGCGCTGTTGCTGATCGCCGGTGTGGATCTCGAACTGCCGCCGCGCTGGCGCGATCGCATGTCGAGCGTGTCAGCGGGACGCTCGGGCGGCAAATTTACCGCGGTCGCCGTGATGGGCGCGCTGTCGGCGCTGGTTGTCGGCGCGTGCATGACCGCACCGCTTTTTGCGGTGCTCGCGTTCATCGCGCACACCGGCAACGCCGTGCTCGGTGGCGCGGCGCTCTTCTCGATGGGTATCGGGCTCGGGCTGCCGCTGCTAATTATTGGCCTCGGCGCGGGCACGCTGCTGCCGCGCGCGGGCAAGTGGATGGACAGCGTAAAAGTGTTTTTCGGCGTGGTTCTGCTCGCCGCGGCGCTGTGGATCGTTTGGCCGGTGCTCGGCGGCCCGGCGACGATGCTATTGAGTGCGCTCTGGCTGCTGATCGCGGCGGTCGCCCTCGGCCTGTTTTCCAGGTCGGTCGCGGGCGGCTCGATATGGCACCGATTCGGGCGGGCGGTCGGAGTCGTGATGGCCGTCTGGGCGGCCGCGCTTCTAATTGGCCTCGCCGCGGGATCGTCGGACCCGCTGCGCCCGCTGGCGGTGCTCGCGGCTCGCGCCGGCAATCAGGCGGGCATCGCGAAAGATGGCTCCAGCGCGGTCGCAACGGCGTCGCAAAGCGATTTGACGTTCGCACCGGTTCGTTCATCGGAGCAGCTTGACCAGGCCGTCAAAACGGCCGCACAGCCTGCCATGCTCGATTTTTACGCGGACTGGTGCGTGAGCTGCAGGGAAATGGAGAAATTCACCTTCAGCGACCCGCGCGTTCAGGCGAAGCTGAAGCAGATGAATCTGCTGCGCGCCGACGTCACTGCGAACAATACCGACGATCAGGCGCTGCTCAAGCGCTTCAACCTGTTCGGGCCGCCGGGGATTATTTTCTTCGATCAGGAGGGCAAGGAAGTGCTGCGGGTGGTCGGCTACGAATCGGCGGATAAATTCCTGCGCACCCTGGATCGGGCGAGTGCGTCGGGGGTGTAATCGAACGCCGCGGGGTGTTGAAAGGCCGCTCCGGCGCAAACGAGCAGCAAAAAAAGGAGGCGAACCCAAGGTTCGTCTCCTTTTTTGTTGTCTCGACAGTCGCGTGCTAAACCGCGCGTTGATTTACTTTTGCGATCGCAGGATCTTCGCGGCATCCAGCGCGAAATACGTCAGCACGCCGTCCGCGCCGGCACGCTTGAATGCCAGCAGCGATTCCATCATGACCTTGTCGTGATCGAGCCAGCCGTTCTGCGCGGCGGCCTTCAGCATCGCGTATTCGCCGCTCACCTGGTACACGTAGGTAGGAAACTGGAACTCGTCCTTCACGCGACGCACGATGTCCAGATACGGCATGCCCGGCTTGACCATCACCATGTCCGCGCCTTCGTTGATGTCGGCCTGCACTTCGCGCAGCGCCTCGTCCGAATTGGCCGGGTCCATCTGGTAGGTCATCTTGTTGCTCTTGCCGAGGTTCGTCGCGGAACCGACGGCATCGCGGAACGGGCCGTAGAACGCCGAAGCGTACTTCGCCGCGTACGCCATGATGCGGGTGTGGATGTGGTCCTCGCTCTCGAGCATTTCGCGGATCGCGCCGATGCGGCCGTCCATCATGTCTGACGGCGCGACGATGTCGACGCCGGCTTCCGCCTGCGCACGCGCCTGCTCGACGAGGATTTCGACGGTCTCGTCGTTCATCACGTAGCCGGCTTCGTCGAGCACGCCGTCCTGACCGTGGCTCGTGTACGGATCGAGCGCGACATCGGTGAGCACGCCGAGCTCCGGAAAATTCTTCTTCAATTCACGCACCGCGCGCGGGATCAGACCCGCTGGGTTGGCCGCTTCGCGGCCTTCGGGCGTCTTCAGCGAGGGCTCGATCGCGGGAAACAGCGACAGCACCGGCACGCCCAGTTCCACGCACTGCTCCGCGACGCCCATCAGCAGATCGACCGACACGCGCTCGACGCCCGGCATCGACGGCACCGCTTGTCGAACGTTGGTGCCCTCGACGATAAATACCGGGTAAATCAGGTCGTTCGTGGTGAGGATGTTTTCGCGCATCATGCGGCGCGAGAAGTCGTCACGGCGCATGCGGCGCGGACGGTAGTGCGGGTAGAAGCTCATATCGAATCGAAGATCGTGGATAGGTGGAGTGGACAAATGGCACCTGGCTCCGCTCCCGGAAACTTTTCGAGACAATGGTATATCATACCGATCGAGCAAGGCGCCTAGCGCTGACCTCCCCGCTTCTCCTCCCTGAGCGGGTGCCTGTCGTTTTTTCGATTAGGCTGTTTGACCCGCCGTTCAAGCGGCGGGTTTTTTTATGGGTGGCGGGAAATGCGCTCTCATACGGGTATTCAAGGCATATCACGCGTCACACGGGCTGAGGGATTCCGGCATCGATAGTGAGTCAGCCCCCAGCCGGCTTTTCACCTGCTTCGTCCACCGCGCCGGGGATCAGCCAGCTCTCGATCAGCTCATGCGCTTCGTCGAGGCCCGTTCGCTTGAGCGCCGAAAAGAGTTGTGCGGTCAACTCGCCGCGATAGCCGGCGGCTCGATATTCGGCCAATCCCTTCTGCGCGGTGCGCAACGCGTTCGTGCTTTCCTGACGCGTCAATTTGTCGCATTTGGTGAGCAGCGTGTGGATCGGCTTGCCGGTCGGCGCGAACCACTCGATCATGCGTCGATCGAGCTCCGTCAGTGGGCGCCGCGAATCCATCATCAGGATCATGCCGCGCAGTTGCGAGCGCGATTGCAGGTACGTGGACAGCAACGCTTCCCAGTGAGCCTTCGCCGCTCCCGGCACCTCCGCATAACCGTAGCCCGGCAGGTCGACCAGATAGCCGGCCGGTTCATCTGCCTTGCCAACCGAAAAATAATTGATGTGCTGCGTGCGGCCAGGCGTCTTACTCGCGAACGCAAGTCGCTTCTGATTGCAGAGCACGTTGATCGCCGTCGACTTGCCTGCGTTCGAGCGTCCTGCGAAAGCGACCTCGGGCTGCGCGGTGGCCGGCAGGTCACGCAGATGATTGACGGTGGTATAGAAGCGGGATTCGTGGAGCAGGAAGGGCATGGTGGAAGCCAGATTGGAGACGCCGCGGAGCCCGCAGCGGGAACGGGGTCAAGCCCGACTGGCGTCTAAGCGATTAGCGAGTTATTGTACAATACGATGGTTTACTGAAAACCTTGGGAGCCCGCCCCACGTGCCTTGGCGGCTCCTGGCGGTCACTCGGTCGCCGTCGTCGTACTTTGCAGAACCTCTAAAATCCCACAAGACGAGACAGGGTGTGCGAATGAATCGACTGTGCAAGACTCTGATGGTGCTTCATGTAACGGCAGGTCTTTCAGGTTTGGCAATTCAGGCACGAGCAGCAGATCCGGCAAAGCCGGACATCAATCGGGGGCAGGCAATCGCGGTACAAGTGTGCGCGTCTTGTCACGGGGCAGACGGCAACAGTGCCGGCGGTGCATATCCGAAGCTGGCGGGCCAGCATCCTGAGTATCTCGTCAAGCAGCTCCGAGATTTCAAGACGCAACCGGGCGCCAAACAGGCCGCGCGCAATAATGCGATCATGGCAGGCATGGCCGCCGCGCTCTCCGATCAGGACATGATCAACGTTGCGGCTTACTTCTCGACGCAGACGCCCAAGCCGGGCTATGCGCACAATAAGAACACGGTCGCGGTGGGGCAGCAGATCTATCGCGGTGGGATTGCCGACCGGGGCGTGCCCGCCTGCGCGGCCTGCCACGGCCCCACGGGACAGGGCATTCCGATCCAGTATCCGCGCCTGTCGGGACAGTGGGCCGAGTACTCGGTGACGCAGCTGACCGCGTTCACGCAAGGTCCGGGCGCTCGTAATAACAGCGACGCGATGCATGCGATAGCATCGCGTTTGTCGGACAACGAGATCAAGGCGGTTGCCGACTACATCGCGGGTCTGCATTAAGCGGTTCGCCCGCGCGAATCCAACCGGCCCGGCGAGGCCGGTGAAAAACAAGAAAAGGGTGAGGGTGTCGTAGCTACGACAGCCCTTCACCCTTTTTTGCTGTTCAGTCGGAGTTTGAATGAGCGTCACCACGTCGGGTCTGCAGTCGAAGTCGGGCAATCGCGTCATGCGCAGCTCCATCGAGCTCCTGAGCTCGATGCGTTTCGCCATTGCGCTGCTCGTGATCCTGTCGATCGCCAGCATCATCGGTACCGTCCTCACGCAGGACGATCCGTATCCCAACTACGTCAACCAGTTCGGTCCGTTCTGGGCGGACATCTTCCGCGCGCTGAGCCTCTACACGGTGTACAGCTCGTGGTGGTTCGTGCTGATTCTCGGCTTCCTGATGGTGTCGGTGTCGCTCTGCGTGATCCGCAATGCGCCGAAGATGCTCTCCGATGCGAAGAGCTGGAAGGACAAGGTTCGCGAAGGCAGCCTGCGTGCGTTCCATCACAAGGGCGAGTTCGCCGTGCACGGCACGCGCGCGCAGACCGCGGCAGTGCTCGCGAAACTGTCGGCGAAGCTCGGCTACAAGTTCGTCACGCGTGAGTCGGACGGCGCGACGCTGATCGCCGCAAAGCGTGGCGCGCTGACGAAGTTCGGCTACATCTCCGCGCACCTCGCGATCGTCGTGATCTGCCTCGGCGGCCTGCTCGACAGCAATCTGCCGATCAAGCTGCAAATGTGGCTGTTCGACAAGTCGCCGATCAACTCGAACACCGTTATCAGCGAGATTTCGCCCGAGCATCGGCTGTCGCAGTCGAACCCGACGTTCCGCGGCTACGCGTGGGTGCCCGAGGGGCAGCACGTGTCGACCGCGATCCTGAATCAGCCCAACGGTTCACTGATTCAGGACCTGCCGTTTTCGATCGAACTGAACAAGTTCATCGTCGATTACTACACGACCGGCATGCCGAAGCTGTTCGCGAGCGACATCGTCGTGGTCGATCACAAGACCGGCGCGCGCGTGCCAGCGCGCGTCGAGGTCAACAAGCCGTTCGAATACGACGGCGTGTCGATTTATCAGTCGAGTTTCCAGGACGGCGGCTCGCAGATGCTAATGACCGCCTTCCCGATGTCCGGCCCGAGCGCGAAGCCGGCGCCGTTTGGCGGCACGATCGGCGGCAGCGCGCCGTTGAGCTCGGCCACGCCGCTCGCCGACGGCCAGACCGTCGAATTCACCGACTTCCGCGCGATTAACGTCGAAAACATCTCCAACGCCAATGGCCAGAACGATGCGCGCGGGGTCGCTGCGCAGCACTCGCTGAAGGAAGCGTTCGACGAGCGTCTCGGCTCCGGCGCGAAATCCTCGAAGCCGCTCGACCTGCACAACGTCGGCCCGTCGGTGCAGTACAAGATTCGCGGCAAGGATGGACAGGCGCGCGAGTACAACAACTACATGCTGCCCGTCGACGTGAACGGCGAGAAGATGTTCCTCGCCGGCATGCGCCTGAATCCCGACGATCCGTTCCGCTACCTGCGCATTCCCGCCGACAGCGGCGGCACGCTCAAGGAATGGATGAACCTGCGCGCCACGCTCGAAGACCCGAGCCAACGCGCCATCGCCGCTCATCAGTTTGCGCAGCGCTCGGTGCCGGGCCCGAATGCGGAGCTGCAGCAACATCTGGAGGAAAGCGCGTTGCGCGTGCTGACCCTTTTTGCGGGCGCCGACGCCAGCATGAAGATGCCGAACGGCGAAACGCTCGGCGGCTTCCAGGCAGTCGCTGGGTTTATCGACCGCTCGGTACCGAAGGGCGAGCAGGAAAAGGCCGCGGGCCTGCTGCTTCGGATGCTCGAAGGCGTCACGTGGGACTTGTGGCAACTGTCGCGCCAGCGGCTCGGCGAGCCCGCCGCGCCGGCCAATGCGGACACGAGCCGCTTCATTCAGAGCTCGCTTAATGCGATATCCGACAGCTTTCTGTATGGATCACCGGTCTATTTGCAGCTTGACTCATTCAAGCAGGTGCAAGCTTCGGTATTTCAGTTGACGCGCGCGCCCGGCAAAAAAGTCGTGTATCTTGGCAGCCTGCTTCTCGTATTGGGCATCTTCTCGATGTTCTACGTCCGCGAACGGCGTCTGTGGTTCTGGCTCAAGGATACGGACCACGGCACGAACGTCGTGATGGCGATGTCGAGCGCGCGTAAGACGCTAGACTTCGAGAAGGAGTTCGTCCGGACGCGCGACGCCGTGAGCGCCGCACTGGGCGCGAAACTCATCGAAGCAGCCGATGCCCGTCCGGCCGCTCAGGCCGCCGCCCCGTCGGCAAGTTCACAGGATTCGACCCGGTAAGATCATGGACTTGACTCAGGTTTCCTCCTCTTCTTCTGCTTCACGCGCCGACAAGGCGTTTGCGAGCAGCGCGCCCGAACTCCAGCAATTCGACGAACGGCCGTTCCTGAAACGCCTGGGTATCTTTGACTGGCTGTTCGCACTCGCGCTGGTCGGGGGCGCCGGCTTTGCGCTGTCGCGCTACTACCCGTTCATGAACTACTACGACAAACTGGTGCTGGTGTGCTCAGTGCCGGTTTTCGTGGTGCTCGGCTGGCGCTGGAAGCCGGTGCGTCCGCTGATGGTGGCAATCGCCGCTCTTTCGCTGCTTGCGATCCAGATCTACCAAGGCGATCTGAGCCGTGCCGACAACGCGTTCTTCCTCAAGTATTTCCTCTCCAGCCAGTCCGCGATCCTGTGGATGAGCGCGCTGTTCGTCTTCGCAACCGTGTTCTACTGGATCGCGCTGCTGTCACGCTCGCCGACAGGCGCCGCGATCGGCTCGAAGATGACGTGGGTGGCGGTGCTGATGGGTTTCGTCGGCATGATGGTGCGCTGGTACGAGTCGTACCTGATCGGCTCGGACGTCGGCCATATTCCGATTTCGAATCTGTATGAAGTGTTCGTGCTGTTCAGCCTGATCACCGCGCTTTTCTATCTGTACTACGAGCAGCACTACAACACGCGCGCGCTCGGCGCGTTTGTGCTGCTCGTGATCAGCGCGGCCGTCGGCTTCCTGATGTGGTACTCGGTCTCGCGCGATGCGCAGCAGATCCAGCCGCTCGTGCCGGCGCTGCAAAGCTGGTGGATGAAGATTCACGTGCCGGCGAACTTCATCGGCTATGGCAGCTTCGCGCTGTCGGCGATGGTCGGCGTCGCCTATCTGGCGAAGGAACGCGGCGTCCTTGCGGATCGTCTGCCGGCGCTCGACGTGCTCGACGACGTGATGTACAAGTCGATCGCGGTCGGCTTCGCGTTCTTCACGATCGCGACGATTCTCGGCGCGCTGTGGGCCGCCGAAGCGTGGGGCGGCTACTGGAGCTGGGACCCGAAGGAGACGTGGGCGATGATCGTCTGGCTGAACTACGCGGCCTGGCTGCACATGCGTCTGATGAAGGGCTTGCGCGGCGCTATCGCCGCATGGTGGGCGCTGACGGGCCTGCTGGTCACGAGCTTCGCGTTCCTCGGCGTGAACATGTTCCTGTCGGGCTTGCATAGCTACGGCAAGCTGTAAGATCCGCCGCGCTGAACCGACTAAGAACCGCCGTGTGCTTTTGCACCGGCGGTTTTTTCATGGTGGACGGAATATTCGTCGCGCCCCGGTGTTCACCAATCAAGCAGCTGAGCAGGTACCCGTGGATGACAGGCGCCCCCAAACGGGCGATCATCAATATGGCACCGCAACGCGCATGACGCGGCGGGCCGGCAAGGAGCAGCACGATGTGGATCAAGCGAAGCGATAGGATTCAACTTACCGGCGATGACATCGCGCGCAGCGAAATCGCGCCGCGGCACGTGTTCGAGAACCGCCGACGCATCCTGCAGGCAGCGGGCGCGATGGCGTTCGGCAGCCTGATCGGCGTGAGCGGCGAGGCGCTCGCGACATACTCGTCGCCCGATCCGAAGGCGCAGAAGCTCGCGGCGAAAACCAACACCAGGTTCGTCGCGCTCGACAAGATCACGCCGTACAAGGACATCACCACCTACAACAATTTCTACGAGTTCGGCACCGACAAATCCGACCCCTCGCAGCACGCGGGCACGTTGCGGCCGCATCCGTGGAAGGTGAGCGTGGAGGGTGAGATCAAGAATCCGAAGGTCTACGACATCGACGACCTGCTGAAGCTCGCGCCGCTCGAGGAACGTGTGTACCGGCATCGCTGCGTCGAAGGCTGGTCGATCGTGGTGCCGTGGATCGGCGTCTCGCTTTCGGAGTTAATTAAACGCGTCGAGCCGACCGGCAATGCGAAGTACGTGCAATTCATCACGCTCGCCGATCCGTCGCAGATGCCCGGGCTGTCGCAGCCCATACTCGAGTGGCCGTACTCGGAAGGCCTGCGGATGGACGAAGCGATGCACCCACTGACGCTGCTGACGATGGGCCTCTACGGCCAGGTGCTGCCGAATCAGAACGGCGCGCCGGTGCGCGTGGTGGTGCCGTGGAAGTACGGCTTCAAGAGCGCGAAGTCGCTCGTGAAAATCCGTTTCGTCGAGAAGCAGCCGCCGACCAGCTGGAACACGTACGCATCGAACGAATATGGGTTTTATTCGAATGTGAATCCGAATGTCGATCATCCGCGCTGGAGCCAGGCTACGGAACGGCGAATCGGCGAAGACGGCTTTTTTACGCCGAAGCGCAAGACACTGATGTTCAACGGTTACGGCGATCAGGTCGCATCGCTCTATCAAGGCATGGACCTGAAGAAGAACTTCTAAGGCGAGCGCGATGGCAACCGACACGCAAACTGTCACCCGCAGCGAGGCTGCGACACGGCGCACGGCGCCGATGTCGGCGGCCAAGCCGCGGGCCGCGGGCGGCGCGCGCTGGGTCGTCCCGGCGAAAGTCGCGGTCTTCGTCGCGGCGCTCTATCCGCTCGCACGCCTCGTGCTGTTTGGCCTGACCGACCGGCTCGGTTCGAATCCGATCGAATTCATCACCCGCTCGACGGGCCTGTGGACGCTCGTGTTCCTATGCATCACGCTAGCGGTGACGCCGCTGCGCCGTCTGACCGGCGTCGCCGCGCTCGTGCGTTTCCGTCGGATGCTCGGACTCTATACGTTCTTCTATGCGACGCTGCATTTCACCACGTACCTGTGGTTCGACAAGTGGTTCGATGTGGCGGAGATACTGAAGGACATCGGCAAGCGGCCCTTCATCACGGTGGGCTTCGCCGCCTTCGTGCTGCTGATCGCGCTTGCGGTCACGTCGCCGCGCGCGATGGTGCGCAAGCTCGGACGTCGCTGGCAGACGCTGCATCGTGCGATCTACGTGATCGGCGCGCTCGCCATCCTGCATTTCTGGTGGATGAAGGCGGGCAAGCACGATCTGCTGCTGCCGAAGATTTACGGCGCGGTGATGATCGCGCTGCTGGGGTGGCGGCTGGTTGTGTGGATACGTGAGCGAAGGATGACAACGCGCCGACGGTGATTGCGCGAACCATTCGCGTCACGCACGCTGCTGCAAAGAAAAATGGCGACGCCGAGGAGGCATCGCCATTTTTTGTTGCTGCGCTTCATTTACCGTTGGCTCTGCAGCCAGCCCCGACGTTTACGCCGGCAGAATCGTTTCGCCCGCAAACAGCTGGCTGATCTCTTCGCGCGCCCGAACTACGTGCGCTTGTGTACCATCCACCATCACTTCGGCGGCGCGCGCACGGGTGTTGTAGTTCGAGCTCATCACGAAGCCATACGCGCCGGCCGAACGGATCGCGAGCAGATCGCCGGGCTCGACCGCGAGCAGCCGTTCGCGGCCGAGCCAGTCGCCGCTTTCGCAGACCGGGCCGACCACGTCATAGACGTGCGCAGGGACGTCGCGCTTCACGACCGGCTCGATTGCGTGATACGCGTCGTACATCGCGGGGCGTGCGAGATCGGTCATCGCCGCGTCGACGATCGCGAAGTTCTTGTCCTCGCCCGGCTTCAGAAACTCGAGGCGCGTGAGCAGCACGCCCGCGTTGCCGACCAGCGAGCGGCCAGGTTCGAAATAGACTTCGCGGTGACCGTGGCCGCGCGCTTCGATGCGATCGAGCACCGTGCGCACGAACTCGCCGATTTCCGGCGGCGTTTCGTCGTCATATGTGATGCCGAGGCCGCCACCGACGTCGATATGGCGAATCGTCAAGCCGTCCTGCTCGATCTGCTCCACGAGCTCCAGCACTTTGTCGATTGCGTCGAGGTAAGGCGCGACTTCGGTGATTTGCGAGCCGATATGGCAGTCGATGCCGACCACCTCGAGATTCGCCATCGCCGCGGCCGCCTGATAAGTGGCGCGTGCATCCTCGAACGCGACGCCGAACTTGTTCGTCTTCAGGCCGGTGGAAATGTACGGATGCGTTTTCGCGTCGACGTCGGGATTCACGCGCAGCGACACCGGTGCCTTCTTGCCCATCTCCCCCGCCACCGCGTTGAGTCGATCGAGCTCGGGAATCGATTCGACGTTGAAGCATTTGACGCCCGCCGCGAGCGCGTCGCGCATTTCGCTCGCCTGCTTGCCGACGCCAGAAAACACGGTGTTTTCCGCTTTGCCGCCGGCCGCGAGCACGCGCGCGAGTTCGCCGCCCGACACGATGTCGAAGCCCGCGCCGAGGCGCGCGAATACGTTCAGCACCGCCAGATTGCTATTGGCCTTGACGGCCACGTGCACGCTCGCGCGACGCCCGGCGCAGGCGCCCGCATAGGCGTTCCACGCCGCGGTGAGCGCGGCGCGCGAATAGACGTACAGCGGCGTGCCGAACTGCTCGGCGAGGGAAACGGCGGACACGCCTTCGGCGTGCAATACGCCGTCGACGTAGTCAAATGCGGATCGAGTCATGCGAAAGTCTTATTGAGCGGAAGGGGCGGCAGAGGCGGGCAGCGGCACTGCGGGAGCCGATGCCCCCGAAGCGGGCGGCGTCTTGAGTTGGTCTTCGGGGGCGAGCGTGAGCGGCGTACCCGAGGTGTCCGGGATCGAGTCCGCGTTGGCCGCGCCGTTAGCCGGTTGCGTTTGATCGGTCGACGGTGTTTGCGTGCGGTGAGCCGGCGGGGCGGGCAGCGGCGGTACGGTTGGCAGATAGAGCGAGCCGCGTTGGCCGCAGCCGGTGAGCGCACAACCTGCGAGAATGGCTAAAACCGCTACAATCGCGCGGCCGGGCGCTGCCGCGCGCATCCGAGTTACGACTCGCATGACTGTCCCTGAATGAATAATCGATGGAGTTTAGCATGTCCGATAGTGATTACCTGACCCGTGCGGAAGCCGTGCTGGCCGCCATCGAGAGCGCGCTCGACGACATCGACGCCGACATCGAGCTCGAGCGCAGCGGCAACGTTCTGACGCTCGAATTCGAGAACCGCACGAAGATCATCGTCAATCTTCAGCCGCCGATGAGCGAGATCTGGATCGCGGCGAAGGCCGGCGGTTTTCACTTCCGTTTCGTCGACGGCGAATGGCGCGACACGCGCAGCGGCTCGGAGTTTTTCGCGGCGCTGTCGCAGTATGCGACCGAGCAGGCTGGCGAGCCGGTGCAGTTCGCCGCGCAATGAGCGTGGCGCAATTAGCGCGAAGCACGAGACGCTCTCTAAACAAAACCGCCGCGTGACGAACGCGGCGGTTTTTTCTTTCTTACGGTACCTCGACGGGGCCTCAGTGCCCGCGGAACAGATTCATGATGTCCTGCTTCTCCTGCTCGCCGACCTGTTCCGGCGCGGCGGCCGCGGCGCTCGCCTGGGCGTCGAGCGTCGCCTGACTGACGCCGACCGTTGCGATGAACCCGTGGCCCGGGGTGAAATCGTCGAAATAAAGCTCCGAGCCGATTTCGCTGACGTCGTCGGGGCGTGCCATCTTGTACTCGGGCACACCCTTCAGCGCGCGTCCCATGTACTCGATCCACACCGGCAGCGCGAGGCCGCCGCCGGTTTCCTTGTCGCCGAGGCTGCGCGGATTGTCGTAGCCGATCCACGCGATCGCGGTGAGCGTGTGCTGATAGCCAGCGAACCACGCGTCGCGCGAGTCGTTGGTCGTGCCGGTCTTGCCGGCGAGATCGGTGCGCTTGAGCACGTTGCTCTTCGCGCCGGTGCCGTGCTGCGCGACGCTTTGCAGCAGGCTGTTCATCACATAGGCGTTGCGCGGTTGGATCGCATACGGCGCGTTTCGGCCGGCCACGAGCGGCTGCGCTTGCGCTACGACGCCGCCGCGCTGATCGGTGACTTCCGCGATGAGGTAAGGATTGATCCGGTAGCCGCCGTTGGCGAACACCGAGAACGCGCCCGCCATCTGCAGCGGCGTCACGAGGCCCGCGCCGAGCGCCATCGGCAGATAGGCGGGATGGCGATCCGCGTCGAAGCCGAAGCGCGTGATGTATTGCTGCGCGTACTTCGGGCCGATCTGGTTCAGGATGCGGATCGACACGAGATTCTTCGACTTCTGCAGCGCGGTGCGCATCGTCATCGGACCGTCGAAGCCGCCGCCGTAGTTCTTCGGCTCCCACGCCTGGCCGCCGGTTTCGGCGGCGCTGAAAAAGAGCGGCGCGTCATTGATGATCGTCGCGGGCCCGAGGCCTTTTTCGAGCGACGCCGAATAGATGAACGGCTTGAAGCTCGAGCCCGGCTGACGCCACGCCTGCGTCACGTGATTGAACTTGTTCTTGTTGAAGTCGAAGCCGCCGACCAGCGAACGGATCGCCCCGTCCTGCGGCACCACCGAGATGAACGCGCCTTCCACCTGCGGCAATTGCGTGATCGACCAGTCGCCCTCGTCGTTCTTCACGAGCCGCACGATCGCGCCGGGCCGGATGCGCTGATTCGGCTGCGCGCGCGGGCCGAGCGCGAACTGCGCATAGCGCAGGCCGTCGCCCTGAATCGTCGCGACGTTGCCGTCGATGAAGGCCGCCTGCACCGCCTTCGGGCTCGCCGCCGTGACGACGGCGGCGATGATTTCGCCGTTGTCGGGATGCTCGAGCAGCGCATCGTCGATGGCCTGCTCGCGCTCGTCGGCGTCGGCCGGCAGATCGATGAACGCCTCCGGGCCGCGATAGCCGTGACGGCGCTCGTAGTCCATCAAGCCTTTGCGCACCGCGTGATAGGCGACGTCCTGATCGGCCGAGTCGATCGTGGTCACGACGTTCAGGCCGCGGGTGTAGGCTTCCTCGCGGTACTGCGCGTACATCATCTGCCGCACCATTTCCGCGACGTATTCCGCGTGCACGCTGTACTCCTTGCCCATGCCCTTCACGACGAGCCGCTGGCGGCTCGCCTCGTCGTACTGTTCCGGGGTGATGTAATGCAGTTCGTACATGCGCTGCAGGATGTATTCCTGGCGCACCTTCGCGCGCTTCGGATTGACGACCGGGTTATACGCGGACGGCGCCTTCGGCAGACCGGCGAGCATCGCCGATTCGGCGAGCGTCAGGTCCTTTAGGTCCTTGCCGAAGTACACGCGCGCCGCACTCGCGAATCCGTACGCGCGCTGACCGAGATAGATCTGATTCATGTACACCTCGAGAATCTGATCCTTGCTCAGCTTCGACTCGATCTTGTACGCGAGCAGCATCTCGTAGATCTTGCGCGTGTAGGTTTTCTCGCTGGACAGAAAGAAGTTGCGCGCGACCTGCATCGTGATCGTGCTGGCGCCTTGAGTCGCATGGCCGTTGGTCAGCGCGACGATGCCGGCTCGCGCGATGCCGGTCAGGTCGACGCCGCCGTGTTCGTAGAAGCGCGCGTCCTCGATCGCGAGGATCGCTTTCTTCAGGCTGTCGGGCACGTCCTGGATGTGCACGATGTCGCGCCGCTCCTCGCCGAATTCGCCGATCAGCACGTGGTCGGCCGTATAGATTCGCAGCGGCACTTTGGGTTGATAGTCGGTCAGCGCATCGAGTGACGGCAGGTTCGGTGTCGCGACGACGAGCGCATAGCCGAGCACCAGCGCCACGGACACGATGCCCGCCACGATCAAGCCGACAAAGCCGAGGATCAGCTTCAGCCATAACGGACGTTTGCGCTTTTTCGGCGCGGGCGGCGGAGACGTAGGAGACGTGGCTTGCATAGGAGTACCGGAAAAACAGTCCCGCGATTATAGCCGCCAGGGTTTTTCTGCTTTCGGAAGGCTTACGGATGGCGTGCAATCGGCACATGCCAGGCGGCGCGGGAACGACTTCGCTGTAGTCCCAACTGTAGTCGCTTTGATGCCGCTCGGGGCGGCTTCGCAGCCGCGTTAGCCATTCGGCTGAATGTCGTTAGGACGCGCGTCTGCCGACAATGATCCCTCGTTATTCGCGTTCAGAGGGAGGGCGGTATGGCTTATAGAAATTCATGGCTTCAGGCGGTGAGGGAGGGCCGGCAGCGTTTCGCCGCCGGCATCGACGTCGGCTCGCAAAACGTGCGTCTCGTGGTGGTGAGTCAACGCGCACGGGGTGCGCTGCATCTCGAACATATCAGCACGGTGCCGCTCGCGGCCGGCGTGATGGCGGGCGCCGAGATCGTCGATCGGCAGGCCGTTTCGCGGGCATTGCGCGATGCGTTCGCCGGCTTGCCGCGCGTATGCGCGACGCACGCGCTGCGCTGCGCGATGGCGGTGCCTGCGTCGGCCACGCTCACGACGACAGTGCCGCTCGCGCGGCTCGCCGCGCAGAGCGACTGCGAGGCGGAGGACGGCGGCGTCGCGCTCGCCGGACTCGCGCCCGCGGTGATGGGCGAAGCCGAGCGCATCGCCGGGCTCGAGCGTCATGCACTCGCGGTCGACTGGTACGTCGACGAGACGCCGTCTCCGCAGCGCTCGGTGAAGATCGCCGCGACCTCGCGTCAGCATCTGGAAGCGCGGATCGAATGCGCGGCGACCGCGGGCATTTCGCTGTCCGCTATCGATGGCGAACCGCACGCCGCATTGCGCGCACTGCGCCATGCGGCGAGTCGCGAACTCGACCCGAACGAACCGTACGCGGCGGTGTGGGTCGGTACGGACGGCGTGTACGGCTGGAGTGTCGTCGATGGCGCGAACGTCGGCGAGATGCGCTATCCGGCGCCCGAGCATGCCGATCTCGCCGACGCGTTGCGCGATCTCACGCAGGGGCCGGAGTTCGACTGTGCGCTGATCGGCGGCGAAATCGAACTGCTCGACGGCGTCGGCTTTTCGCTCGCCGAGATTGGCGACGTGCTCGGCTGCTCGGCGCTGCCGTTCGAGTGCGCGCTGCTCGGCAGCCACGCACGGCCGCTCGACGACGCGTTGCTGCACGAGCCGGCTGGCGCGGTCGCGTTTGGGCTCGCGTTGCGTGGGGTGCTGGAATGAGGGGCGCTCTGTCGTTTTCATCTGGCGTGGCCGCGAGTCCCAATCGGTGTGACCAGCGTGCCGCTGTGCCGTGGCTAGGCGGCTTCAATCTGCTGCCGTACCGCCAACGCAACGCGCGACTCGCACGGCGCCGCTGCATGCGCGACTGGGCCGTGGCGGCGTGCGTCGGTGCCGCGGGCGTGCTGCTCGTCGCCGCTTGGCAGAGCTTTGCCGCGGCGCGGTTGGATGCGCGGCGCGCAGCAGTCGAGCAGGCGCTCACCCCGCTCGCTGCGCCGCTCGCGGAGCACGCGAAGTTGTCGCGGGCCGAACAGGCGCAACGCGAAGCCGCGGGGCGCGCCGCGAGTCTCGCGAGGCCGCTCGCGCATCTGCGCGATCTGCTCGACGCGCTGAGCTTCGAGCCCGGCGAGCGCATCGTGTTGCGGCAGTTTCGACAGCGCGAGTACGAGACCGAATTGCTGGCAACTTCGAGCGGCCATCTCGCGTCGGCTGAGTGGCTCAAGCGGCTCGGCGCGATTCACGGCGTGCAGGGCGCGGAGATGCGCGATTTACGTCGGCCGACTGGGAAGGGCGGCGCATCGACGGAACCGACGATTGGCGGACCGGTGGAATTCGATGCGCGCCTGCGCTGGGGCGAACCGCCGCTCCAAGCGACGCACGCGTCGCGGGCCGCACGAAAGGGAGGTGCACGATGAGCACGACATTTTTCGAGCCGGGCGGTGCACCGTACGGCGCCGCGTTCGTTTCACGCTGGGTCAAGCGGGCGCGTATGCCGCTCGAGGCTTGGAGCTCGCACCGTCGCTGGCTTGTCGCGACGGCAATCGCCGCGCTGGTGTTCGCCTTCGGCGCGTACGGCTGGAACACGGCCGATCTCGCCGGACTGGAAGCGAGCCGCGCGGCGCTCGCGCTCGGCACGCAGCGTCTCGCGCAGGCGCGCCACGCGCTAGCGCAGCTGCCGTCGCTGCGCCGTGCAGCCGCGGCGATGCCGGCCACGGTGTCGAGCGCCGTGCAGTGGAATTCCGCCGACGACGTGCGCATCGTCTCCGAGCTGGCCACGCAGAGCGGCGTCCTGTTGCTCGCGGTCGAACCGGGCGCGGCGAGCGGCGAGGGCGTCGAGCGCAAGCGCGAGCTGCAGCTCACCGCGCGCACGGACTTCGTCCACCTGATGGCATTTTTCCACGGGTTAGCGCAACTGCCGGTGCTGATCGTTCCCGTCGATGTGACCGTCAAGCAGGACGGCAAAGGTCTCGCGGTGGCCGCGACGCTGCAGGTGTACGACGCGCTGCGGCCGGCGTCCGCGACCCCGGCTGCGAGCGCCGGCGTAAGCGCTGACGCCGACGAGGCCGCCGCCGACGACGAAGGCCTCGTATTCTTCGATCCGTTCGCGAAGCCGCAGATCTCCGCGAGCGGCGAGCCGGGCGATGTTTCCGAGTTGCGGCTTATCGGTTTGCTGCGCGATCGTACCCGCGGGCTCGCCCTGCTCGACACGCCAGACGGCACGACGACTGTCGCGGCCGGCCAGCAACTGGGCGTCGAGCGGGTCACGCAGCTCGACGCGCTAGGCATTACGCTCGCGAACGGCGGCGCGACGCGCACGCTGACGCTGATGCAGACGGAGGCGTCATGATGCGCACACTCAAGCGATTGAGAGTGGCGATGTTGCGGGGCGAACGCGAGGTCCGTGTCGTCTGCGGGCTGTGTTTCGGGCTCTACTTCGCTGCGACGCTGGGCGGTGGGGTCGCACAGGCAGCGACGCCACCGTTGCTACCGCCGTTGCCGACTTACGCCGCGCTCGACGATCCAGCCGTATCGGCCAATACCGCCCTCGAGACAGCGCCGCTGCCGAGCGGCGGCATCGGCCAGGCGGCGAATCCGTTCGCCTATGTTTCTGCGCCAGGCGCGGCCCCGGACCCGGACACCGTCGAGCCGGCCCCGCGTGCCGCGATAGCGGCCGACGCTTCCCCGGACGACGCCGCCAACGGCCAGATCCTGCCATCGTCGCCAAAACAACCCGCCGTTACCGCCCGCGACGACGGCGCCGGCACGCCCAGTCTGGAGGGCCCGCCGGTTCCGCTGCCGCCGCGGCCGCGCCTCGCCGACGCAGCGGCCGCTGCCGACTCGGGTCTTCCCGCGGGCAACAAGCCGATTTCGCTGAACTTCCAGCATGCGCAACTCGGCGCAGTCCTGAAAGCGTTCGCCGAGTTCACCGGCCTGAACATCGTCGCCAGCGACAAAGTGCGCGGCGCCGTGTCGATACGGCTCGATCAGGTGCCGTGGCGCAACGCGTTCGACACGCTGCTCGACGTCAACAATCTGGCGATGGAGCGCCACGGCAACGTCATCTGGGTCGCGCCCGCCGCCGAACTCGCCGCGCGCGAACGTCAGCGCTTCGAAGCTCACGCGCGCGCCGCGGACCTCGAACCGCTCGCGAGCCGCACGTTCGAGCTGCACTACGCGCACGCCGAGGACGTGCGGCGCCTGCTGACCGGTTCCGGCACCCAGCGCGTGCTGTCCAAACGCGGCGCCGTCACCGCCGATCCGCGCACCAACCTGCTGTTCGTCACCGATCTCGCTGGGCGGCTCGAACAGATCGCGGCGCTGATCGCCTCCGTCGACCGGCCGACTCGCCAGGT
The DNA here is from genome assembly GCF_040948765.1 of Paraburkholderia sp. BR10923. Lineage (NCBI taxonomy): Bacteria > Pseudomonadati > Pseudomonadota > Betaproteobacteria > Burkholderiales > Burkholderiaceae > Paraburkholderia > Paraburkholderia sp. BR10923. The sequence goes on along the minus strand of NZ_JBFPKO010000022.1, from coordinate 106,065 downwards.
GCTGATCGAGGCGCAGATCGTCGAAGGCGACCAGGGCTTTTCGCGCAATCTCGGGGTGCGGCTGTCGGTGGCCGGCACGAGCGCGGATGGTACGTCGAGGGGGCTGACGGGAGGAGCGGACGGCACCGTGTACGATCTGTCGGCCCGTCCGATTTCCGGATTCGATGCCGCGACCGCCGGCCTCACGCTATTCGCGGCGCACGCTACACGGCTGCTCAATATCGAACTCTCGGCGCTCGAATCAGAGGGACATGGGAAAATCGTGTCGAGCCCGCGGGTCGTGACGGCGGACCGGATGAAGGCGATCGTCGAGCAGGGCACCGAGCTGCCATATCAGGCGAAGGTCGGCCAGGGCGTATCTGGCGTGCAGTTTCGCCGCGCGACGCTCAAACTGGAGGTCGAGCCGCAGATCATGCCGGATGGCCGCGTGGTGCTCGATCTAGACGTCGCGAAGGACAGCGTCGGCGAGCAGACCGACGCCGGGCCCGCGATCAACACCAAGCACGTGCAAACGCGCGTCGAGGTCGAGGATGGTGGTACGGTGTCGATCGGCGGAATTTACGAGACTGACGACCGCGACGACGTCGAGCGGGTGCCCATCCTTGGCAAAATACCGGTTCTGGGCGCGTTGTTCCGCCATCGGACTCATCGCGACACGCGCAGTGAACTGGCGGTTTTCATCACGCCGCGCGTGGTGCGGGAAAATTAGGGCATATAGGGCACGCTTGCGCCGCCGTCCGTCGGCGGCGCGCAGGCTCGACAAGGCAGCCGCTTTGCCAGTAAGCTGCGGCACGAACTACACCGGATTAGCCAGAGGACACCGTTGCAAGCGCGGGACGCACACGCCAATGTTTTTTTCGTAGGGCTCATGGGGGCAGGAAAGACCACTGTGGGTCGGGCGGTTGCGCGCCGTCTCGAGCGCCCGTTCTTCGATTCCGACCATGAAATCGAGGCGCGCACGGGCGCGCGCATTCCCGTGATCTTCGAGCTCGAGGGCGAAGCGGGCTTTCGCGATCGCGAAGCCAGCGTGATCTCGGAGCTGACGGCGCGCGACAATATCGTGCTCGCGACCGGCGGCGGCGCGGTGCTGCGGCCGGAAAACCGCGAAGCGCTGAAAAGCCGCGGCCTCGTGATCTATCTGCGCGCCAATCCGCATGACCTGTGGCTGCGCACGCGGCGCGACAAGAATCGTCCGCTGCTGCAAACGGAAGACCCCAAGGCTCGCCTCGAAGCGCTCTATGAAGTGCGCGACCCGCTGTACCGCGAATGCGCGCACTTCGTGATCGAAACCGGCCGGCCTTCGGTCAACGGACTCGTCAACATGGTTCTGATGCAGCTCGAGATGGCCGGCGTCGCCAAACATCCTGCGTCATAATGGACCGTATGATTACCGTCAACGTCGAACTGGGCGAGCGCGCCTACCCCATCCATATCGGTGCCGACCTGATCGGCCAGACCGAGCTGTTCAAGCCGCATATCGCCGGCAACTCGGTCACGATCGTCACCAACAGCACCGTCGATCCGCTTTACGGCGACAAGCTGCGCGCGGCGCTCGCGCCGCTGAACAAGCAGGTGTCCACGGTCGTTCTGCCGGACGGCGAAGCGCACAAGAATCTGCAGACGCTGAACCTGATCTTCGACGCGCTGCTCGGCTCGCGCGCGGACCGCAAGACCACGCTGATCGCGCTCGGCGGCGGTGTGATCGGCGACATGACCGGGTTTGCCGCCGCCTGCTACATGCGCGGCGTGCCGTTCATCCAGGTGCCGACCACGTTGCTGTCGCAGGTGGATTCGTCGGTCGGCGGCAAGACCGGCATCAATCATCCGCTCGGCAAGAACATGATCGGCGCGTTCTACCAGCCGCAGGCGGTGATCGCCGACATCGGGGTATTGCGGTCGCTGCCCGAGCGCGAACTCGCGGCGGGCATCGCCGAAGTCATCAAGACCGGCGCGATCGCCGATGCCGGTTTCTTCACCTGGATCGAGGCCAATATCGAGGCTTTGAACCGCTGCGAACCGGCGGCGTTGACCGAGGCGGTCAAACGTTCCTGCGAGATCAAGGCGTCGGTGGTGGCGCAGGACGAGCGCGAAGGCGGTCTACGCGCGATCCTGAACTTCGGCCATACGTTCGGCCACGCGATCGAAGCCGGGCTCGGTTATGGCGAGTGGCTGCACGGCGAGGCGGTCGGCTGCGGGATGGTGATGGCGGCGGATCTGTCCGTGCGCCTCGGCCATCTGGACGAAGCGTCGCGCAAACGACTCGTCGACGTGGTGCTTGCCGCGCATCTGCCCACGCGTGCCCCCGCTCTCGGCACGGATCGCTACGTCGAGCTGATGCAGATCGACAAGAAAGCGGAAGGCGGCGCGATCAAGTTCATTCTGCTGAAGCGTTTCGGTGAGACGCTGATTACCCGCGCGCCCGACGCCGAAGTGCATGCGACGCTGGCCGCCGCCGTCTAGATTCAGCACGGCCCTGCAGCCACGCTTCGCGCACTCGCGTCACGAGGCGCCGCCCATGTTTCGGAGAACCCGGTGACTGACAGGCGCAGCGACGATATCCAGCATGACTCGACAAGTGCGCGCGCAGGCGCCGGGAACGGCGCGATCGGCGCCACAGCCATCGCTGCGGATGCCGCTGCCGCGATCGCCGCACCCGCCGTCCCCGCGCCGACCCAGCAGGCGCTCGAAGCGCATCTCGCGCCGTACGCGGCGCATTCGAGCCATTCGCGCGGGCGGCGCTATGCGGAAACCGCGCCGAGCGCGCGCACCGAATTTCAGCGCGACCGCGACCGCATCGTCCACTCCACCGCGTTCCGGCGGCTCGAGTACAAGACTCAGGTCTTCGTCAATCACGAGGGCGACCTGTTTCGCACGCGCCTCACCCATAGCCTCGAAGTTGCGCAGATCGCGCGCTCGGTTGCGCGGAATTTGCGCGTCAATGAAGATCTGGTCGAAGCGATTTCGCTGGCGCACGATCTCGGCCATACACCGTTCGGCCATGCCGGCCAGGACGCATTGAACGAATGCATGCGCGAGCACGGCGGCTTCGAGCACAACCTGCAGAGTCTCGCGGTCGTCGACGAACTTGAGGAGCACTACGGAGCATTCAACGGTCTGAACCTGTGCTTTGAGACGCGCGAGGGCATCCTCAAGCATTGCTCGCGCGACAACGCGCGCCGGCTCGGCGAATTGGGCGAGCGCTTTCTCGAAGGACGTCAACCGTCGCTCGAAGCGCAGATCGCCAACGTCGCCGATGAAATCGCGTACAACAATCACGACGTCGACGACGGTTTGCGCTCCGGTCTGCTGTCGCTCGAGCAGCTCGCCGAAGTGGAGCTCTGGCAGACGCATTGTGAGGCGGCGCGCGGCGACTACCCGCAGATCGAAGGACGTCGGCTGATTCACGAGACGGTGCGGCGCGTGATCAATACGCTGATCGTCGATCTGATCGAGACCACGCGGGCCAATCTCGCCCGCTACGCACCGGCGTCACTCGACGACGTGCGTGCGGCGCCCCCGCTCGTCGCGCACAGTGATGCAATCGCCGCGCAGGCCGCGGCGCTCAAACGCTTTCTGTTCAGAAACATGTACCGCCACTATCGTGTGATGCGCATGGCCAACAAGGCACGCCGCGTCGTGGTCGGCCTGTTCGACGCGTTCACCGACGATCCGCGGCTGCTGCCGCCGGACTATCAATCGAGCGATGCGACGCGCCAGCCGCGTCTGATCGCGCATTACATCGCGGGGATGACCGATCGCTACGCGCTGAAGGAGTATCGGCGGCTGTTCGTGATCGACGATAACTAGTCGTTAGCGGCTAGGCGCGGCAAGAGGGCAACGTTCGACCTTGCCGCATCGAAGCGGCCGTCGCGTCTCCTTGCCAGCACCCTCAAGCCGCGCAAGCCAGCGTCATCGCGAACGCGACGCGAACAGCGCTCCCGCCACCAGTGCAAGCCCGCCGACGATCGCAATCGTCTGCCACGGATTTTCATGCACATAGTGATCGGCGTCCGAGATCGCGACGCCCGCGCGGTCGCGCATCGCATCGCGCGTGTCGTTCAGCCGCTCGCGCGCGGCGTCCAGCTGTTTGCGCAGCTTGCCGCGCAAGGCCACGGCGTCGGCCTGCGTGCCGTCGGCCAAGGTCGATTCGAGTTCCGACAGCAGGGTGCGCAACTCGACCGCGATATCTTCGGCCGCATGGCGGCTATGGCGAGCGATGCGCCGCGCACGGCGACTCGCGCTGGTCCAGGATTCGCCGAGGGCGTCTCGCGTATTTGGAAGTGCTGTCATGGTCGCTCCGTCGATGAGTTGAAAGGCCCCGCGCATCGTCGCGCGGACACGCTATGCGCAGACGCAGTATCACGTTGCAGCCTAGGAAACGCCATCTAATGCAACTTCGATGCCAAGCGTCGCATCGCCCGTAACGTGATAGCGCGCGGCTCGCGACACGCTTCGTGTGGCCGTAACGTTGCCAGATATTGCACGCAGTTGCGCCGCATTCGCGTCAAATTTACAAACGCCGATGCCGGACGACACTGCCATGCCGATGCGACGGGGACGCCAAACAAAAACGCCGTCATCTGCTCGATGACGGCGTTCCCCAGGGCGCGAAAATTCGACTACCCTAATTCAAGCCACCTGCTGTCGCGATGCGTTAGAAACGGTAACCGATGTTGACGTAGGTGACGATCGGGTTCAGCTTGATCTTGGTCTGCGATTGCACGGTCAGCGTGCCGACCGGCGTGGTGGCCGCCGAATTGAGCTTCGCGGTCGTGCTGAGCGGCAGGTACGAGATCGACACGCCGGCGAACCAGTGCTGATTGAAGGAGTAATGGAAGCCCGCATTAAACACGGGTTCCCACGAACTATCCGTCGAGACACTGGTCGGACCATGCAGAACGTTGGCTTGGAATGAGCTGTTGGTGATGTGCTCGTCGGTGAACCAGATGCGGCTCACACCGACACCGAGATACGGCCGGAAAGCAGCGGTCGGCGCGTTGAAGTAGTACTTGAACAGCAGAGTCGGGCTCCACTGTTTGGCCTGCCCGATCTTGCCGAACTGCGCGAGGCTACCCGTGCCTGACAGGTCGAAAGTAGGCGGGACGCCAATGACGAATTCGGTGGCGATGTGGTCAGTGACGAAGTATCCGGCGGTGAAGCCGATGGTGTCGGCCGAACCCAGCGAAGCGCCGGTGTTGGCTTCGGTAATGTTGGTTGGGCTACCGCCAATGCTGGTTACGGTCAGCGGGTCGCTGCTCGATTGGGGCGCCAGATGGAACCAGCCCGTCGTGACGTAAAAGCTGCCGGCCGATTGTGCGTGCGCCGCCGTGCTCATGCAGGCAAGCACTGCCATCCCCGTTACGGCCTGTTTTAATTTCATATGTGCTCCTCCAAAAAAGGCCCGCTCATTATGACTACAACGTTTGAAACAAACCATACGCGGCGGTTAGAGTTTTCTCCCTAAGCACCGTATGGTTTCTGGCTTGGCCGCATGGCGCCGAACCTTGCGCGCATGCGGATCTTCGGACCTTCGGGTATATACCAACGCGACTATTGGACACTCCAGCATGGCACGGCTTGCACGTCTTTATGTCCCCGACCAGCCGCAGCACGTCATCCTCCGCGGGCTCGATCAGCAGCCCGCCTTCGTCGACGACCAGGACTACGAGCTTTTCATCGACTGTCTGAAGGCGGCTTCCCGGGACCATCACCTTTCCATCCACGCTTATGCCTTGATGCCGGGCGCCGTGCAACTGCTCGTCACGCCCACCGAGGAGTCGAGTCTGCCCAAGGCGATGCAGGCTGTCGGGCGGCGCTACGTCGCGCACTTCAACCGGCGCTATGCCCGTCGCGGCACCTTGTGGGAGGGCCGTTACCGGGCCACGGTGATCGAAGGCGAGCGTTACTTCCTGCTGGCGAGCAGGGTGGTCGAGATGTGTCCGGTGCGCTTGCAGCTGGTTAACGCGGCGGAGGATTATCGTTGGTCGAGCTATCGTCATCACATCGGCCTTACCCTCGACAGCCTGATCACGGATCACCCTCTCTACTGGTCTCTCGGCAATACGCCGTTCGAGCGACAGCGTGCTTATCGCGAACTGTGCGAGCAGCCGCTCGACGAGCGCGAAGCAAGTCAGCTCCAGCAAGCCACGTTGAAGGGTTGGGTACTCGGCAGCGACACTTACCGCGAATGGGCGGCGCGCGCCGCGAACCGACGTGTGTCCCCGCTACCGCGTGGCCGGCCACGCAAGGTGCGCGAGACGCCGCATACGCAGTGACGCGGCGACACCCGCTACCCAGCACCGCCGATAGAGCGGCTTTAAATTCGAATAAAGCGTTTTGCATCAAAGGACTGCATGAAGACGGCATTTCGTATGCCGTTTTCTTTTGCGCCGAATTGATGTGACACCAATAAAAAATAGCCGCAACGCACCATTTTGGTAATCGGGGGCGGATCACTATGTTTTATTTGCTATTTCCTTGATTCGTCGCGTATATTCCGATTTCCGACGCTTTTCGTCTCGCGCAGTCTGGCTGCGAGAAGAGCGCCGTCGTGGTTGCGAAGCGCACTGCGGCAAAAAAACAATGGTTTAACGGCCTGTCCGGCCTCCTCACAGACGGTGTCCCCATGAACGACCACCAGCAACCGATTCACCCGGTTCCCGCCGCCCAAGGTCTGTACGACCCGCAAAACGAGCACGACGCTTGCGGCGTCGGCTTCGTCGCCCATATCAAGGGCCACAAGAGTCACGAAATCATCCAGCAGGGCTTGAAGATTCTCGAGAACCTCGACCATCGGGGCGCCGTCGGCGCCGATCCGCTGATGGGCGACGGCGCGGGCATCCTGATCCAGATTCCGGACGGCTTCTATCGCGAAGAGATGGCCCGCCAGGGCGTGACGCTGCCGCCGGCTGGCGAATACGGCGTCGGTATGATCTTCCTGCCGAAGGAGCATGCGTCGCGCATCGCCTGCGAACAGGAGCTCGAGCGCACGGTGAAGGCCGAAGGTCAGGTCGTGCTCGGCTGGCGCGACGTGCCGGTCGACCACGCGATGCCGATCTCGCCGACAGTGAAGGCGAGCGAGCCGCTGATCCGCCAGATCTTCATCGGTCGCGGCAAGGACATCATGGTGACCGACGCGCTCGAGCGGAAGCTGTACATCATCCGCAAGACCGCGAGCCACCGCATCCAGGCGCTGAAGCTCAAGCACGGCAAGGAATACTTCGTGCCTTCGTGCTCGGCGCGCACGGTCGTCTACAAGGGTCTGCTGCTCGCGGGTCAGGTCGGCGTCTACTACCGCGACCTGCAGGACGAGCGTGTCGTGTCGGCGCTCGCCCTTGTGCATCAGCGCTTCTCGACCAACACGTTCCCGGCGTGGGAACTGGCACACCCGTACCGCATGATCGCCCACAACGGCGAAATCAACACGGTGAAGGGCAACGTCAACTGGCTGAACGCGCGCACCGGCGCGATCGCCTCGCACGTGCTCGGCGACGATCTGCCGAAGCTCTGGCCGCTGATCTATCCGGGCCAATCGGACACCGCATCGTTCGACAACTGTCTCGAACTGCTGGTGATGGCCGGCTATCCGCTCGTCCACGCGATGATGATGATGATCCCGGAAGCCTGGGAACAGCACACGCTGATGGACGAAAACCGCAAGGCGTTCTACGAATACCACGCCGCGATGATGGAGCCGTGGGACGGCCCCGCCGCGATCGCGTTCACCGACGGCCGCCAGATCGGCGCGACGCTCGACCGTAACGGTCTGCGTCCGGCGCGCTACATCGTCACCGACGACGACCTCGTCATCATGGCGTCGGAAGCCGGCACGCTGCCTATTCCCGAATCGAAGATCGTCAAGAAGTGGCGTCTGCAGCCGGGCAAGATGTTCCTGATCGACATGGAGCACGGCCGCATCATCGACGACAAGGAACTGAAGGACAACCTCGCCAACGCCAAGCCGTACAAGAGCTGGATCGACGCCGTGCGCATCAAGCTCGACGAAATCGAGGCGAAGGCGGAAGACGTCGTCACGGAACGCCGCGAAGCTGCTGCGCTGCTGGATCGCCAGCAGGCGTTCGGCTACACCCAGGAAGACCTGAAGTTCCTGATGGCGCCGATGGCGCAAGCGGGTGAGGAAGCCGTCGGCTCGATGGGCAACGACTCGCCGCTGGCGGTCATGTCCAACAAGAACAAGACGCTCTACCACTACTTCAAGCAGCTATTCGCGCAGGTCACGAACCCGCCGATCGACCCGATCCGTGAAAACATGGTGATGTCGCTCGTGTCGTTCATCGGCCCGAAGCCGAACCTGCTCGACACGAACAACATCAACCCGCCGATGCGTCTCGAAGTGTCGCAGCCGGTGCTCGACTTCAAGGACATCGCGAAGATCCGCGCGATCGATCAGTACACCGGCGGCAAGTTCAGCTCCTATGAACTGAACATCTGCTATCCGGTCGCCTGGGGCAAGGAAGGCATCGAAGCGCGTCTCGCCTCGCTGTGCGCGGAAGCAGTCGATGCGGTCAAGTCCGGCTACAACATGCTGATCGTGTCGGACCGCAAGACCGACCGCGACAACGTCGCGATTCCGGCGCTGCTCGCCACCGCCGCGATCCACACGCACCTCGTGCAGCAAGGTCTGCGCACGAGCACGGGTCTCGTCGTCGAAACCGGTTCGGCGCGTGAAACGCACCACTTCGCGCTGCTCGCGGGCTATGGCGCGGAAGCCGTGCACCCGTACCTCGCGATGGAAACGCTGAGCCAGCTCGCGGCCGGCCTGAAGGGCGACCTGTCGGCGGAGAAGGCGGTCTACAACTTCACGAAGGCGGTCGGCAAGGGCCTGCAGAAGGTCATGTCGAAGATGGGCATTTCGACCTATATGTCGTACACCGGCGCGCAGATTTTCGAAGCGGTCGGTCTTGCGTCGGATCTGGTGGCGAAGTACTTCCACGGCACGTCGTCGAAGGTCGGCGGCATTGGTCTGTTCGACGTCGCGGAAGAAGCGATCCGTCTGCATCGCGAAGCCTTCGGCGACAACCCGGTTCTCGCGAACATGCTCGACGCGGGCGGCGAGTACGCATACCGCGTGCGCGGCGAGGAACACATGTGGACGCCGGATGCGATCGCCAAGCTGCAGCATTCGGCGCGCAGCAACTCGTACCAGACGTACAAGGAATACGCGCATCTGATCAACGATCAGACCAAGCGTCACATGACCTTCCGCGGCCTGTTCGAGTTCAAGTTCGATCCGACCAAGGCGATCCCCCTCGACGAAGTCGAACCGGCGAAGGAAATCGTCAAGCGTTTCGCGACCGGCGCAATGTCGATGGGCTCGATCAGCACCGAAGCGCACGCTACGCTCGCCGTCGCGATGAACCGCATCGGCGGCAAGTCGAACACTGGTGAAGGCGGTGAAGACGCGAACCGTTATCGCAACGAGCTGCGCGGCATTCCGATCAGGAACGGCGACTCGATGAAGTCCGTGATCGGCGACGAAGTGGTCGTCGACATCCCGCTCAAGGAAGGCGATTCGCTGCGCTCGCGCATCAAGCAGGTCGCGTCGGGCCGCTTCGGCGTCACGGCGGAGTACCTCGCGTCGGCCGACCAGATCCAGATCAAGATGGCGCAGGGTGCGAAGCCGGGCGAAGGCGGTCAGCTGCCGGGCCACAAGGTGTCGGACTACATCGGCAAGCTGCGTTACTCGGTGCCGGGCGTCGGCCTCATTTCGCCGCCGCCGCACCACGACATCTACTCGATCGAAGACCTGGCACAGCTGATTCACGATCTGAAGAACGTCAACGCGTCGTCGAGCATCTCGGTGAAGCTCGTGTCGGAGTCGGGCGTCGGTACGGTTGCCGCCGGTGTCGCCAAGGCGAAGGCCGATCACGTCGTGATCGCCGGTCATGACGGTGGCACGGGTGCGTCGCCGCTGTCGTCGATCAAGCATGCGGGCACGCCGTGGGAACTCGGCCTTGCCGAAACGCAGCAGACGCTGGTGCTGAACCGTCTGCGCGGCCGTATCCGCGTGCAGGCCGACGGCCAGATGAAGACTGGCCGCGACGTCGTGATCGGCGCGTTGCTCGGCGCGGACGAATTCGGCTTCGCGACGGCGCCGCTCGTCGTCGAAGGCTGCATCATGATGCGCAAGTGCCATCTGAACACGTGCCCGGTCGGCGTCGCGACGCAAGATCCGGTACTGCGTGCGAAGTTCCAGGGCCAGCCGGAACACGTCGTGAACTTCTTCTTCTTCGTTGCGGAAGAAGCGCGCGAAATCATGGCGCAACTCGGTATCCGCAAGTTCGACGACCTGATCGGCCGCGCGGAACTGCTCGACACGAAGAAGGGCATCGAGCACTGGAAGGCGAAGGGTCTCGACTTCTCGCGCGTGTTCTATCAGCCGCAAGTGCCGGCCGAAGTCGCGCGCAAGCACGTCGACGTGCAGGATCACGGCCTCGACCGCGCACTCGACCACACGCTGATCGAGAAGGCGAAGGCCGCGATCGAGAAGGGCGAGCACGTGTCGTTCATCCAGCCGGTGCGCAACGTGAACCGCACGGTCGGCGCGATGCTGTCGGGCACGATCGCGAAGAAGTATGGCCACGAAGGTCTCGCGGACGACGCGATCCACATCCAGCTGAAAGGCACCGCGGGTCAGAGCTTCGGCGCGTTCCTCGCAAAGGGCATCACGCTGGATCTGGTCGGCGACGGCAACGACTACGTCGGCAAGGGCCTGTCGGGCGGCCGCATCATCATCCGTCCAACCAACGATTTCCGCGGCAAGTCGGAAGAGAACATCATCTGCGGTAACACGGTGATGTACGGCGCGATCGAAGGTGAAGCCTTCTTCCGCGGTGTCGCGGGCGAGCGTTTCTGCGTGCGTAATTCGGGCGCGACGGCGGTCGTCGAAGGCACGGGCGATCACGGCTGCGAATACATGACGGGCGGCACGGTGGTCGTGCTCGGCGAGACGGGCCGTAACTTCGCGGCCGGCATGTCGGGCGGTATCGCGTACGTGTTCGATCCGGACGGCACGTTCGCGAGCAAGTGCAACAAGTCGATGGTTTCGCTCGACCCGGTGCTGCAACAGGCCGAACAGGAGCGCACGGTCGACAAGGGCGTATGGCACCGCGACACGACCGACGAAGCGCTGCTCAAGGGGCTCATCGAGCGTCACTTCCAGTTCACGGGCTCCCCGCGCGCGAAGGCGCTGCTCGAAAACTGGGACGCGGCACGCCGTCAGTTCGTGAAGGTGTTCCCGACCGAATACAAGCGCGCTCTCGGCGAACTCGCCGCGAAGAAGGCGAACAGCGAAGTGCTCGCCGCCTGAGCTGCCGTCGGAAGTCACATTTAGACGTACCCGCCGCGTTCCGATCGATCGACGCGCGGCGGGTCCAGATTACCCCTAGATACAGATAGAGAAGAGAACCACATGGGCAAGGCAACCGGTTTTCTCGAGTTCGAACGTCGCCACGAGACGTACGAGGCTCCGCTCACGCGTGTGAAGCACTACAAGGAATTCGTCGCGGCACTGACCGACGACGAAGCGAAGATTCAAGGCGCGCGTTGCATGGACTGCGGCATTCCGTTCTGCAACAACGGCTGCCCGGTCAACAACATCATCCCGGACTTCAACGACCTGGTGTTCCGTCAGGACTGGAAGAACGCGATCGAAGTGCTGCATTCGACCAACAACTTCCCCGAGTTCACGGGCCGCATCTGCCCGGCGCCGTGCGAAGCGGCGTGCACGCTCGGCATCAACGACGACCCGGTCGGCATCAAGTCGATCGAGCACGCGATCATCGACAAGGCCTGGGCCGAAGGCTGGGTCGCGCCGCAAACGCCGAAGCACAAGACCGGCAAGAAGGTCGCCGTGGTCGGCTCGGGCCCCGCGGGTCTCGCGGCTGCGCAGCAGCTCGCGCGCGCCGGTCATGACGTGACCGTGTTCGAGAAGAACGACCGCATCGGCGGCCTGCTGCGTTATGGCATCCCCGACTTCAAGCTGGAGAAGTGGCAGATCGATCGCCGCATGCGCCAGATGGAAGCCGAAGGCGTGACATTCCGCACCAACGTGTTCATCGGCAAACCGGACTCGTTGCCGGCGCACATCGGCAACACCGCGAAGGAAACCATCACGCCGGCCGAGCTGAATGAGCAGTTCGACGCGGTCGTGATCGCCGGTGGTTCGGAAACGCCGCGCGATCTGCCGGTGCCGGGCCGCGAGCTCGAAGGCGTGTACTACGCGATGGAATTCCTGCCGCAGCAGAACAAGGTCAACGCCGGTGACAAGGTGCCGAACCAGCTGATCGCGAAGGGCAAGCACGTCGTCGTGATCGGCGGTGGCGATACCGGTTCGGACTGCGTGGGTACGTCGAACCGTCATGGCGCGAAGAGCGTCACGCAGTTCGAACTCCTGCCGCAGCCGCCGGAAGAAGAGAACAAGCCGCTCGTGTGGCCGTACTGGCCGATCAAGCTGCGCACGTCGTCGTCGCACGAGGAAGGCTGCGAGCGCGATTGGGCGGTTGCGACCAAGCGCCTCGAAGGTAAGAACGGCAAGGTCGAGAAGCTGATCGCCGCGCGCGTCGAATGGAAGGACGGCAAGATGGTCGAAGTGCCGAACTCCGAATTCGAAATGAAGGCCGACCTCGTGCTGCTCGCGATGGGCTTTACGCAGCCGGTCTCCCCGGTGCTCGAAGCATTCGGCGTCGACAAGGATGCGCGCGGCAATGTGCGCGCCACGACCGAGGGCGACAAGGCGTATTACACGTCGGTGAACAAGGTGTTCACGGCGGGCGACATGCGTCGCGGCCAGTCGCTCGTGGTATGGGCGATCCGCGAAGGCCGTCAGTGCGCACGTTCGGTCGATGCGTTCCTGATGGGTCATTCGGAACTGCCGCGTTAAGCGTCTTCAATTTGCAGGAAGACGTGGAGACGACAAGGTGCCCCATGAAGGACACCTGTAGCGGTAAAGCGATGCAGTAAGAAAGAAACCGGGCTCGCCTGAAAGGGGGAGCCCGGTTTTCTTTTGCCTCGTCGCAGTGCGTCATGTCCGCGTCATTTGCGACAGCGCGCGAGCGTCACGCGGCATTTATTGGCGCGCACCCGGCCCTCTTTTTCTCTTACAAACCGCTACGATGTAACGCAAAACTTATTGGTCAACGTTAAACTGCGTCTGCAGCCCGGCTGCCCACTCGATCCTCCTATAATCCGTCGCCTCCGATGCCCGTCACCGCGAAAAACCGTTCGCCTTTCCGCGCCCTTACGAGCACGACCGTGCCCGTGGAGCGCGGCATGCTGGGCGAAACGTCGGCGGCGCGGCGACGCTTTCTGAGGGGCTCGGCCGGTGCGATGCTGGCCGCGGGTTTCGGCAGCACGCTGCTATCCGCGTGCGGCGGCAGTCTCGAAGCCGAGCAGCCGGCTACGCCGCGACTCGTGTCGGTCAGCAATTTCCGCGATGTCGGCGGCGCGGGTGCCGGCTATCTGACCGTCGACGGCAAGCAGATGCGGCGCGGCGTGTTCTTTCGCGCGAATGCGCTGACGCTGAGCGGCACGGACGCGGTGACGCTCGACAAGCTCGGCATCGTGTCGGTCTACGACCTGCGCACGCCCGCGGAAATCGCGCGCACCGCCGACGTGCTGCCGGGCGGCGCGACATCCTCCGCCCTGAATGTGCTCGGCACGAACGACTTCGTTACACCCCCGGTCGATTCGCCCGTCGACGCCGTCGCGTTCATGCAGGCTCAGGCGCGCGCGTATGTGACGGGCGGCCCGCAGCGAGCCGCCTATGGCGCGTTGCTCGGCGCGCTCGCCAACGGCACGGGCGCGCAGCTATTCCACTCGAGTGCGGGCAAGGACCGCGCGGGCTGGGTCGCGGCGCTGCTGCTCAGCATCGCCAACGTTCCGCTCGACGTGATCATGCAGGACTACCTGCTGAGCAACGTCTATCTCGCGCCATCGATCGCTGCGCAAACTACCACGCTGCGCGCGCAGGAAGGCGCGGCCATCGCCGCGGCGAGAGCGCCGTTGTTCGACGTCGACGAGAATTATCTGCAGGCGGGCTTCGACCAGGTCCAGGCGAGCTACGGCACGATGGCGAACTATTTAACGCAAGGCCTCGGTCTTTCCACCGCGACGGTCGACGCGCTGCGCAATCGGCTCGTGCATTGACGCGCTTCGGCCGTCCGATAGCGAAAAAAAAGTCCGCCCCAGAGGAGCGGGCGGACGGAGAAGGGCGGCATCGAGGTTGCCGGGGGCGACTATAAGGCCGCGACCCGCGCGACAGTCGATGCGGTAAGGGCAGGTAAGTGCCCCGGTCCGCGTCCCCTTACCTGCGAGCATCCTCACGTCAGCGCCGGGTCCACCGGCAATTCGATCCGTACCTCGAGCCCGCCCCGCGCATGATTGCGCACGAGGCAGCGTCCGCCGCGATGGTGCGCGAGCCGCGCGACGATCGCGAGACCGAGGCCGCAATGGCCTTCGCCGCCGCGCGCGGCGTCGAGCCGCACGAACGGCTTCATCGCCGCGGCGATGCGGTCGTCGGGAATGCCGGGGCCGTGGTCGCGCACGCTGATGATCCAATGACCGTCGTTGCACGCGGTTGAGATTTCCACCGGCGGCATGCCATGTTCGAGCGCGTTGTCGACGAGGTTCGTCACGAGCCGGTCGAGCAGCGTGCGCGGCAGCGTGAACGAGGGGCCAGCGCGCAAGTCGAGTGCGAAAAGCTGGGTTTCGGCGGGGTCCGCCGCTTCGGCGGGTTCGGCGGCCTCCGCGTAATCGCCCGAGGAAAACTGCTCGCGCAAGAACTCGTCGACTTCGACCGGCGGTCCGGCATCCGCCGATTGGCCCGCGAATTCGAGGAACTGCTGGACGATGTTGGTCAGCGAATCGACGTCGCGGATCAGGCCGGCACGCTCGTTTTCGTCGACCAGCACGCTCGCGCGCAGCTTCAGGCGCGTGAGCGGCGCCTTCAGATCATGCGCGACGCCGGCGAGCATCACCGCCTGGTCGTCGCCGGCTTCGTTCAGGCGCCGCATCATGTCGTTGAACGAGCCGATCAGATCGCGCAGTTCGCGCGGGCCCTGCACCGGCACGGGGTCAGGCCGGCCGCCCGAGCCGAATGCGCGCGACGCATCGGCGACGCGCAGCAACGGCCGTTGCATCTGCCAAACCGCGAACAACGACAGGATCAACCCGGCGGCCAGCATCGAGACCGATTCGATCAGAAAGCGCGGCGGCGGCGGGACATCGACCGGCACGACGACCCAGTTCGACTTGCCCGGAAACAGCACCCACAGTTGCGGCGGACGCAGATCGTCGACGGCGATCTGCGTGCCGGCCGGCAGGTTCTCGCGCAGATGCCGGCTCAACTCGACCAGCATATGCTCGTGCGGCTCGCGCAGATGCACGCTGGTCGGCATGTTCCAGGTGGGTACCAGATGCACGCGCATCGCCGGCGCGAGCGCGGTGCCCTTGATCGGCTCGCCGTTGATCGCCTGCAGCACCAGCAGAATGCCGCGCGCGAAGCCGTCGATCTCATGGCGCGGCGGCTGCATCGTCACCAGCACGAACCAGCTCGCCTGAATCGCGAACAGCACCGCCGCCGACAGCAACGCCATTCTGCCGAACAGCGTGTTCAGCGGATTTCTCATGCGCTCGGGGCGGCCCCGTCCTCGAAGGGGGTGCCATTGGCGTCGGGCACGAACACATAGCCCTTGCCGCGCACCGTTTGCACATAGCACGGGTTCGACGGGTCGTCCTCGATCACGCGGCGCAGGCGCCAGATCGGCACGTCGAGGCTGCGGTCGCGGAACGCGAGGTTGTCGCGATGCACGAGATCGTGAATCAGCACGCGCGACAGCACCTTGTACGGGTTGTTGACGAAGATCTTCAGCAGCGCGAATTCGCTGTCGCGCAGCGGCAGCTTGGCGTCGTCGCGGGTCAGCGAGCGCGTCGCGAAGTCCAGTTCGAACGGACCGAAGCGATAGCGCTTGCGTGCTTCCGGCGCGCTCGTGGTGGATGGCCCGCGCCGGCGCAGCACGGTCTGGATGCGCACCAGCAGTTCGCGCGGATCGAATGGCTTGGTCAGATAGTCGTCCGCGCCGAGCGAGAGACCGACGATGCGATCGGCCACCGTGCCGCGCGCAGTCACGAAGATCACCGGGATGTCGTCGCCGGCGGCGCGCAACGCGGTGAGCGCGCGCAGGCCGTCGGTGTTCGGCATCATGATGTCGAGTACGACGACTGACGGCCGCTCGCGCTCGAGACGACGCTGCAAATGAGTGCCGTCATGCAGCACGGACGCATCGAAGCCGTTCGACTGCAGAAACTTGCAAAGCAGATCGCGTACGACCGGATCGTCGTCGACGATAAGGACCTGTGGATTCATGGCGAAATTCTAGACGGGCGCGCCCGACGCGCGACCGCGCATTTCCTTACCAACGCTTACTGTGCGCCACGTGGCGCTGGCGGGCTTGCGCCGGGGCGGATCAGCGAAGGTTCCGCGCCTACTTTAGCACTGCCTGATCCTGCTCTCCGCACGACCGCCACGCGATGACAACACCTGGCAAGCACTCGAAAGCCCTCGCAAGCCCACGGAACGGGTCGTAACAACCGCGCGAAAGCATGCTTTGCTTCGCCCATCATCGGCGCCTGCGCGGCGCGATGATTCGTTCCGCAGCAAGTCGCGCCGCACGCCGAACGAGGCCAGCTGCCTCGGATGACGGCTCGCGGCGCTCAACCGACACCCGCGCAATGCGCGCCTTCGCGAGGTCCATCATGACGATCCACAACACCCTCAGTTCCACGCCGTTCTCCACGCTGGCGAAGACACCAGCCACGGAGAAGTCCGCCAGTTCCAGCACCACTGGTGCAGCGGCGAAATCGCAGCAAAGCAGCGCGCTCGCGCAGCCTGCACTGCCTGCGCCGGGGACGGGGCTCATCGGCCACCTGGTCAACACGACCGCGTGAACCGGCGAGGTCCGCGTGCCGTTATCCAGAACTACTGAGCATCGGCGTCGCGTCGTGGCGTGGCTCGTTGCCGGCGCGCTGCTGTTGCCGCTCGGCGGCTGCGGCGCCGCGGCGCTGCCATGCCGGGTCACGGCGGCGACCCTGAAAGTGCTGCCGGTCGTCGGCCGTGCGGCGGCGACGCCTTTCGACATGTGTGCTTCCGCGATCGATTGAATCATGATGCTCACCAGGATGGTTGGTGCATTGATGCTGCTCGGCGGTGTGCTGTCGTGCGCCGCGCATGCGCAGCCTGTCGCGCGCAGTCCGAAGGCGGCCAGCGCGGCATCGAATAGCGTCGTCACCGACACGCGGCGGCGCTCGCCGGATGCGCCGTTTTCGTTTCGCGGCGTCGCGCTCGGCATCACGATCGACGAATTCCGCGCGGGCTCGGCCGTGCGCGCGACGCCGGTCGGCAGCGTGCCGATCTGCGAGACCGACGTGCAGGCAGGTGCGCTCGGCATGCGGCTGAAATCGCACGATAGCCTGAGCGTCGCGTGCCGCTGGGCGCATCGCGATGATCAGCGCTGGGCGGTCTCGCAGGCGGTGGTCGATGGCGCGCCGGCGCTCGAACACGTGATGCGCTTCACGCGCATCGACGGGCAAGGCGCATTGCGTCTCTACGAGATGTCGTTCGTGATCGACGAGCTGACCGCGGAGGATCTGCGCGACGCGCTCGAGGATCGTTATGGGCCGCCGCGTCTCGCGACGCGCAACGCGGCGGCGCCGGGCGCGATGCCGATGTACGTATGGGAGAACGCGGTCAGTTCGATCACGCTGTGCTTTCTGCCGGGCAGCCGCAACGGTACGCTCACGTATCTGCTGAAGGGCTCGGATACGTGGATGAAAGCGGTCGTGCGGCAGTGGCAGGCGAGCGGCGCCGACGCGGGCTGATGATTGCCTGGCAAGCCTGATTATCGGTGCGAACCCAACGCCGAAAGCGGATGGCGTCTGGCTAGCGCCGCCACGCTTTAACTCCATTTCATCCTTTCGCCACGGAGCCAGCATGACCACGCTACGTCTGACCCTCGTGCTCGGCGCCGCGAGCTGTCTCGCGGCCTGTTCGAGCACGCAGACCAGGTCGATCGTCGAAACGCCGATGGCGCCGCCGCTCGCGTCCGCGCCGCTGAACGTCAACACGCAAGGCGCGATCTATCAGGCCGGTGCGCCGCTGCTGCTGTATGAGACGCCGCGCGCGCAGCATATCGGCGACGTGCTGACGATCCGGCTGTCCGAATCGTATAGCGGCAACAACAGCGCGAGCGCATCGGCGAACCGTGCGAGCAGCATCACCGCGACCGCCGCGGACCAATCGACGAACGCCGCCGCGCGGCTCGCGAAACTGTTCAACATCGGCTCGGCCAGCACCGACTACAAGGGGCAAGGCAATCTGCGCGACATCAGCGATATGACGGGCACGCTCGCCGTGACCGTGATCGGCACCGTGTCGGGCGGCAATCTCGTCGTGTCGGGCGAGAAGGTGATCGCGATGAGCGGTACCCGCGACCGTCTTCGGTTGTCGGGCATCGTCAATCCCAAGGATATCGAAGCAGGCAATTACGTTGCGTCGAGCAAGGTCGCGAACGCGCGCATCGAACAGGCGGGCCTCGGCATGGTCAACGACGCGACGACGATGGGCTGGCTGCAGCGGATGTTTCTGAGTGTGCTGACGTTTTGACCGTCAGCCGCGTCAGCCGCGTCAGCGCGCTGCGCGTAGTGCGCGACGCGCAGATCGCATCGACTGGCTCCGATCAGATCGACTCGCGCCGCTAGCCGGGCGGCGGCGCGAGCCCGCGTTCGGCGGCGCCGATTTCGCCATCCGGCACGAACACGTAGCCGCGTCCCCACACCGTCTGCACGTAGCGCGGTTCCGACGGGTCCACTTCGATCAGCCGACGCAAGCGCCAGATCGATACGTCGAGACTGCGATTGCGATGCGCTTCGCTATTGCCGTGCAGTTTCTCGAGCAGCTGCGCACGTGTGAGCACGGTCATCGCGTGCGTGACGAACACCTTCAGCATCGCGAATTCGCTCGAACGCAGCGTGATGCGTTCGCCGTCGCGGCGCAGTTCGCGCGCGGGGAAGTTCACTTCGAAGCGGCCGAAATGATAGGGCGCGCGTTGCTCCGGCGCGCCTGGCGCGATCGAGCCGCGACGCCGCAGCACCGTGCGAATCCGCGCGACGAGCTCGCTCGGTTCGAACGGCTTGCCGAGATAGTCGTCGGCGCCGAGTTCGAGGCCGATCACGCGATCGATCGGATCGGCGCGCGCGGTCAGCAGAATCACGGGAATGTCGTCGCCGGCGACGCGCAACGCGCGCAGCGCGCTGATCCCATCGAGCTCCGGCATCATGATGTCGAGCACGACGAGCGCGGGACGCTCCTGCTGCAATCTGCGCTGCAACGCCAAGCCATTTTCGAGGGTGGAGACGTTGAAGCCGCGCCCGTGCAGATATTCGCTGACGAGCTCGCGTACAACGGGATCGTCATCGACGATCAGGATGGTCTGGTTCATTCAGGTCATCTTAGTGATGCGCACGGGCCGCGCAAAGCGCATACCGCTTTCCAATCCTTTCCCGTGTAAGGCGCTGCAAGCGAACGCACAGCCGCGGGTCTTCAGCGGGTCGGCGGGAAGGCCTGCGAGGTTTGCAGGGTCTGCTGTTGCTGCTCCTGACGCGCGAAATCGGTCCGATCGACGACCATCCGCTCGATCAACCCGCCGAGCTTCACCGAGGCAGACGAGAAGCGGTCGGTGTTCAGGCCGCCGGTCTGATAGCGCGCG
The DNA here is from genome assembly GCF_040948765.1 of Paraburkholderia sp. BR10923. Classification (NCBI taxonomy): domain Bacteria; kingdom Pseudomonadati; phylum Pseudomonadota; class Betaproteobacteria; order Burkholderiales; family Burkholderiaceae; genus Paraburkholderia; species Paraburkholderia sp. BR10923. Next base: position 86,284 of record NZ_JBFPKO010000022.1, on the reverse strand, counting down.
GTGACGAGAATGCGGCCGCTCTGGATCAGTGTCAGATCGATGATCGACAGGTACTGGATGGATTCGTCGCTGAACGAGCGGCGCCCATAGTCGATCGCGGCGTTGTAGACGAGCCGCGCTTCGCAGCCGGCCGGCGAGGTTCCCGGATTGTAGACGTCCGAACGAATGCCGCGCCGCTCGAGCGCGAGCTGCAGCGCCGGCACGAAATCGCCGACCGACACCGTCGGATTCACTTCGATGCACACGTGCTGCACATCGGCGGGCCGGCCGTTGACGAAGGTCGGCGACGAGTAGTTCGACGCGATCGCGTAGCCGGCCTGGATCACGGAGCCGCTGGCGTCGGCGGCCTGGATCAGCGTCCATGCGCAGCCGTCGAGCGTGAGCGTCAGCGTCGCGGCGAAGGCGGCGAGGGCGCAGCGACGCCGCGCTATCAGCGAGGCAACCCGACCCGGACGCGAAGGCTTGGTTGCGGCTGGCGCGCGCACGGTCGGCGGCGAGGTCATGAGGCAGCGCCCGATCCCGGTCACAAGATTCGCTGGGTCATCGAAAGCAGCGACGGCCGCGCGCTCAGCGCGTCACGCGCAGTCGCAGTTCGTTCTGGCCTTGCACGCTCGCGGTGACGTTCACGCGGCGCGCGTCGGTGGTCACGACGAAATGCTGGCGCACCGGTGTGTTGACGTCGTGCACGACGCGCGGAAAGCAGGCGGCGATGTCGGCGCCGAGTTCTTCGAGCGGATCGTTGATGACGCCGTCGGCTTGCCAGTGCGCGCGCCAGTGGCAGTCGTACGCGTGCGCGGTAGCGCGGCAATCGTCGGAATGGGAGACGCCCGGCAGTTGCGCGGCGGTCTCGTTCGGCAGTTGCCGGAAATCGCTCGCATCGACGATGTGCGTGAGCGCCGCGCAGATATCCGCAGGCTGGTTCGGCTCGGCGGTTTGCGCGGCGTCGACGGTGTTTGTGAAGAGCAGCGCCGCGCCGCAGGCGAGCGCGAGGCGCGGGAGCAAAGTCGGGAGCAGAGGTGAAACACGGCGAGCGAATGACATGGGCGAGAAGTCCGGAGAGCGGTTGCGATCAAAGACGTGACTAACGTCAACGAAGGCCGACGCATGGCGCGGCCCGTACGACTATCGTCGCTGCTCGCGGGCATTTTCAAAGCGCGGAACAGCTTGCGCGCTTCGCAAATGCTTCCGAACTCTTCTCGTGTCTTTCCGGATGTTGCGCACGACGCGCGGGGGCGGCGTCGTGCGCTTAATTGAAGTGAACGCTGTGCGCGTCGCTCACGCCGCTATCGCTTCGGCCGAACGCTCGACGTCGAGCGTTTCGTCATGGAACGCAGCAAGCGATTCGCGATGCGCGACGCTGACGATCGCCGCCTTCGGCAGCCTCTCGGTGAACAGTCGATAGAGCCGCGCCTCGTTTTCCGCGTCGAGCGCGCTGGTCGCTTCGTCGAGGAACAGGTAGTCCGGCTTGTGCAGCAGCACGCGCGCGGCGGCGAAGCGCTGCTGCTCACCCGGCGACAGCACGCGGGTCCAATGCCCCGTTTCCTGCAGACGGTCTGCGTATTCCGACAGATGGCAGGTGATGAGCGCGTCGCGGCATTCGTCGTCGCCATAGGTGTCCGCCGCCGACGGATACGCGAGCGCGGCCTTCAGCGTGCCGATCGGCATGTAGCTGACCTGTGGGATGAACATCATGCGCGCGTTCACCGGCGCGTCGATCGAGCCGTCGCCGAATGGCCACAGACCCGCGAGCGCGCGCATCAGCGTGCTCTTGCCGGCGCCCGACGGACCGCGCACGAGCCAGCGCGAGCCCGGCCGGATCGCGATATCGCGGATGCGCGACAGCGGGTTGCCATTGGGCAGCGCGAGCGTGAGGCTGTCGGTGGTAAGCGAGTTGCTGTCGACGAAATGCAGATTGATGCCGCCGTGTTCCGTGGCCGGCGACACCGATTCCTTCAGACGCGGCGAATGCACGACGCGCTTGAATTCGCGCAACCGGTTCACGGTCGCGCGCCATTCGACGAGGCTCGTATAACTGTTGATGAACCACGAGAACGAATCGCTGACGGTGCCGAACGCGCTCGAAATCTGCATCAGCACGCCGAACGTGAATGCGCCCGCGAAGTAGCGCGGCGCGGCGACGACGATCGGGAAAATGATCGCGATCTGGCCGTAGAAGCTCAGCACGAAGGTCAGGCGCTTCGTGTACTTCATCACCTGCCACCAGTTGTCGCGGATGCGGCCGAACAACGTGCGCGCGTTCGTCTTCTCGGTTTCCATGCCGTTGTAGAACGCGATCTGCTCGGCGTTCTCACGCAGCCGGATCAGACCGAAACGGAAATCCGCCTCGACTTTCTGCGCCTGATAGTTGATCGACACGAGCGGATGGCCGACCTTCTGCATAACGAGCGAACCGACCACCGCATACAGCGCGGCGGCCCAAACCATATAGCCGGGGATATGCAGCGGCATGCCGCCGAGCGAAATACTCAGCGCGCCCGCGAGCGTCCACAGGATCGTGATGAACGACACCAGCGTGACGACGGTCGACAGCAGATCGAGCGTCAGCGACAGCGTGGTGGTCGCGAACGACTGCAGGTCGTCGCTGATCCGCTGGTCGGGGTTGTCGGCGAGGCGGTCGCGCTCGATGCGGTAGAACGCGCTGTCGTTGAGCCACTCGTTCAGGTAGCGCGTGGTCAGCCACTGGCGCCAGCGGAAGCCGAGCATCTGACGCAGATAGCGTCCATACACGGCGAGGATGATGAAGCCGAACGCGAGTCCGGTAAAAATCATCAGCAGATGCGGGAAGTCGTGGACGTTCTTCTGCTGCAGCGCGTTGTAGAAGTCTGCGCTCCAGCGGTTCAAGCGCACGTTGATCCAGACGACGATCAGGTTCATCACGATGATCGCGACGAGCAGCGCCCATGCGATGCCTCGTTCCTCGGAAACCCAGTAAGGCTTGATCAGGCTCCAGGCGGAGACCTTTTCGTCGGACGGCAGCGCGGGGCTGGCGGAAGTATGTGGTGTCATGAGCGTCCTGATGAAGTGCTGACCCGAAGTGCATTCCGGCGGCGTACGGGTCCGATCTGGTTGACCCATGTCGGGCGATCCCGCTGACAGCCGGCCCTTTGCGAGGCCGTGGCTGAGGCGGGTCTGCGATACCTGGCCGGGCATCGCGCCCTCGCGCTCGATGAACGCGAGTCCGGACGGGCGCCCGATTCTGGCGTGACGCCCTTAAGCGAAAATTAATTTTTCGGGGCCGGCGTCCGCCGGGATGCCGCCGCCACGCATGCGGCCACGAGTGCCGCGCGCGCCGCGTTTTTTCGGCACCGGTCACGGCATTGTGCCAGAGCGCCGGGCCGCTTCGCATCGCCATCTCGCTAGACGGTGCCAGATCAAAATCGCGGCAGCGACGGCGGACCGCTGGTTTGCGGGCGCCGCGCCTTTTATGGTCTAATGACCTGCGACGAAACAGGGGTGCTTCGCCCACAGGCGGCATGATTTTCATGCCGGGGCGGCGAGGCTGAGAGAGACCCTTTGCACCCGATCCGGGTAATACCGGCGCGGGAAGTTTCCGGAAGCAACCGTCTTCCATTCCCCGCCGGGCGGCGAGCGCAGCTCACATGCACACGCCGTGACCGGCCGGCTTCACCCGCCGGTTTCGTCCTGGGTACGTGCGTTTTTGGCCGTACGGAAAGGACTCGATGACCGCCTATTCTTCAGACATGCATCTTTCTCTTCGTCACGCCGGCTCCGGCGTGCCGTGCCGCTTTGGTTTCGCCCGCCGCTGTCAAACGGAGCGGGCGCGATGAGCCATTCCGCTCGACCTGATTTCGCCGTGCTCGGCGGCGGTTTGTGCGGCCGGCTGGTCGCGTGGCGCCTCGCGGGCGACGGACATCGCGTGGCGCTCTATGAGCGCGGCGATGCCGCCGGCTCGCAAGCTGCCGCGTGGGTCGCCGCGGCGATGCTCGCGCCGCTGGCAGAAGCCGCCAGCGCCGAGCTGCTGATCACGCGGCTCGGTGCGAGTTCGCTCGAAAATTGGCCGCGCGTGCTCGCCGAACTGCCGGAGCCGGTGTTTTTCCAGCGCAACGGCACGCTCGTCGTCTGGCATCACGCGGATCGCACGGAGGCGCCGCTGTTCGAGCGCCGCGTGCGCGCGAACGCGCCGGCCGAGTTGCTCGACGGCGGCTTCGTCGCGCTTTCGGGCGCGCAGCTCGGCGCCGCCGAACCCGCGTTGGCCGGCCGCTTCAGTCAGGGCTGGCTACTGCCGCGCGAGGGCCAGCTCGACAACCGCCAGGTGCTGTCCGCGCTCGCCGCGGGGCTTGCCGAGCGCGGCGTCGACACGCACTGGAACACGCCGATTGACGACGCGTCGCTGCCCGACGCCGGTATCACGATCGATTGCCGCGGGCTCGGCGCAAAGCCTGTGCTGCCGACGCTGCGCGGCATCCGCGGTGAAGTTGCGCGGGTGCATGCACCTCACCTGCAGCTGACTCGCCCGGTGCGGCTGCTGCATCCGCGCTACCCGCTGTATATCGCGCCGAAGCAGAACGGCCTCTACGTGATCGGCGCGACCGAGGTGGAGGGCGAGGACATGTCGCCCGTCAGCGTGCGTTCGGCGCTCGAGTTGCTGAGCGCGGCGTTCTCGGTGCATCCGGGCTTCGGCGAGGCGCGCATCCTCGAGCTGAATTCGCAGTGCCGGCCGACCTTGCCCGATCACCGTCCCGCGCTGCTTTGGGACGGCGCGCGCACGTTGCGCGTGAACGGCCTGTATCGGCACGGCTTTATGATCGCGCCGGAAGTCGCCGACGAAGCCGTGCGCTTCGCGAGCGCGCTGCTCGACGGCCGCGTCCGGGACGCCGACGCATTCGCCGGCTGGCGGCGCGACGCACGCTGGAGCGAGCTGTTCCAACAGTATTTCGCGCATGAGCCGGCCTGAGCGTAGCGGCAAACGTGCCGCACGCGATGCCGCTTGCGCCATCGATTGAACCGTATTCGAACACCATGGACATTCATATCAATCAGAAGCCGTTGTCGCTGCCCGAGGGCGCGACTGTCGCCGATGCGCTTGCCGCCTTTGGCGCGCGTCCGCCGTTCGCGGTCGCGCTCAACGGCGATTTCGTCGCGCGTGCGCAGCATGCGGCGCGCGCGCTGCAAACGGGCGATCGGCTCGACGTCGTGCAGCCGGTCGCGGGCGGCTGAGCGCGCTCGCGCCAGCCTGCTGCTTACCGAATGCAACAACCGTCGCCGAAAACCCATTGCCGTCACGCGGTCGGTTCTAGCCGCGACGGCAAACCAGGATGATGCAAATGACTTCTCACGAGAGCGCCGACGCGCTGACCCTATACGGTCAAACTTTCGCAAGCCGCGTGCTGCTCGGCACGTCGCGCTACCCGTCGCTGCAATCGCTGTCCGATTCGATCGACGCCGCGCGCCCCGGCATGGTCACCGTCGCGCTGCGCCGTCAGATGAACGAGGGCAACGCGGAAGCCGGCTTCTTCGATCTGCTCAAGCGCCACGGCGTGCCGCTGCTGCCGAATACGGCGGGCTGCCTGAGCGTCGGTGAAGCGGTGACGACCGCGCATATGGCGCGCGAAATCTTCGAGACCGAGTGGATCAAGCTCGAACTGATCGGCGACGACTACACGCTGCAGCCCGACCCGGTCGGCCTGATCGAAGCCGCCGCGCGGCTCGTCAAGGATGGCTTCAAGGTGCTGCCGTACTGCACCGAAGATCTGGTGATCGGCCGCCGTCTGCTCGACGCCGGCTGCGAGGCGCTGATGCCGTGGGGCGCGCCGATCGGCACCGGCAAGGGCGTGATCAATCCGTACGGGCTGCGCGTATTGCGCGAGCGGCTGCCGGACGTGCCGCTGATCGTCGATGCCGGGCTCGGCGTGCCGTCGCATGCGGCCCAGGTGATGGAGTGGGGCTTCGACGGCGTGCTGCTGAATACGGCGGTGTCGCAGGCGACGCACCCCGACGCGATGGCGCGCGCGTTCGCGCTGGGCGTCGAGGCGGGCCGGCAGGCGTATCTCGCGGGCCCGATGGCCGAGCGCGAGAGTGCGCACGCGAGCACGCCGGTGGTCGGCATGCCGTTCTGGCATCAGGATGGAGGTGCGGCATGACGCAGTCGTTGACGCTGAAGGACCGCGATCTGTTCTGGCCGACGGCCGACGAACTCATCGAAGCCGCCGAGCGCATCCGCGCGCGGCTTGGCGACTGGCCGCCGACCCACGCGCCGTGGCGCATCTGCCTGACCGCGCCGGACGAACCGAACGGTGGCGACCTGATCGTGATCGCCGACGCGCAGCAGCACGGCGAGCAGATCGCGCGCTGGCTGACGCGGGGCGCGGGCGTGATCGTCGCTGCGGAAAACCGTGCGACGCTGCATCTGGGCGGTGAGAAATACGGCCTCGAAGGCCATCTGGCGGAAGACTGGATTCCCGCGCTGGCCGCGTTCCTCGACTGCGGTTTCGATCCGCACGACGCGCTGGTGCTCGCGCTCGCGTGGCGCGACGGCGACGAGACCCGCGCCGACGACGCTTTCCCGTCCGACCTCGGCCGCTTTCCGCGCCTTGCCGATCTGCCGCTGGCACCCGCCAAGGCGTTCCCGCGCTGCCCCGACAAGCTCGGCCTGTATCCGGTACTGCCGACCGCGGACTGGGTCGAACGGGTGGTCGGCTACGGCGTGAAGACGGTGCAGTTGCGCCGCAAGTCGGCCGAACCCGCCGACGAACTGAAGCGCGAGATCGCCCGCTGTGTGGTCGCCGGCCGCGCGCACGACGCGCAGGTGTTCATCAACGATCATTGGCAGGCGGCGCTCGAGGCGGGCGCGTACGGCGTGCACCTCGGCCAGGAAGACGTTCATACAGCGGATCTGTCCGCGCTGGCCGACGCGGGCATCCGTCTGGGCTTGTCCACGCACGGCTTCTACGAGATGCTGAAGGCGCTGCATTTTCGTCCGAGTTACATTGCATTGGGCGCGGTGTTCCCGACCACGACCAAGGTCATGCCGACCGCGCCGCAGGGCTTGCGACGCCTCGCACGCTATGTGCGGCTGCTCGACGGTGTGGTGCCGCTCGTCGCGATCGGCGGGATCGATCTGCAGGTGCTGCCGGAGGTGCTCGCGACCGGCGTCGGCTGCGCGGCGGTGGTGCGCGCGGTCACCGAAGCGGCCGACCCAGCCGCCGCGGTTTCTGCGCTGCAACACACGTTTACGCAATAATCGTCAGGCATAGTCAAGGAACGGGGCACCTCAAGGCAGCTTTTGCATGATGGCCCTATAATTCGGCCTTCCGTGTAAAAGGATTGTCAGTTTGGTGCCTTCCTCCCCCGAGACCATACTCGAGCTGCGCGACGTCGACTTCGGTTACGGCGACCGGCTCGTCCTGTCGAATCTGAATCTGCGCTTTCGCCGCGGTCAGGTCGTCGCGGTCATGGGCGGCTCGGGTTGCGGCAAGACCACGGTGCTGCGGTTGATCGGCGGCCTCGTGCGCGCGCAACGCGGCCAGGTGCTGTTCCATGGCCAGGACATCGGCGGGCAGACGCGCGAAGGCCTTTACGCGCTGCGCCGCAAGATGGGCATGCTGTTCCAGTTCGGCGCGCTGTTCACCGACATGTCGGTGTTCGAGAACGTCGCCTTTTCGCTACGCGAGCACACCGATCTCCCCGAAGAACTGCTGCGCGACCTCGTGCTGATGAAGCTCAACGCGGTCGGCCTGCGCGGCGCTCGCGATTTGCTGCCGTCGGAGATTTCGGGCGGCATGGCGCGGCGCGTGGCGCTCGCGCGCGCGATCGCACTCGATCCCGAACTGATGATGTACGACGAACCGTTCGCCGGCCTCGACCCGATCTCGCTCGGCATCACCGCAAATCTGATCCGCACGCTGAACCAGGCGCTCGGCGCGACGTCGATTCTCGTCACGCACGATGTGCCGGAATCGTTCGCGATCGCCGATTACGTGTACTTCCTGTCCAGCGGCGGGGTGCTCGCCGAAGGCACGCCGGACGAGCTGCGCGCGTCGACCGACCCGACGGTGCGGCAGTTCATCGACGGCGCGCCGGACGGCCCGTTCAGATTCCACTATCCGGCGCAGACGCCGCTCGCGGCGGACTTCGGCATCGGCGGAGGCCAGTCATGATCAGTACGATCGGTCGCTCGGTCATCACCGGGCTCGGCACCGCCGGCTACGCGACGCGCTTCTTCCTGCGGCTCGTGCTCGAAATTTTCCCGCTGCTGCGCCGTCCGCGTCTTGTCACGAAGCAGATCCACTTCGTCGGTAATTATTCGCTCGTGATCATCGCGGTGTCGGGACTGTTCGTCGGCTTCGTGCTCGGGCTGCAGGGCTATTACACGCTGAACCGTTATGGCTCCGAGCAGGCGCTCGGGTTACTGGTCGCGCTGTCGCTGGTGCGCGAGCTCGGGCCGGTCGTGACCGCGCTGCTGTTCGCCGGGCGCGCGGGCACGTCGCTGACCGCCGAAATTGGCCTGATGAAGGCCGGCGAGCAGCTCACCGCGATGGAAATGATGGCCGTCGATCCGGTCAAAGTCGTGATCGCGCCGCGCCTGTGGGCCGGCATTATCTCGATGCCAATCCTCGCGGCGATCTTCAGCGCGGTCGGTGTGCTGGGCGGTTACGTGGTGGGCGTGCTGCTGATCGGCGTCGATGCCGGCGCGTTCTGGTCGCAGATGCAAAGTGGCGTCGACGTGTGGCGCGATGTCGGCGCCGGGGTCGTCAAGAGCGTGGTGTTCGGTCTCGCGGTGACCTTCGTCGCGCTGTTTCAGGGCTACGAGGCAAAGCCGACGCCGGAAGGCGTGTCGCGCGCGACGACCCGCACGGTCGTGTACGCGTCGCTCGCGGTGCTCGGGCTCGACTTCCTGTTGACCGCACTGATGTTCAGCTAAGGCCGCGCAGCGTGCCGGCTGCCAGCGGCGTACGATGCGCCGCGCACGGCGGGAAGCGGCGGCGGCGCGGCGGATTCACTTTGGGATGACGATGAAAAAGAATGTTCTCGACTTCTGGGTCGGCCTGTTCGTGGTGCTGGGTTTCGTGGCGTTGCTGTTTCTTGCGCTGAAGGCCGGCAATATGAGCTCGCTGTCGTTCCAGGCAACCTACCCGGTCAAGCTCAAGTTCGACAACATCGGCGGGCTGAAGCCGCGCGCGCCTGTAAAGAGCGCCGGCGTGACGGTCGGCCGGGTCGCGTCGATCGGCTTCGATAGCAACACCTACCAGGCGCTCGTCACGATCGATATCGACAAGCAATTCGAGTTTCCGAGAGACACTTCGGCGAAGATCCTGACCTCGGGTCTGCTCGGCGAGCAGTACATCGGGCTCGAGCCGGGCGGCGACTCGGAAATGCTGAAGGCGGGCGATACCATCGCGATGACGCAATCGGCGATCGTGCTGGAAAACCTGATCGGCCAGTTCCTGTATAGCAAGGCCGCGGACTCCGGCGCAGCGAAGCCCGCTGCATCCGCCCCCGCACCGGCGCCGGGCGCGCCGGCCTCCGGCGCTGCCGGCCAGTCAGGCCAATAAGGAGAACAACGATGCAGACGAAACTGCAGACCCCGCGCAGCGGCGCGCGCGTCCTACAGTTCGGCAAGGTCGCCGTGGCGGCTGCGCTGCTCGCCGGTTGCACGACCGTGCAGACGCCGACCAAGGGCGACCCGTTCGAAGGGCTGAACCGCACGATCTTCACCATCAACGACAAGGTCGACCAGTACGCGATCAAGCCGGTCGCGCAGGGCTACGTGTTTGTCACGCCGCAGCCGGTGCGCGACAGCGTGACGAACTTCTTCTCGAACATCGGCGACATCTATATCGCGGCGAACAATCTGCTGCAGTTGCGTATCGCGGACGGCGTGTCGGACATCATGCGGATCGTGATCAACACGTTGTTCGGCGTCGGCGGCCTGTTCGACGTCGCGACGCTCGCGAAGCTGCCCAAGCACGACAACGACCTCGGTCTGACGCTCGGCCACTACGGCGTGCCGGCGGGCCCTTACCTCGTGCTGCCGCTGTTCGGGCCGAGCACGGTGCGAGACGCGTTCGGCTCGCTCGGCAACTACTACGTGAACCCGATCAGCTACATCGATCCGCCGGGCCTGAGCTGGGCCCTGTGGGGCCTGAACATCGTCAATACGCGCGCGAACCTGCTCGGCGCGAGCAACCTGCTGGAAGGCGCGGCGCTCGACAAATACTCGTTCGTGCGCAATGCGTATCTGCAGCGCCGCCAGTATCTGCTGTCGGATAACCGCCGGCGTCCGCAGGACCTGCCGAGCTATGAAGAGGAAGCGCCGCTGCCGAAGTACGACGAAGGCGAGACGGGCGCGGCCGCAGGGGCGGTAGGTGCGCCGGCCGGCGCTGCAACCGGCGCGGCGGGCGCCGCCGCGGGCACGCAGGGTGCTGCGGCAAAGGCGGCTCCCGCATCCGGCGCGGCCGTGGCAACACCGCAAGGCGCGTCGGCACCGCAAGGCGCGTCGGCACCGCAAGGCGCGTCGGCACCGCAAGGCGCGTCGGCACCGCCGGGCGCGTCGGCGCCGGAGGCCGCGTCGGGCACCGAAACCCCGCCGCTCGACCTGAAAGGCGGCCCTGAAACGCAGATTCCGGCCGGTCAGCTGGTGCCGCCCACGCGCTTCAACTTCCCGTCGTTCAGATTGCATTGAACGTGCAGCCGTAACAGATCGATACGACTCTCGCAGTTTGCGCATGGATTGCCGTCAAACTCGCGTGATAAGGTCGCTCACACCGTTGCACTATTTTTGAGGCAAAGCTCGATATGAAAAAATTCTTCCTGATTCCGTTGTTTGCCGTGTTGTTTTCATTCATCAGCGCGGGCGCATCGGCGCAAACCGTCGACACCAACTCCCCCGAGGCGCTGATCAAAACCGTCACCCAGCAGGTGATGGACGCGATTCGCGGCGACAAGTCGATCCAGCAGGGCGACATCACCCACATCACGGCGCTCGTCAACGAAAAGATCCTGCCGTACACGGACTTCCGCCGCACCACCCAGCTCGCAATGGGCCGCAACTGGCGCACCGCGACGCCCGAGCAGCAGAACCAGGTGGTCGAGCAGTTCAAGATGCTGCTGATCCGCACGTACTCGGGCGCGCTCGCGCAGGTGCGCGACCAGCAGATCCAGTTCAAGCCGTTCCGCATGAACCCGGACGACACTGACACGGTGGTGCGCTCGGTCGTGATGAACAATGGCCAGCCGATCGAACTCGACTATCGCCTGTACAAGACGGCGCAAGGCTGGCGCGTGTATGACCTCAACGTGCTCGGCGCGTGGCTGATCCAGGCGTATCAGCAGCAGTTCAACGAGCAGATCCAGCAGAAGGGCGTGGACGGACTGATCCAGTTCCTCACGCAGCGCAATCAGCAACTCGCCGCGGGCAAGCAGTCGTGAGCGACGTGCTGAACCAGGTCGCGAACCGCTTCGACAGCGGCGCGACGCTGACCCACGAGAGCGCGAAGGCCGCGCTCGCGGCGGGTCTGCAACGTATTGCGGCGGGCGCGCGCGGCGTCGATTGCGGGCCGCTCACGCAATTCGATTCGTCGGCGCTCGCGGTCCTGCTCGCGTGGGTGCGGGCCGCGGCGGCGCGCGGCGGCAAGTTCGAAATCGTCAATCTGCCGGCTGGTCTCGCCAGTCTCGCGCAGGCCTACGGCGTCGATACGCTTCTCTCTCCTGTCGCCTCCAGCATGGTTGCGTCAGCGCGACATTGACGCTCCTCTAGCGCCGTCTCCCTCCTTCCGGCCAGGCCGGGGGTGTCAGTTTTTGCCCTATAATCAAACGTTTTTTTGGGGCGTTGAACTGGCCCCCTAATTGGCCCCGGTTCCGTTTCTTCCAGCATTTGCTCGTCCCCAGGCTCCATCGGGGCTACTTCAGGCGCCGCGACGCACGCGGCCCATAGTCATGTCAGCCATAGAAATTCGTAACGTCAAGAAGCGCTACAAGGACTTGCAGGCGCTCAAGGGCGTCAGCCTCACGGTCGAAGAAGGCGAGTTCTTCGGACTGCTCGGTCCGAACGGCGCGGGCAAGACGACGCTCATCAGCATACTCGCGGGTCTCGCCCGCGCCGACGAGGGCAGCATCGCGGTGCGCGGTCACGACGTGGTCGACGATTTCCGCAATGCGCGCCGCGCGCTCGGCGTGGTGCCGCAGGAACTCGTGTTCGATCCGTTCTTCACAGTGCGCGAAACCTTGCGCATCCAGTCGGGCTACTACGGTCTGCGCAATAACGACGCGTGGATCGACGAGATCATGGCCAATCTCGATCTCACCGAAAAAGCCGATGCCAACATGCGCGCGCTGTCGGGCGGCATGAAGCGCCGCGTGCTGGTCGCGCAGGCGCTCGTGCACCGTCCGCCGGTGATCGTGCTCGACGAGCCGACCGCGGGCGTCGACGTCGAACTGCGCCAGACGCTGTGGAAGTTCATCTCGCGCCTGAATCACGAAGGCCACACGATCGTGCTGACCACGCACTACCTGGAAGAAGCCGAATCGCTGTGCGACCGCATCGCGATGCTGCGCCGAGGCGAGGTCGTTGCGCTCGATCGCACCAGCACGCTGCTGCAGCGCTTCGCCGGCATGCAGCTGTTCGTGCGCTTCGCGCAGGGCGTGCTGCCCGCCGATCTGCGTCCGCTCGAGGCGGAAAGCGGCGCGGGCAACGGCAATGGTCGCCAGCACCTGCTGCGCCTGACGAGCTACGACGACGTCGAGCGCATCCTCGCGCAATGCCGCGGGGCCGGTTGTACATTCGAAGAAATCGAGGTCCGCAAGGCCGACCTCGAAGACGTATTCGTTCAGGTGATGAACGGTCCAGAAGTGATCGAGGGGCTCGCATGAGCGGCTACAGTGGATTCAGCACGCTGTTTTATAAAGAACTGTTGCGTTTCTGGAAGGTATCGTTCCAGACCGTGCTCGCGCCGGTCATCACCGCGCTCCTTTATCTGACCATCTTCGGCCACGCGCTGCGCGGCCATGTCGAGGTCTATCCGGGCGTCGAATACACGAGCTTCCTGATTCCGGGTCTCGTGATGATGAGCGTGCTGCAGAACGCGTTCGCGAACAGTTCTTCGTCGCTGATCCAATCGAAGATCACCGGCAACCTCGTGTTCGTGCTGCTGCCGCCGCTGTCGCACTACGAGATGTTCGCGGCCTACGTGCTCGCGGCCGTGGCGCGCGGGCTGTGCGTCGGCTTCGGTGTGTTCATCGTGACGATCTGGTTCGTGCCGCTCGCGTTCACCGCGCCGCTCTACATCATCGTGTTCGCGATGTTCGGCGCGGCGATCCTCGGCACGCTGGGTCTGATCGCCGGCATCTGGGCCGAAAAATTCGACCAGCTCGCCGCGTTCCAGAACTTTCTGATCATGCCGCTCACTTTTCTGTCGGGCGTGTTCTACTCGACGCATACGCTGCCCCCCGGGTGGCGCGAAGTATCGCGGCTCAATCCGTTTTTCTACATGATCGACGGCTTTCGCTATGGCTTTTTCGGCGTGTCGGATATCGACCCGCTCGCGAGCCTCGCGATCGTCGCCGGTTTCTTCGTGGTGCTGGCTGTCGTGGCGATGCGCATGCTCGCCACCGGCTACAAGCTGCGCCACTGACGAGGAGCTTCTCTCATGTTGCCGACTCCCGAACAGGTCAAACAGTACATTGCAGCTGGACTCGCGTGCGAGCATCTCGAAGTCGAAGGCGACGGTCAGCATTTCTTTGCGACGATCGTCTCGCCGAGCTTCGAAGGCAAGCGCCTGATCCAACGTCACCAACTCGTGTATGCGGCGCTCGGCGAGCGCATGCGCGAAGAAATCCACGCGCTCAGCATGAAGACGCTGACGCCCGCCGAATGGCAGAACGCGTAATCTGGAAATTTAGTGCGAGTTACTCACGAAGGGCGCGACGCAGCTAGCGGCGCGCCGAACACAGACAAAGCAGGTCCGGGCGCGAACCGGGCCGATCAGGAACCGACAGGCATGGATAAACTCATCATTGAAGGTGGCTACCCGCTCTCCGGTGAAGTTGTCGTCTCGGGTGCGAAGAACGCGGCATTGCCGATCCTGTGCGCGGGTCTGTTGACCGCCGATCCGGTGCATCTGGAGAACGTGCCCGATCTGCAGGACGTGCGCACGATGCTCAAGCTGCTCGGCCAGATGGGCGTGCGTATCGAGGCGGGCGAAGGGCGCGTCGCGCTCGACGCGTCGAAGGTCGACAACCTCGTCGCGCCGTACGAGATGGTGAAGACGATGCGCGCGTCGATCCTCGTGCTCGGTCCGCTCGTCGCGCGCTTCGGTCATGCGCGCGTGTCGCTGCCCGGCGGCTGCGCGATCGGCGCGCGTCCGGTCGATCAGCACATCAAGGGTTTGCAGGCGATGGGCGCCGAGATCACGATCGAGCACGGCTTCATCGAAGCGCGAGCGAAGCGTCTGAAGGGCGCGCGCATCGTCACCGACATGATCACCGTGACCGGTACCGAGAACCTGTTGATGGCGGCGGTGCTCGCGGAAGGCGAAACGATCATCGAGAACGCCGCGCGTGAACCCGAAGTGGTCGACCTCGCGCATCTGCTCGTCGCGATGGGCGCGAAGATCGAAGGCATCGGCACGGATCGGCTCGTGATCCAGGGCGTCGACAAGCTGCACGGTGCGAAGCACACGGTCATTCCGGACCGCATCGAAGCGGGCACCTTCCTGTGCGCGGTCGCGGCGGCAGGCGGCGACGTCACGCTGCGCAAGATGCGTCCGCTGCTGCTCGAAGCCGTCACCGAAAAGCTGCGCGAAGCGGGCGTGACGGTCGAGGAAGGCGACGACTGGATGCGCGTGCGCATGGACAAGCGCCCGAGCGCGGTCACGTTCCGCACCTCCGAATACCCGGCATTCCCGACCGACATGCAGGCGCAGTTCATGGCGCTCAACACGATCGCCGACGGTACGTCGCAGGTCGTCGAGACGATCTTCGAAAATCGCTTCATGCACGTGCAGGAGCTGAACCGCCTCGGTGCGAGCATCACGATCGACGGCAACACAGCGCTCGTGACCGGCGTCGAGAAACTGTCCGGCGCGAAGGTGATGGCCACCGATCTGCGCGCGTCCGCGAGTCTCGTGATCGCCGCGCTGCGCGCCGAGGGCGAGACGCTGATCGACCGTATCTATCACCTCGATCGCGGCTACGACCGCATGGAAGCGAAGCTCAACGCGATCGGTGCGAAGGTGCGCCGCGTATCCGGGAGTCAGGCATGAGTTCGATGCCGCAAACGTCGTCGTCGCCGGCGGTGAGCGCGCCGCTCACGCTCGCGTTGTCGAAAGGGCGTATCTTCGAGGAAACGCTGCCGCTGCTCGCGGCGGCCGGCATCGAAGTCGCCGAAGATCCCGAGAGTTCGCGCAAGCTGATCCTGCCGACCACCGACGCGAACCTGCGCGTGATCATCGTGCGAGCGACCGACGTGCCGACCTATGTCGAGTACGGCGCGGCCGACTTCGGCGTGGCCGGCAAGGACGTGCTGCTCGAGCATGGCGGCAGCGGCCTGTATCAGCCGGTCGACCTGGACATCGCGCGTTGCCGGATGTCGGTCGCGGTCGCGGCGGGTTTCGATTATGCGAACGCGGTGCGCCAGGGCGCGCGTCTGCGTGTCGCGACCAAGTACGTTGAAACCGCACGTGAGCATTTTGCCGCCAAGGGCGTTCACGTCGATCTGATCAAGTTGTACGGTTCAATGGAACTGGCGCCGCTGGTCGGCCTCGCCGACGCGATCGTCGACTTGGTCAGCTCGGGCAATACGCTGCGCGCGAACAATCTCGTCGAGGTGGAGGAGATCATGCAGATTTCGTCGCGCCTCGTGGTGAACCAGGCGGCGCTGAAGCTCAAACGCGCCGCGTTGCGGCCGATTCTCGACGCGTTTGCCAATGCGTCGTCGAAAACCGGCGCCCCGGCGGCCTGACTGACGATGGCACTCTGATCACGCTGCGACTGAGCGCCTTACCGAAACGGATACCTGTATGTCTACCAAGATTCGCAAACTCGATTCCACCGCTCGCGACTTCAACAAGTCGCTGCATGCGGTGCTCGCGTTCGAGGCGAGCGAAGACGAAGCCATCGAGCGCGCGGTCGCGCAGATTCTGAACGACGTGAAGGCGCGGAGCGACGACGCAGTGCTCGAGTACACGAACCGCTTCGATCGCATCGATGCGAAAAGCGTGGCCGAGCTCGAACTGCCGATGGCGGAGCTAGAAGCGGCGCTCGAAAGTCTCGAGCCGAAGCAGCGTGCGTCGCTGGAAGCGGCGGCGGCGCGCGTGCGCGGCTACCACGAGAAGCAGAAGATCGAGTGCGGCAGCCATAGCTGGCAGTACACCGAAGCCGACGGCACCGTGCTCGGCCAGAAGGTCACACCGCTCGATCGCGCGGGCATCTACGTGCCGGGCGGCAAGGCGGCGTATCCGTCGTCGGTGCTGATGAATGCGATTCCGGCGCGGGTTGCCGGCGTGCGCGAAATCGTGATGGTCGTGCCGACGCCGGACGGTGTGAAGAATCCGCTCGTGCTCGCGGCGGCACTGTTGGGCGGCGTCGATCGCGTGTTCACGATCGGCGGCGCGCAGGCGGTGGGCGCGCTCGCGTACGGCACGCAAACCGTGCCCGCGGTCGACAAGATCTGCGGCCCCGGCAACGCGTATGTCGCGTCGGCGAAGCGTCGCGTGTTCGGCACGGTCGGCATCGACATGATCGCCGGGCCGTCGGAAATTCTCGTGCTGTGCGACGGCACGACCGATCCGCGCTGGGTCGCGATGGACCTGTTCTCGCAGGCCGAGCACGACGAGCTCGCGCAGTCGATCCTGCTGTGCCCGGACGACGCGTTCATCGCGCGTGTGCGGGAAGCGATCGACGAACTGCTGCCCACGATGCCGCGCCACGAGGTAATCCGCACGTCGCTCGAAAACCGCGGCGCGCTGATCAAGGTGCGCGACATGGCCGAGGCCTGCGCGATCGCCAACGACATTGCGCCGGAGCACCTCGAAATTTCGGCGCTGGAGCCGCATCAGTGGGCGCAGCAAATCCGCCACGCGGGTGCGATCTTCCTTGGCCGCTACACCAGCGAGAGCCTCGGCGACTACTGCGCGGGCCCGAACCACGTGCTGCCGACGTCGCGTACCGCACGGTTCTCGTCGCCACTCGGCGTTTATGATTTTTTCAAGCGCTCGAGCCTGATCGAGGTCAGCGCGGAGGGCGCGCAGACGCTCGGCGAGATCGCCGCCGAACTTGCATATGGCGAAGGTCTGCAAGCGCACGCACGCAGCGCCGAATTCCGGATGCGGCAGAACAACAACGAACGCGGCTGAGGCGGAAGCGGCGAGGGCGGAGACTGCCGCGCGAGCGACGCATCGAGCACCCGCCCCGTTCAATAACGACGACAGAGACCAACCCGAACGCCCTGCACCGACGACGCCGACATGGCAGTCTTCGCCTGGCCCGGCCCCGAAGCTATGACGACACCTCAAGACATCATCCGCAGCGACGTGCTCGCAATGACGAGCTATCCGGTTCCGGACGCCACCGGTTTCATCAAGCTCGACGCGATGGAAAACCCGTTCCCGCTGCCGCCGGAACTTGCCGCCCATCTCGGCGAGCGTCTGGCCGGCGTCGCGTTGAACCGGTATCCGGCGCCGCGTCCCGAGCAACTGATCGAGCGCATCCGTCACGTGATGGGCGTGCCGGCGGGCTGCGACGTGCTGCTTGGCAATGGCTCGGATGAAATCATCAGCATTATGTCGGTCGCGTGCGCGAAGCCGGGCGCGAAGGTGCTCGCGCCGGTGCCGGGCTTCGTCATGTATCAGATGTCGGCCAAGCTGGCGCATCTCGAATTCGTCGGCGTGCCGCTGAAAGCCGATTTCACGCTCGATACCGACGCGATGCTCGCGGCGATCGCCGAGCACGAACCGGCGCTGATCTATCTCGCGTATCCGAACAACCCGACCGGCACGCTGTTCGATGACGCCGCAATCGAGCGCATCATCGCCGCGGCGGGCAAGAGCCTCGTCGTGATCGACGAGGCGTATCAGCCGTTCGCGCAGAAGAGCTGGCTGCCGCGCGCCGACCAGTTCGACAACGTCGTCGTGATGCGCACGGTGTCGAAGCTGGGCCTCGCCGGGATCCGCCTCGGTTATCTGGTCGGCAAGCCCGCGTGGCTCACCGAATTCGACAAGGTGCGCCCGCCGTACAACACCAACGTGCTGACGCAGGCCGCCGCCGATTTCCTGCTCGACCACATCGGCGTGCTCGACGCCCAGGCCGCGCAATTGCGCGACGAACGCGAGAAGCTCGCGCAGGCGGTGGCCGCGCTGCCGGACGCCCAGGTGTTCGCCAGCGCGGGCAACTTCCTGCTCGTGCGGGTGCCCGATGCGTCGGTATTGTTCGAAACCCTGCTAACGGCGCGTATTCTGATCAAAAACGTGAGTAAAATGCACCCATTGCTGGTCAACTGCGTGCGTTTGACCGTCGGTTCGCCGAACGAGAACGCGCAGTTGCTCGCCGGCCTGAAACTCGTGTTGCGGTAATCCGCCGCATTGAGCGGCGGCACCGAGCCGCTGCATTGAACGGCTGCACTGAGCAGCCCGCCATTAGTCCACCCCACATTACTAGCGCTTTTAAGCCAGATTCGAGGAATTGCCATGCGCCTTGCGGAAGTCGTTCGCAACACCAGCGAAACGCAGATCCGTGTGAAGATCAACCTGGACGGCACCGGCCAGCAGAAGCTGGCCACCGGTGTGCCGTTCCTGGACCACATGCTCGACCAGATCGCCCGCCACGGGCTGTTCGACCTCGAGATCGAAGCGCATGGCGACCTGCATATCGACGACCACCACACGGTCGAAGACACCGGTATCACACTCGGCCAGGCCGTCGCGAAGGCGATCGGCGATCGCAAGGGCATCCGCCGCTACGGTCATTCCTATGTGCCGCTCGACGAAGCGCTGTCGCGCGTCGTGATCGATTTTTCCGGCCGTCCGGGCCTCGAATTCCACGTGCCGTTCACGCGCGCGCGCATCGGCACGTTCGACGTCGACCTGTCGATCGAATTCTTCCGCGGCTTCGTGAACCATGCCGGCGTGACGCTGCATGTCGACAATCTGCGCGGCATCAACGCTCACCACCAGCTCGAAACGGTGTTCAAGGCGTTCGGGCGCGCGCTGCGCATGGCCGTCGAACTCGACGAGCGTGCGGCCGGACAGATTCCGTCGACCAAGGGCAGTCTCTGACCGAACGGCCGTAGCAGGCTTTAACACAGGGTTTCACCGCCCCCAACGTATTCAGGCCACTCACCTTCACGCGACTCATCGGGCAGGACCGCATTTGCCGGCACGTCGTTCGACGCCGCGCGGCGGCATCGATGGATCGAGGGCAGAGCGGCCCAACTTGAAATGAAAACTTCGATAGCGATTGTGGATTACGGAATGGGCAACCTGCGCTCGGTTGCCCAGGCACTGCGCAAAGCGGCGCCGGAAGCGGACGTGGCGATCGTCGATCGTCCGGAAGCGATCCGTGCGGCCGACCGCGTGGTGCTGCCCGGCCAGGGCGCGATGCCCGACTGCATGCGCAGTCTCGGCGCGTCCGGTTTGCAGGAAGCGGTCGTCGAGGCGTCGCGCAGCAAGCCGCTGATGGGCGTGTGCGTCGGCGAGCAGATGCTGTTCGACTGGAGCGCAGAGGGCGACACGCCGGGGCTGGGCCTGTTGCCCGGCAAGGTGGTGCGCTTCGAGCTCGAAGGCCGCCTGCAGGACGACGGCTCGCGCTTCAAGGTCCCGCAGATGGGCTGGAACCGCGTGCGTCAGGCGCAGCCGCATCCGCTGTGGGACGGCGTCGCCGACAACGCATTCTTCTACTTCGTGCACAGCTACTACGTGGTGCCGGACAACCCGACGCACACTTCGGGCGAGACGGTCTACGGCGTGCCCTTTACCTCGGCTGTAGCGCGGGATAACATTTTCGCCACCCAGTTTCACCCCGAAAAGAGCGCCGAGGCGGGTTTGCGCGTGTATCGCAACTTCGTGCACTGGAACCCGTGAACGCCTTTCTTTATCCCGTTGCCGCGCGTGCGTCGCGCGGTGCCGCGGTCCCGCATCCGACCGGCGCCCCACTGGAGCGCCGAAAGAGTTGTACTAAACTAGCGAGACGGTATTGCGGCGGGCTGATCCGCCAGCCGCTGCCGCCGACCTTCAATCCACTCCCAGATAACACCCGATTGCTATGCTGCTGATTCCCGCCATCGACCTGAAAGATGGTCAGTGTGTACGCCTCAAACAGGGCGATATGGACCAGGCGACGATTTTCTCCGAGGAACCGGCGGCAATGGCCCGACATTGGGTCGACCGCGGCGCGCGTCGTCTGCATCTCGTCGATCTGAATGGCGCGTTCGCCGGCAAGCCCAAGAACGGCGATGCAATCCGGGCGATCATCGACGAAGTGGGCGGTGAGATTCCGGTTCAGCTCGGCGGTGGCATCCGCGACCTGAACACGATCGAGCGCTATCTGGACGACGGTTTGTCGTACGTGATCATCGGCACCGCGGCGGTGAAGAACCCCGGCTTCCTGCAGGACGCGTGCACCGCCTTCGGCGGCCACATCATCGTCGGTCTCGACGCGAAAGACGGCAAGGTCGCCACCGACGGCTGGAGCAAGCTGACCGGTCACGAAGTGGCCGACCTCGCGCGCAAGTTCGAGGACTACGGCTGCGAGTCGATCATCTACACCGACATCGGCCGCGACGGCATGCTGCAAGGCATCAACATCGAAGCGACGGTGCGCCTTGCGCGCGCGGTCAAGATTCCGGTGATCGCGAGCGGCGGTCTGTCGAACCTCGCGGACATCGAATCGCTGTGCGAAGTCGAAGGCGAGGGCATCGAAGGCGTGATCTGCGGCCGCGCGATCTATTCGGGCGACCTCGACTTCGCGGCCGCGCAAACGCTCGCGGACAAGCTGCGCGAAGCGGACGACGCTTAAGCGCGGCGTCGGCCGCGCTTGCCGGGAAGCTTGCGCCGTGTGCCGGCGTGGCACTCACCTCGGCTTGCGGCACTCGCTCGACCGATGGCTTGCCGGGTAGCGCGCTTCGCACGATCACGCAACCGGAACCTCGGCGGCCTGCGGCCAGCACTTCACTCGCGGCGCGACGCAACCGCTCGCGCCGGCACCGTGCCGCTTGCCCGCAAGCGAGCGGCCCCATCAGCGGTATTGGCAGAATTGCACGATCATGGCTCTAGCTAAACGCATCATCCCTTGTCTCGACGTCACCGCGGGCCGCGTGGTCAAGGGCGTCAACTTCGTCGAACTGCGCGACGCGGGCGACCCGGTCGAAATCGCGCGCCGTTACGACGATCAGGGCGCCGACGAACTGACGTTCCTCGATATCACCGCGACCTCGGATCAGCGCGACCTGATCCTGCCGATCATCGAGGCAGTCGCCTCGCAGGTGTTCATTCCGCTGACGGTCGGCGGCGGCGTGCGCGCGGTCGAAGACGTGCGGCGCCTGCTGAACGCGGGCGCGGACAAGATCAGCATGAACTCGTCGGCGGTCGCGAATCCGCAGCTCGTGAAGGACGCGACCGACAAATACGGCTCGCAATGCATCGTCGTCGCGATCGACGCGAAGCGCGTGTCTGCCGACGGCGAAACGCCGCGCTGGGAAGTGTTCACGCACGGCGGACGCAAGTCCACCGGTCTCGACGCGGTGGAATGGGCGCGCAAGATGGCCGAGCTCGGCGCGGGCGAAATCCTGCTGACCAGCATGGATCGCGACGGCACCAAGAGCGGCTTCGACCTTGCGCTGACGCGCGCGGTGTCGGACGCGGTGCCGGTTTCTGTGATCGCCTCGGGCGGCGTCGGCAATCTGCAGCATCTCGCCGACGGCATCAAAAGCGGTCACGCGGACGCGGTGCTGGCCGCGAGCATCTTCCACTATGGCGAACACACGGTCGGCGAGGCCAAGCGCTTCATGGCCGACCAGGGCATTTCGGTGAGGTTGTGACGTGACGAATCCTTCGGCAGTGAACTGGCTCGACAAGGTCAAGTGGGACGCGAACGGCCTCGTGCCGGTGATCGCGCAGGAAGCGTCGACGAACGACGTGCTGATGTTCGCGTGGATGAACCGCGAGGCTCTCGCGAAGACAGTCGAGACCGGCCGCGCGGTATATTTCTCGCGCTCGCGCCAGCGCCTGTGGTTCAAGGGCGAAGAGTCGGGGCACGTGCAGCATGTGCACGAAGTGCGGCTCGATTGCGACGAAGACGTCGTGCTGCTGAAAGTCGAGCAGGTGTCGGGCATCGCATGCCACACCGGCCGCCACTCGTGCTTTTTCCAGAAATTCGAAGGCTCGGTGGACGACGGCGACTGGCAGGCCGTCGATCCCGTGCTGAAAGACCCCGAACACATCTACAAATGACGCAATCCACGCAAAACCCGTCGCCCGCTGAGGCTTCCACGCTCGACACGCTGTTGCGCCTCGCGGCGGTGATCGATGGCCGCAAGGGCGGCGATCCAGACACCTCGTACGTCTCGCGTCTGTTCCACAAGGGCGACGACGCGATTCTGAAGAAGATCGGCGAAGAAGCCACCGAAGTCGTGCTGGCCGCAAAGGACGCGCGCCACGGCGGCGTGCCGAAGGCGCTGGTCGGCGAGGTCGCGGACCTGTGGTTCCACTGCCTCGTGATGTTGTCGCATTTCAATCTGAGCCCCGCCGACGTGATCGCCGAACTCGAGCGTCGCGAAGGCCTGTCGGGCATCGAGGAAAAGGCGCTGCGCAAGAGCCGCGAGCGTGAGGAAAACGGCGACTGAGCAGCCGGAGCGGAAATCTGGCATTTCCGCTTGAAGTCGCGCGCGCTGGCACCTATATAGCGGTAACCGCACCTTCGTGAGGACGCAAGCATGGAACAGCCGCAAGGAAGCTATCCGCCGCCGGTCTACCGCCACGCGATGGAACCTGAGCGGGAGCGCAGCCTGCGCACGCTCACGCACGTGCTGTACGCGCTGTATGCGGTTCATTGGCTGACCGGTGGGCTCACCGTTCTGGTCGCGATCATCATCAACTACGTGAAACGGGCCGACGTGGCCGGCACGCCGTACGAAGCGCATTTCGAATGGCAGATTCGCACGTTCTGGATGGGCCTCGTCGGTTATGCGATCGGCGCATTGCTGTTGGTCGTCGTGATCGGCATCCCGGTGCTGTGGGCGGTCAGCATATGGATGTTGTACCGTATTATCAAAGGCTGGCTGTATCTGTACGATAACAAGCCATTCGCGAATCCGGCCGGCTGGGTCTGAACGCTAGGCCGTCCGCACGCGCGGACCGGCATTCGGGTCGAACCTCGTCGCGTGCGGCTTCGCTCGCCTAAGTCATACCGCGTCAGGAATACGATGAGTCACGATCCGAACTGTCTTTTCTGCAAGATCGCCGCTGGCGAAATCCCCTCGACCAGAGTCCACGAAGACGACGAGTTCGTCGCCTTCCGCGACATCCGTCCGGCGGCCGAAACGCATGTGCTGGTGATTCCTCGCAAGCACATTGCAACGCTGTCGAACTGCACGGAAAGCGACGCGCCTCTGCTTGGTAGAATGCTTGTGTTGGCCGCTCGACTGGCGGAGCAATTGGGGGTCGCGTATAGCGGCGGCGAAACGGGCTTTCGCACGGTAATCAATACCGGTCCGGGCGGTGGTCAGGAGGTGTATCACCTGCACGCGCACATTCTCGCGGGACCGCGCCCCTGGCATCGCATGGGCTGAGCGGGCGCATGGGTCATGCGCGCCGCGTGGCGAGAGCACACCGCCGCGAGTTTTGGTCGAGGACAATAGCGCCGCCGTTATTTTTACCGCTGTGTAATACCGTCGACGCGATCGCCTGACCACAATGACGGCGGTTCAGATTGCGGCGCACTTTGCGAGCGAGGTGGTGCGACCTGCGGTAACGTAGAGATAGAGGCAAACGAAGCGCGTGCGCTTCAGATTAGGCAAATTTGCCGCATCGAGATGCGGCGTCGGGGTTAAGGAGAGTAGTCATGGGTTCGTTGAGTATTTGGCATTGGTTGATCGTTCTGTTGATCGTCGCGCTCGTGTTCGGCACGAAGAAGCTGCGCAACATCGGCAGCGATCTGGGCGGCGCGGTGAAGGGCTTCAAGGAAGGCATGAAGGAAGCCGAATCGCCGTCGGCCGACGCGCAACAGCAGCAGCGCGAGTTGCCGCGCAACGGCGCGGTGGACGTCGAAGCGAAAGAAAAGACGCAGCAATCGGGCGATTACCGCTAAGCCGCGGCGTTTGCGCCGTTCCCGCGTTTCTGACGGACATTTCACTTCATGCTGGACCTCGGTCTAACCAAGATGGCGCTGATCGGCGTCGTCGCGCTGGTCGTCCTCGGGCCTGAGCGCCTGCCGCGTGTCGCCCGCACGGCCGGCGCGCTATTCGGCCGCGCACAGCGGTACGTCAACGACGTGAAGGCCGAAGTCACGCGCGAAATCGAGCTCGACGAACTGCGGCGCATGAAGACCGATTTCGAGAAGGCCGCGAGCAACGTCGAAACGGCGGTTCAGGACAATCTGCGCAAGCACGAGAATGAACTGAACGAGGCATGGAAGAGCGGTACGTCGGTGTCGCCGAGTATCGCCGGCGGCGCGCTCGAAGACGCCGGCAGCGGCGTCAGCGGCAGCACCGGTGTTACCTCGTGGCCGGTCAGTACACCGGCCGCCGCGCCCAAACGCAAGAACTGGCGCGTCCAGCAAAGCGCCACCCCCACCTGGTACAAGCGAGCGAGCCTGCGCCGCACGCGCGTGCAGTCGGGCGCCGCGCGCGTTGCGCGGCACACACCTGCCAACCTGCGTCGTCCGACGCGGTTTTTCTGATGTTCAGATCGACAATCCCTAACCGAGGGCCGGTGTGAGCGACCCCCAGCAATCCCAGAACGAAGGCACTGAAGAGACCTTCATTTCCCACCTCGTCGAACTGCGTGACCGCATCATCCGTGCGGGGCTCGCCGTCATCGTCGTGTTTATCGGGCTCGTGTACTGGGCGCCGGACATCTTCAAACTGCTCGCGCGGCCGCTGATGATGAATCTGCCGAAGGACGGCAAGATGATCGTCACCGACGTCACCGGCTCGTTCTTCGTGCCGATGAAGGTGACGATGCTGGTCGCTTTCGTGATCGCGCTGCCGGTCGTGCTGTACCAGATCTGGGCGTTCGTCGCGCCGGGACTCTATCAGCACGAGAAGAAGCTGGTCGCGCCGCTCGTGGCGAGCAGCTATACGCTGTTCCTGTGCGGCATGGCGTTCGCGTATTTCGTCGTGTTTCCAACCATCTTCCGCGTGATGGCGCACTACAACGCGCCGCTCGGCGCGGAAATGACAACCGATATCGACAATTACCTGAGCTTCGTGCTCACGATGTTCATCGCGTTCGGTGTCACGTTCGAGGTGCCGATCGTCGTCGTCCTGTTGGTGCGGATGAACGTTGTGACCCTGAAGAAGCTGAAGGAGATCCGGCCGTATGTGATCGTCGGCGCGTTCGTGGTGTCGGCCGTCGTGACGCCGCCGGACGTGTTTTCGCAGCTGATCCTCGCGGTTCCGCTGATTCTGCTGTACGAAGCCGGCATCGTCGCGGCGCGGTTGATCGTCGGCAAGCAGCCGGTGGTCGTCGAGGATGCGAGTCCGCCGCCGTCTAATTGATGTGCCGTGAGTCGGTGCCAGGCGTCAGATGAAAAGGGCAGTCCATCACGGACTGCCCTTTTTCGTTGCGTTAGTCGCGGCCTTGACTTCAACCACCTTCGTCGTCTGGCTGATCGCCGCCGTTTTCGTCTTCCGGCTGTTTCGGCGGCGGCGGGCGTTTGCCGATCATCACGTCGAGATCGATCTGATGGCCTTTGCGTACCAGATGCACTTTTGCCGCCGTGCCCGGCTTAATCTGCGCGATCACGTTCAACAGGCGCGTGGTATCGGTGATCACCTGGCCGTTCACGCTCGTCAGGATGTCGCCGGGCTTGATGCCCGCGCGGTCGGCCGGTCCGCTCTTCAGCACCCCGGCGACGATCGCGCCTGACTTCTGATCGAGCCCGAACGACTCGGCGATTTCCGGCGTCACGTCCTGCGGTTCGACACCGATCCAACCGCGCGTGACTGTACCGGTCGTGATGATGCTCTCGAGCACGCTGCGCGCGGTCGACACCGGAATCGCGAAGCCGATGCCGAGCGAGCCGCCCGAGCGCGAGTAGATCGCGGTGTTGATGCCGAGCAGATTGCCGTTCACGTCGACGAGCGCACCGCCCGAGTTGCCGGGGTTGATCGGGGCGTCGGTCTGGATGAAGTTTTCGAACGTATTGATGCCAAGGTGGTTGCGTCCCAGTGCGCTGACGATGCCCATCGTCACGGTCTGCCCGACGCCGAACGGATTGCCGATCGCGAGCACGACGTCGCCGACGCGGGTCTGGTCCATCCGGCCGAGCGTGATGGTGGGCAGATTGCTCATGTTGACCTTGAGCACCGCCAGATCGGTCTCGGGGTCGATGCCGATGACCTTCGCGCTGGCGGTGCGGCCGTCGGCGAGCGCGACTTCGATCTGATCGGCGCCGTCTACGACGTGCTGGTTCGTTAGAATGTAACCTTCCGAACTCACTATCACGCCTGAGCCGAGATTCGAGGCAGGCTGCTCCTGCTGCTTGCGATTGTTCCTGTCGCCGAAGAAGTAGCGGAACAGCGGATCTTTGGCGCGCGGGTCGGGCGGCAGCGAGCCATCCTTGCTGGAGAACACGTTGACGACCGCGGGCATGGCCTTTTGCGCCGCTTCGGCATAGGACGTTTCGGCATGGCCTTTGCTGATGCCCGGCGCCACTTCCCGCAGCGCCACGATCGGTTCGGCGAGTTGTCTGCCGAATTGTCCTTGACGCTGCAGCCACTGCGGTTTGAGGGTCGCAATGATGAACATCAGCGCCAACAGCACCGTCACCGCTTGGGCAAATAACAGCCAAAAGCGTCTAAGCATCTGAAGACAAGAGGTCTATATGGATCGGATTGAACTTGAATTGTACTTGAACAATCTCCTTGAAACCGCGCGCTTCAAGGACTATTGCCCGAACGGACTGCAGGTCGAAGGGCGCCGCCGGATCAACAAACTCGCGACCGGTGTGACCGCGTCGGTGGCCTTCCTGGAGGCCGCGCTCGACTGGGGCGCGGACGCCGTGCTGGTCCATCACGGCTACTTCTGGCGCAACGAGGCGCCGCAGATCACCGGCCGCAAGCACGCTCGACTGAAGCTGTTGCTCGCCAACGACCTGAACCTGTTCGCCTACCACCTGCCGCTCGACGATCATCCCGAATTCGGTAACAACGCGCAGATCGGCGAGAAGATGGGCTGGATCAGCGACGCGCGTTTCGGCGACAACGACCTCGGCTGGCTCGCCACGTTGCCAATGCCGATCTCGCTTTCGCACCTGACCGCGGAAATCGAGCAAACGCTGGGCCGCACGCCGCTCGTGTTCGGCGATCCCGATATGCAGCTGCGCCGCGTCGGCTGGTGCACGGGCGCCGCGCAAGGGATGTTCGACGCGGCGATCAACGCGGGCGTCGACGTCTACGTGACCGGCGAAGTATCGGAGTCGGTGATGCATACGGCGGCGGAAAGCGGCGTCGCCTTCCTTGCGGCCGGCCACCACGCGACAGAACGTTTCGGCGTGCAGGCGGTGGGCAAGCATCTGTCCGAATCGTTCGATATCGAACACCTGTTTATCGACATTCCGAATCCCGTTTGAATTGCGAATTGCATTAACGAAGAAAAAGGCGCGAATACCGTAGAAGGCGCTTAAAAGGAGGTACAAAAAAGTTTGCGATCGGTACGGACAAACCCTGAGTTATCAAGGGCTTCGCACGGTTTTTGGCAATCGGCCCTTGTAAATGGCGACTCCATTCGAGCAAACTAGCGGCGGTAGAAGCGACGTGAAGGAAAAATCCAACTCAGAAGTGGGGCGTGTGATGCGAGACAAAGAAGAGGAACACGTCGATGGCAGCCGCCGTAACTGGCTGGTAGCGACGACCGTAGCAGGCGGCATAGGAGGTGTTGCCGTTGTCGTACCCTTTGTTAGTTCGTTTGCACCATCCGAAAAGGCCAAGGCTGCAGGTGCCCCGGTCGAAGTCGATATCAGTGGTCTGAAGCCCGGCGACATGATGACGGTCGCCTGGCGTGGCAAGCCGGTGTGGATCATCAACCGCACGGACCGCATGCTCGCCGATGTTCAAAAAGCCGATAGCCAGGTGGCGGACCCTCACACGCAGAATCCCTTCTCGATGCCGCTGCCGGACTACTGCAACAACGAATTCCGTTCACGCGCCGAGAACAAGCACCTGCTGGTTGCCGTCGCCGTTTGCACGCATCTGGGCTGCACGCCGACGCCGCGCTTCCAGGAAGGCCCGCAGCCCAATCTGCCCGACGACTGGCCCGGCGGCTTCCTGTGCCCGTGCCACGGCTCGACCTACGACATGGCCGGCCGCGTCTTCAAGAACAAACCCGCCCCGCAGAACCTCGACATCCCACGCTTCATGTTCACGTCGGCGACGGCCCTTGTGATCGGGAAGGACGAAAAAGGAGAAGCGTAATGGCGAGCGAACACGAAGTAGAGACGACCGGGCTGGCTGGTTGGATCGACCGGCGCTTCCCGATGACTGCCACATGGAAGAAGCACGTTTCCGAGTACTACGCGCCGAAGAACTTCAACTTCTGGTACTTCTTCGGTTCGCTTGCATTGCTGGTGCTGGTCAACCAGATCGTCACCGGCATTTGGCTGACGATGAACTACAAGCCCGATGCGACGATGGCGTTCGCGTCGGTCGAGTACATCATGCGCGAGGTGCCGTGGGGTTGGCTGATCCGCTACATGCACTCGACGGGTGCGTCGATGTTCTTCGTCGTCGTGTATTTGCACATGTTTCGCGGGCTTTTGTATGGCTCCTACCGCAAGCCGCGCGAGCTCGTGTGGATTTTCGGCTGCCTGATCTTCCTGAGCCTGATGGCCGAAGCGTTCTTCGGCTACCTGCTGCCGTGGGGCCAGATGTCGTTCTGGGGCGCGCAGGTGATCGTGAACCTGTTCTCGGCGATTCCGTTCATCGGGCCGGATCTGTCGTTGTGGATTCGCGGCGACTATGTCGTGTCCGACGTCACGCTGAACCGCTTCTTCGCGTTCCACGTGATCGCGATTCCGCTGGTCCTCGTCGGCCTCGTGATCGCGCACCTCGTCGCGCTGCACGAAGTCGGCTCGAACAACCCGGACGGCATCGAAATCAAGGCGAAGAAGGGGCCGGATGGCGTGCCCCTCGACGGCATTCCGTTCCACCCGTACTACTCGGTGCACGACTTCATGGGCGTGGCGATCTTCCTGCTGATTTTCGCGGCCATCATCTTCTTCGGGCCGGAAATGGGCGGGTACTTCCTTGAAGCCAACAACTTCGTTCCGGCGAATCCGCTGCAGACCCCGCCGGAAATTGCGCCAGTTTGGTACTTTACCGCTTTTTATGCGATGCTGCGCGCCACCACCGATCCATTCAAGATCGTCCTGATGATCGTCATTGCGCTACTGGGGCTGCTCGCGCTCGTGCGCGCGCGCGGCAGGTGGAAGATCGGGTTGCCAGTGCTCGCGGTGCTGGTGATCGTCGCGATGGTGTTCACCGAATCGAAATTCTGGGGCGTCGTCGTGATGGGCAGCGCGGTGATTTCGCTGTTCTTCCTGCCGTGGCTGGACCGCTCGCCGGTCAGGTCGATTCGCTACCGGCCGTTCTTCCACAAGCTTTTCTTCGGGATCTTCGTGATCGCGTTCCTGACGCTCGGCTTCCTCGGCACGCGGCCGCCATCGCCCGCCGCAACGCTGATCGCCCAGATCTGCGCGCTGGTGTACTTCGCGTTTTTCCTCGGCATGCCCTTCTGGACGCGGCTTGGCAAGTTCAAGCAGCCGCCGGAACGGGTGCGGTTCAAGCCTCACTAATCGCGAGCCAGGAGAACACGAAGATGAAAAAAATGCTTTCGATGTGCGCGCTGGTCGGCGCGACCGTGCTTGCGATGTTGGCCGCTCCGGTCCACGCGGACGAGAATTTCCCGCTCAATCGTGCGCCGGACAACACGAACAATTTCGCTTCTTTGCAGCGCGGCGCGCAATTGTTTGTAAACTACTGCCTGAATTGCCACAGCGCGAACCTGATGCGCTACAACCGCCTGACCGATCTCGGCATCACGCCGAACGAAGTCCAGGCGAATCTGCTGTTCACCACCGACAAGGTCGGCAACACGATGACCGTGGCGATGCGCCCGGACGACGCGAAATCGTGGTTCGGGGCGACGCCGCCGGATTTGTCGGTGGAGGCGCGGGCGCGCGGCACGGACTGGCTGTACACGTATCTGCGTAGTTTTTACCGCGACGATACGCGGCCGACTGGCTGGAACAATCTGGTGTACGAAAACGTGAGCATGCCTCACGTGCTGTGGCAGCTTCAGGGGCAGCGGGCGGCGAAATTCGGCGATGAAACCGACGAAAAAACCGGCGAAAAGGTACACAAATTCCGCGGTTTCCAGCAACTCACTCCGGGGACGATGTCGCCGGTAGATTATGATTCTGCTGTGGCCGACCTCGTGTCGTACCTGTCATGGATGTCCGAACCGACGCAGCAAACCCGCAAGCAACTTGGCGTGTGGGTGGTGTTGTTCCTCGGTATCCTGAGCTTTTTCGCCTGGCGACTGAACGCCGCGTACTGGAAACATATCAAATAATCACGCCGCTACACGGCGTGGGGCCGGCGCCAGGAAAGACCTGCTGAACGGTTTTTCCGTGCGCTGGCCCTTCAGCTTTTTGAGGAAACGTAAACATGATGGTTCTGTATTCCGGCACTACTTGCCCGTTCTCCCAGCGTTGCCGGCTGGTGTTGTTCGAAAAGGGCATGGACTTCGAGATCCGCGACGTCGACCTGTTCAACAAGCCGGAAGACATCGCCGTGATGAATCCGTATGGTCAGGTGCCGATTCTCGTCGAACGGGACCTGATTCTGTACGAATCGAACATCATCAACGAGTACATCGACGAGCGCTTCCCGCACCCGCAGCTGATGCCGGCCGATCCGGTGCAGCGCGCGCGTGCCCGCCTGTTCCTGCTCAACTTCGAGAAAGAGCTGTTCGTCCACGTCGGCACGCTCGAAAACGAGAAGGGCAAGGCAGCGGAGAAGAATCACGAGAAGGCGCGCCTCGCGATCCGCGATCGCCTGACGCAACTCGCGCCGATCTTCCTGAAGAACAAGTACATGCTCGGCGAAGAGTTCTCGATGCTCGACGTCGCGATCGCACCGCTCTTGTGGCGCCTCGACCACTACGGTATCGAGCTGTCGAAGAACGCCGCGCCGCTGATGAAGTACGCCGAGCGCATTTTCAGCCGCCCGGCTTATATCGAAGCGCTGACGCCGTCGGAAAAGGTGATGCGTCGTTGAGTTTGGCTTTGGTGTGCGGGCGCCGCATCGCTTCGATGCGCGCCCGTGCCCGCAAGAGGACTGTTGATGCAAGAGATTTCCACGAAGCCTTATCTGCTGCGCGCGCTTTATGAGTGGTGCACGGATAACGGCTACACACCGCACATCGCGGTCCGCGTCGACAATCAGACGCGCGTGCCGCGTCAGTTCGTGCGAGACAACGAGATCGTGTTGAACATCAGCTTCGAGGCGACCAGCCAGTTGCAGATGGGCAACGAGTGGATCGAGTTCAACGCGCGCTTTTCCGGCAAGTCGCACAAGATCGAAGTGCCGGTCGCCAATATTCTGGCGATCTACGCGCGCGAGAACGGCCAAGGTATGGCGTTCCCGGTCGAATCGGCGGGCGGCGAGGCTCAGGATTCGGGCGCGGATGCCGCGGACGAAGCGGACACGCCGGCGGCGCCGCGCGCCGTCGAAACGGCGCCGGTCGACCCGGCCGAGGCCAGCGACGCCGACGACAAGCCGCAACCCGACGACGATGGCTCGAAAGGTGGCGGAAGGGCTCGCCTTAAGATCGTGAAATGAAGTAGAATCACGGCCTCATGCCGGCTTAGCTCATCAGGTAGAGCGCTTGACTTGTAATCATGAGGTGGCGGGTTCGAGTCCTGCAGCCGGCACCAGATTGCTTTATCAGCAGTAACTGGAAATGCTTGAAAACCCCGTCGAAGCACACGCTTCGGCGGGGTTTTCTTTTTTCGGCAGTCGAGTCGCCGAGCTAGACCGATTTGACCTCGCCGCCGTCCATCCGCAGCGTCGAGCCTGTCCAGCGTGCTGCGTGCTGCCGGCGATTTGACGAAAGCCATCGGCTCCGCGATTTCCTCGGGTGTGCCATAGCGTGAGATGCCCGTAGCGGCATCCGCCTCAGACAGGTCAAGATCGATGACGAGAACGGGTCGTTCTTGCCCCGCACCGCCAGCAGAGGCGGTCGGTAGGTGCGGAAGTACTCCTGAAACGCCGGGTACAGAGCGACATTGTGGCGATGGTCGCGGAACAGATCGAGCTGGACCTCGGTCGCGCCGGGGGACGCAGGGAGAAGTCGTCGAGCGAGTAGCCGTCCGGCAGGACCGATGCCGTGTCCGGCACGCCACGCGTGTATTGCCACACGGTCGTCTCGTATGCGAGCAGTGTGCTCAACGCTTCGCGGTTGGCTGGCGACGCGTCCAGCCAGGCGGCACATCGTGCCGGGACCGATGTTCGTGGTCAACACCAACGACATTACGCTGAACAACGCGGTAGGCCGCGGGTATCACTTACAACTCGGTGCTGACCGTGTGATCGGCCGACGGCGCCGACGGAACGTCGGTTCCATTCGTGCTGGCGTCGGCGCTTTTTGCTGTAGCCAACACGGGTCACCACGAGCGCGGTCGGATTTCGACGGTGCTTTTTTCGTCTTTAGCCCATGCCGGAAAGACGTTGGATGCGGTGTGAGGTGAGCCGCTGGGTAGCTCAGAAATCACGATATCTCTTTCACCTTGTCCATAGTAGACTTTTTAATCTGTAATCGGCGGGCCTAAATGCAGCGCGGGCCAAGGTGCGCCGTTCGATGGCTCAAACATCACGCTATCTCCTTCACCTTGTCGATCGTGGACTTTTTAGTATTTGGTCGCCGAACTTCGGCGGCTCCCCGTTTGAGGTGAGTCACTGAATGGCTCAAAAATCACAATATTTCTTTCACCTTGTCGATCGTAGACTTTTTGGTCTGCAATTGACCCGCTAAAGTGCGCCCATGGCTTGAGGTGCGCCGCCTGACGGCCCAAAAATCACGATAACTCTTTCACCTTGTCGATCATGGACTTAATCGTCTACATTTGGCGCGTCTAAATTTACCTGATCATCGTCACCAATCCATGCGGAGTCGCGAAGCCGCACGGCGGCGGTACGGTACTATTCGGGCGTCGCCCGGGATGGCGGGTAGCCGACAGACGTTCCGGTCCGCTGCCGCGGTCCACGTCGCCGGCGACGTCACATCGACTCCATTGCACCATGACCAACCCCGCAACTCTCACCTGGCCCGAAGCCGACGGCCCGCGCACCGCACGCTGGCGCTCCGAAGCGGCCGTGCCGCCGCCGAAGCGCGTCGTCGTCGCCGACGACCGCACCACCGCCGATTCGGCCTACCGCCTCGCCTGCGAAGGCACCGCGCTGTTGTGGCACGGCGACTTCCAGAACGCGCGCCAACTGTTGCAGGCGGTCACGCGCCGACTCGAACGCAAGGCGCGCAAGCAGGGAGCGACACCGCTCGACGCGTTCAACCTGCATCGGCAGGCGCAGTCGCAGCGCGCCCGCACGCTCGGCATGATTCTGATTCCGCTCGATGCCGACTACGGCATTTCCCTGCGCCGCGCGCCCGACGTGCGGCAGGCCTGCACCGAAGCGTACGGACCGGCGACCGGCGAGGCGTCGGTGGTGTCGTTGCGCGAGTTGCTCGGTTTGATCGGCGCGCACGAATGGCGCAAGAACGGTGTCGAGATCGCGGCGCTCGGCGAGCGCATTCATCCGCACTACGGCGTGTTCTCACCGGTGCGTGGCGAGTACGTCGATCTGGTCGCGCGCGCCGCGCTGCCGTCGCTGGATCTCGCGTTCGATATCGGCACCGGCACTGGCGTGCTGGCCGCGCTGCTGGCCAAACGCGGCGTGCGCAAGATCGTCGCCACGGATCAGGATGAGCGAGCGCTGGCGTGTGCGCGTGAAAATCTCGCACGCCTGGGCTACGCCCGGCAGGTCGAGATCGTGCAGGCCGATCTGTTTCCGGACGGTCGGGCGCCGCTCGTCGTCTGCAATCCGCCGTGGGTGCCGGCGCGGCCCGCGTCGCCGCTCGAATACGCGGTCTATGATCCTGACAGCCGCATGCTGCTTGGCTTCCTGAACGGCCTCGCCGATCATCTGACGCCGGGCGGCGAAGGCTGGCTCATCATTTCGGATTTCGCTGAGCATCTTGGGTTGCGCACGCGCGCATGGCTGCTGGCGGCGATCGAGCACGCGGGGCTCAGTGTGGTGGGACGCGAGGACATTCGTCCACGGCATCCGAAGGCCAGTGATCAGAACGATCCGCTGTATGTTGCGCGAGCGGCCGAGATCACGTCGTTGTGGCGGCTCAAGGTGCGGTGACGGCGAGTGCGTGCATCACGCCGATGCGCGGCGCGCTTCGAGATACGCGCATGCGCCCCGGCCGGCCACGAGCCCGCTGGCAAAACAGGCCGTCAGCAGATAACCGCCGGTCGGTGCTTCCCAGTCGAGCATTTCGCCCGCGCAGAATGCGCCGGGCATCCGGTCGATCATCAAATGTGCGTCCAGCGCCTCGAACGGGATGCCGCCCGCCGTGCTGATCGCTTCGTCGATCGGTCGCGCGCGCAGCAGTCGCAACGGCAGCGCCTTGATCGCGTGGGCGAGACCGCGCGCATCGGCGAATACTTCTTTCGACAGAATCTCGTGCAACAGCGCCAGCTTGACCCCGCCGATGCCAATCCGCCCATGCAGATGACTCGCAATCGAGCGTGAGCCGCGCGGCCGCGTCACTTCCTCGATGACCCGCTCGAGCGGCAAGCCTGGCGCGAGATCCAGCGCGATGGTGAGCTCGCCGTCGGCCAGGATCCGCTCGCGGATCGGCGCCGACAGCGCATAAATCAGACTCCCTTCGAGGCCTGATTCGGTCAGAAGTGTTTCACCTTGTCGATTGTGGACTTTTCCGTCTACATCGGTGAAGGAAATCGCGATCGTCTTGATCGGCTGACCAGCGAAACGCTCGCGCAGATACGGGCTCCAGTCCGCGTCGAAGCCGCAGTTCGCGGGGCGCAACGGCATCACCGGCACGCCGCGCGACATCATCAGCGGCACCCACGCGGCGTCGGAGCCGAGCCGCGGCCAACTGCCGCCGCCGAGCGCGAACACGACCGCGTCGTAGCTCACCGTCTGCTCACCGTCGGGCGTGGCGAAGCGCAGCGCGTGCGCAGCGTTGTCTTCGGACACTGAGACCCAGCCGTTCCACTTGTGACGCATGTGGAACTGCACGCCCGCTTCGCGCAGTCGATGCAGCCACGCGCGCAGCATTGGCGCGGCCTTCATGTCAGACGGAAACACGCGCCCCGAACTGCCGACGAACGTCTCGACACCCAATTCGCGCAACCAGGCGCGCAGCGCGTCGGGACCGAACGCGTCGAGTAGCGGCGCGATGTGGTCGCGGCGCGCGCCGTAGCGGTCGAGAAACGGCTCCAGCGCTTCCGAATGCGTGATGTTCATGCCGCCTTTGCCCGCCATCAGGAATTTGCGGCCGACCGACGGCATCGCGTCATGTACGTGGACTTGCACGCCGCGCCGGGCAAGCGTCTCGGCGGCCATCAGGCCGGCGGGGCCGCCGCCGATTACGGCGACGCGGGCGGAATCGAGCGAGGAGGGCATGCGGTTCGGCAGATCTGCGGGGGAAAAGGGCGCTGCGCCGCCAGCGATCGAACGGACGGGCGGCGCGAAGGGCGTTATTGTCACACCGCGCGCGGCGCGCGGCAAACGCCGTCGAACGCGGTCGAACTGCGTTCACCGCTTGGCTCGCGCCGCCCGCGACCTATACTTTTCACACATCTTCCTCGATCGTCTGGTTCAAGGAGATTGTCATGACCCGCAAATACATCGACTGCCGCGAATTTCCGAGCGAAATGAACTGCACCGTCGCGATGTCCGCCGACAGCGACAGCGAACTGCTCGAAGCCGCGGTCCAGCATGCCGTCACCGTTCACAAGCACGCGGATTCGCCGGAGCTGCGCGCGCAGCTGAAGACGCTATTTCATGAGGGAACGCCGCCCGCCGAGGCGCCGCGCGCTTGAGATACCCGTGCAAGGGGAGTGTGGAAGCCCGCGTCGCGAGCGGCATCTAGCCGCCCGCGCGCGGTTGTGTTGCAGCAGTCTTTTGGTCACACGCGAAACGCGATACCAAGCCATCCTAACCAACATGCCGACGCGCTAACCCGGATACGCCTCATCGACCTTCAGCCCGGCGAGCTTGAAGATCACCCGCAACGTCTGCGGCTTGATGTCGCGTCGCGACGCGAGCGTCGTCATCACGAAGTCGAGCACCTTGGCGTACTTGAGCATCGTCAGGCAAGTTTCGAGGTCGACGTTGCCGTCGCGCATGACCTCGGCGAGCCGCAGCATTTCCGTGGAGATATCGCGTGCCATCTCCAGTTCGAGTTGCTGTTTCTCCGACCATGCCGGCGCGGTGGTGAGCTTCGCAAGCATTTCCTGAAACTTCTGTTCGACATTTCCGTTGGGTACCGTATCCATTGCCGCCTCTTCGGTGATCTTCCGAGCGCGCGACCGGTAGCAAAGCCGGCCGCTGCTGGTTACGTAACGTTCGGCCCGCGTTGCGGGACCGCTCTCCCCACATGCATCCGGTCCGCGTGTCCGGTCGCACGGCCGGACAGCCTCCTGTTTTCGGCGACACGGCTTGCACCCGCGGGCTCAGCCGGCGCGCAAGCTGTTTTCAGCCATTCTCGAGACACTTCCGCGCAGCGCCTGTCGAGCAGGAAGTGTTCCCAGCAGAGCACCTATGTCGCGTGGTCCGCGCGGCGTGCTCGCTGGGAATGCCGCAGTTTGGGTAAACTGGCAGTAACTTTTCTCTTTTTCCGTCATCTGTCGCACGTTCGCGCTGCAATTGATGGCGACCCACACGATGTCCGGCAAAACCCACGAAATCCGTCCCAACCAGTCCGTCGAACTGCTCAAAGAACTCCACATCCTCACGCGCGACGGCAAGATGAATCAGGACAGCCGTCGCAAGCTGAAGCAGGTCTACCACCTGTTCCAGTTCATCGAGCCGCTGCTCAAGGACCTGAAGGACCAGCAGGGTTCGCTGACGCTCGTCGATCACGGCGCGGGCAAGTCATACCTCGGTTTTATCCTGTACGACCTGTTTTTCAAGGAGTTTCAGGACGCCGCTGGTGGGGCTTCGCACATTTATGGCATCGAAACGCGCGAGGAACTGGTGACGAAGTCCGAAGAGCTGGCGGCGCGGCTCGGCTTCAAGGGGATGTCGTTTTTGAATTTGTCGGTGGCGGAGTCGATTACCTCGACGCGGTTGCCCGCCGAAATCGACATCGTGACCGCGCTGCACGCGTGCAATACCGCGACCGACGACGCAATCCGTTTCGCGCTCGAAAAGCACGCAAAGTACATCGTCGTCGTGCCGTGCTGCCAGGCCGAGGTGGCCGGCGTGCTGCGGCAGAACAAAGGGAAGGCTCTGAAGAACGCGCTCACGGAAATCTGGCGGCATCCGCTGCACACGCGCGAATTCGGCAGTCAGATCACGAACGTGCTGCGCTGCCTGCAGCTCGAAGCGCATGGCTATCAGGTCAGTGTGACCGAGCTGGTCGGCTGGGAACACTCGATGAAAAACGAGCTGATCATCGCGCAGTACAAGGATCTGCCGCGGCGCCGGCCGGCTGAGCGGCTCGGCGAAGTGCTGGACACGCTCGGCCTCGATGCGCTTAAGGAGCGTTTTTTCGTGCCGGCCTGAGGCGCAGCCGGGCGCTTCACCTAGCGCTTCATCAACGCATCCCAGCCTTTGAGGCCAATGCGCCGCAGCGTTTCCTGATTGCGCTCGTAAATCTCTTCCGCGTCGGGAAAGGCCTGCACGGCTCGCTCGATGCTGTCTTCACGCAGCAGATGCAGGATCGGATACGGCGCCCGGTTCGTGTAGTTTTCGATGTCGTCGGGCTCGCTGCCTTCGAACTGGTAGTGCGGATGAAAGCTCGCGATCTGAATCACGCCTTCGAGCCCCAGTTGCTGGATCAGGCGGTCGGCGAAGAACAGGCAGTCGTTGAAGTCGAGAAAGTCGCCGAACGCACGTGGCAGGATCAGCAGCGTCGTGTCGATGGCGGCGGGGTCGGCGGCGACGAGCGTCTGCAGTTCGGCTTCCAGGTCGGTGAGTACCGCTTCGAGCGTGTCCGCTTCGCTGACCGCATAGCGAATCTGCTCCTTCACATGCACGGCCTTTGCGAACGGACACAGGTTCAAGCCGATCACGGCCTCGGTCAGCCAGTGACGGGTCGTGGCGATAACGGCATCGTGGGATTCGGCGGGCAACGGCATGGCGGAAGGATGAGACGGGGAAACGCGCAATTCTATAGGACCCGGCCGACGGACTGACTCAGCGAGCCTGCTTCATTGCGCAAGCGGCCGCAATCAACTCCGCGGCGACTCGCGGCGCGGCGAGGATCGGCCCGCAGCCCGGCCCGTAAGTCTGGCTCGCCGCGTACACGCCCTCGATCAGCAGGCCGAGCCCATCGGCGAGCGCTTGCGGATCGTCGGCGCCGGCCGCCGTCGAGAGTTCGACGAGGCGCGCCATCAAGCGCTGCTTGTTGCGGAACACGAACTGCCGCGCCGGATGCGCGGTATCCGAAAACTCCACCGACACGTTCACGAAGGGGCAGCCGCGGTAATGGTCGACCGAGGCGCGCACCGCGAGGTCGTCGAAGTACTGCTGAAGCTGCTTCGCCGGCTCGCCCGGATGTTTGGCGAAACTCTTCTCGACGTAGCCGAAGAACTGCTCGTCCTTCTGTTCCAGATACGCCATCACCAGCTCGTCCTTCGACGAAAACTGCCGGTACAGGCTCATTTTGTTCACACCCGCGCGCTCGACCACCGCATCGACGCCGACCGTACGCACGCCCTCGCGATAGAACAACTCGCTAGCCGCGCGCAGCAGATGCTGCTGCGCCTGCGGCCCCGCGGTCTGTGCGCCGCGCGCACGCCGCGAGCGAGTAGCGGCGGGCTTGAGAGTTTCGCTGTTGGACATGGCAAGTCACCCGAATGAAATTGACGCCTTGACATGTTACCGACCAGTAACTAACATCGCAACACCATTGTGACTGATCTGTCACAAGTCATTTACCGAAGCCGTAACAATACGAACGATGCCGCCACTCCGGCCGCGTCGATTGGAGAACCGATGAACTGGGCTGCGCGACTGATAGGCGGACGTTTCCACTATGGCTGGTTGACCGTCGCCGTGGTGTTCCTGGTGTTGCTCGCGGCGGCCGGTACGCGCGCGACGCCAAGCGTGATGATGGTGCCGCTCGAGCACCAATTCGGCTGGAGCCGCGCGACGATTTCGCTCGCGATCTCCGTGAACATCGCGCTGTACGGGTTGATGGGGCCATTCGCGGCCGCCGCGATGCAGCGCTTCGGTGTGC
This sequence comes from Paraburkholderia sp. BR10923, assembly GCF_040948765.1. Taxonomy (NCBI): domain Bacteria; kingdom Pseudomonadati; phylum Pseudomonadota; class Betaproteobacteria; order Burkholderiales; family Burkholderiaceae; genus Paraburkholderia; species Paraburkholderia sp. BR10923. Next base: position 46,601 of record NZ_JBFPKO010000022.1, on the reverse strand, counting down.
GTCCGACGCTGCTGAGCGCGCTCGGCACGATGGCCGCGGGCGTCGCGCTGTCGTCGCTGATGACGCATCCGTGGCAGATGGTGCTGATCTGGGGTGTGATGGTCGGCGGATCGACCGGGGTCGCGGCGCTGTCGCTGTCGGCGACCGTCGTCACGCGCTGGTTCACTACGCGCCGTGGTCTAGTGATGGGTATCCTGACCGCCAGTTCGGCGACCGGCCAATTGGTGTTCCTGCCGCTGCTCGCGGCCGTCGCCGAGCATTACGGCTGGCGCCAGGTCGTGTGGGTCGTCGCGCTCGCGGCGGCCATCGTGATTCCGCTCGTCGCGTTCCTGCTGCCCGAGCATCCGGCCGACATGCGGCTGCGCCCATACGGCGAAGCGCACGACGCGCCGATTACCACGAGCATCACCAGGCAGAACCCGCTTGCGATCGCGTTCGGCACGCTCGCGTCGGCGAGCAAAACGCGCGATTTCTGGCTGCTGTTCTTCAGCTTCTTCATTTGCGGCGCGAGCACCAATGGCTATGTCGGCACCCATCTGATCGCGATGTGCGGCGACTATGGCATGACCGAAGTGCAGGGCGCATCGCTGCTCGCGGCGATGGGCGTGTTCGACCTGTTCGGCACCACGCTGTCGGGCTGGCTGTCGGATCGCTTCAATAGCCGCGTGCTGCTGTTCTGGTATTACGGGCTGCGCGGCCTGTCGCTGATGTATCTGCCGCACGCGTTCGGCATCGACTTTTTCGGGTTGCCGCTGTTCGCGGTGTTCTACGGTCTCGACTGGATCGCCACGGTGCCGCCGACCGTGCGTCTCGCCACCGACGTCTACGGCAAGGAATCGGCGCCGATCGTGTTCGGTTGGGTGGTCGCCGGCCACCAGCTCGGCGCGGCGTTCGCGGCGCTCGGCGCGGGCATGCTGCGCGCGAGCCTCGGCACTTATACGGTCGCCTCGATGATTTCCGGCGGCTTGTGCCTGATCGCCGCGGTGATCGTGCTGCGCATCAACCGTCCGGTCAAAGTGCCGGCGCCGCAGCCAATCTGAATCGCCTTCGCGGACCGCGCAGATTCGCCGTCAGTGATGCAACGACGCCCGGCCCCATCACGGGCCGTGCGCGCTTTTTCAGCCAGCGCGCATAGCGCCGTGCTGCAAGTTGGAGCGCGCATCGAAAGCCCGTTATGCTATGTGGCCTCGGGCAACCGCCCGACGATCATGAATTTCTACCGAGAGAAGCGCATGGCCAAGAAACCTGCCTCAACCGAAGTTGCCATTCACGAGCTGATTGCAGGCCGCTGGAGCCCGCGCGCGTATTCGAGCGAGCCGGTGAGCCGCGATCAATTGCGCGCCGTCCTCGAAGCGGCGCGCTGGGCGCCGTCCTCGTATAACGCGCAGCCCTGGCGTTTTGTCGTATTCGATCGCAGCGCCGATGAAGTCGCGTTCAAGAAGGCTTTCGCCACGCTGGTGCCGTTCAACCAGGGCTGGAATGCGTCCGCGCCGGTGCTGATTGCGGTGACCGCGCACACCTTGACCAACAAGGGCGACGTCAATCGCTGCGCGCTCTATGACGCGGGCGCGGCGGCGATGTCGCTGGTGCTGCAGGCGCACGCGCTCGGCCTTGCCGCGCACCAGATGAGCGGCTTCGACGTGAACGCGTTCCGAACCACCTTCGAATTGCCGCAAGACGTCGAGCCGATCGCGATGATCTCGCTTGGCCATTACGGCGACGTCGACAAACTGGACCCGGTCCTGCGCGAACGCGAGAAGGCGCCGCGTCAGCGCGTGGCGCTCGCGGAAATCGCGTACGGCGGCGGCTGGAAGAAGGCGTTCTGAGCAACGGACTCGCGGCGCTTGCCGCGTGACTTCGCCAGGCAGTCAGGTACGCGCGGCACGGTCCGCGCGTTTTTCATCGGCGCGGTGCACGCCGTACTCTTCATCCGTCACGCTCGACAGCGGCGCCGCCACATGCTCGAGCGACTTGCGCTCCGCGTCGACACCCCAGATCGCCGCGGCGAGCGCCGCCGCTAGCATCAACCCCGAGCCCACCAGGTAGCCCGAAAACACTTCGCTGCGCTGATGCGTGTCGATCAGCCGACCGAAAAACGCCGGCCCGATGATGCCGCCGAGCGCGGTGCCGAACGCATAGAAAACCGCAATCGCGAGCGCGCGGATTTCGAGCGGAAACGATTCGCTGACGGTCAGATACGCGGAACTCGCGGCCGCCGACGCGAAGAAGAAAATCACCATCCAGGCGACCGTCTGCGTGACGACGGTCAGCAGTTGCTGCTCGAACAGATAACCCGACAGCGTCAGCAGGATCGCCGACATCGCGTACGTCGCGGCGATCATCTTGCGTCGGCCGATCACGTCGAATAGCCGCCCGAGCACGAGCGGCCCCAGGAAATTGCCGAGCGCGAAAGGCAGCAGATACCAGCCGATGTCGCCGCCCGGCACGTGATAGAAGTCGGTGAGGACCAGCGCGTAGGTGAAAAAGATCGCGTTGTAAAAGAATGCCTGCGCGGTCATCAACGTGAGACCGACCAGCGAGCGGCGCCGGTGCAAGTTGAACAGCGTATGGAACACCTCGCGCAACGGCGTATGGTCGCGAGCGCGCAGGCGCAGCCGCGTGAGGCCGTCGTCGGCGAGCGTATGGCCGTCGTCGCGAAAACGCGTTTCGATGCCCTCGACGATCGTCCGTGCATCGCGCTCGTCACCGTGCGTGAGCAGCCAGCGGGGGCTTTCGGGTATCCAGATGCGCATCGGCAGAATCCCGAGCGCGAGCACCGCGCCGATGAAAAAGCACGCGCGCCAGCCCCAGTCGGAAGGCAGCAGATGCGGGTCGAGCAGCACCAGCGAGCCCGCGGCGCCGAGCCCCGCGCCAACCCAGAAAGTGCCGTTGATACCGAGGTCGGTCCAGCCGCGCACGCGTGCCGGCGTGAATTCCTGGATCGTCGAGTTGATCGCCGTATATTCGCCGCCGATACCCGCACCGGTCAGGAAACGGAACAGCATGAAGCTCATCAGATTCCACGACAGCGCGGTTGCCGCGGTCGCGGCCAGATAAAGCGTCAGCGTGATGAAAAAGAGCTTGCGGCGGCCGAGTCGGTCGGTCAGCCAGCCGAAACCGAGCGCGCCGAGCACCGCGCCTGCAATGTACGCGCTGCCGGCGAGGCCGACGTCGGCATTCGAAAAGCGCAGCGCCGGGCTGGTTTTCAGCGCGCTCGCGACCGCGCCGGCAAGCGTCACTTCGAGCCCGTCGAGCAACCACGTCACGCCGAGCGCGACTACGATCAGCGTGTGAAAGCGGCCCCACGGCAGGCGGTCTAGCCGCGACGGCAGGTCGGTTTCGATCAGCATGGCGTGGTAGTCATCGACGGCGGCGGTGGGCGGCACGCTCATGACGCGAAGTCTCCTCGATGGCGAAATGGGGCGGCGTATCCGGTCGGACGCAGCAAGATTCGTTCCGCGCCACGATTTCACGCGATCTTGCCGCGGTCCCGTCAGCTTCAGTTGATGCTGCCGGAGTTTTCGTGATACAAAGCCGCTCCCCTTTCTGTGCGCGCCAGCCGTGAGCGGCCATTCCTGCCATGAACTATTGCGCGATTGACTTCGGTACTTCCAATTCGGCCGTGGCGATTCCGAGCGGCCCGCAGCTAAAGCTGGCGCCGGTCGAAGGCGCGTACACGACGCTACCCACCGCGGTCTTCTTCAATACCGACGAAAACACCACCGAATTCGGGCGCGCGGCGCTTGCCGCCTACATCGACGGTTTCGACGGCCGGCTGATGCGCTCGATGAAAAGCATTCTCGGCTCGCCACTCGCCGAAAATACGACCGATCTCGGCGATGGCAGTGCGATCAAGTACACCGACGTGATCGCGACGTTTCTGACCCATCTGAAGCGCGCGGCCGAAGCGAGCGCCGGCGGCGCGATCGACCGCGCGGTGCTGGGCCGCCCGGTGTTCTTCGTCGACGACGATCCGCGCGCCGACCAGATGGCGCAGCAACAGCTCGAAGCCGCTGCGCGCACGGTCGGCTTGCGCGACATCCACTTTCAGTATGAACCGATCGCGGCTGCGTTCGATTATGAATCGCACCTGAGCGCCGAAGGACTCGTGCTTGTGGCGGACATCGGCGGCGGTACGTCGGACTTTTCGCTCGTGCGAGTGGGGCCGGAGCGGATGAAACGCGTCGAGCGCAAGGACGACGTGCTCGCGCATCACGGTGTGCACGTCGCGGGTACGGACTTCGACCGCCGGGTCGAACTCGTGACGATCCTGCGCGAGCTCGGTTACCAATCGCTCGATCCGCAAGGGCGCGAAATCCCGAACCGGATTTATTTCGATCTCGCGACCTGGCATCTGATCAACACCGTCTACACGCCGAAGCGCGTCAGCGAACTCGCGCTGATGCGGCACCTTTTCACCGAGACGAAGCACCACGACCGGCTGATGCGCGTGGTCGAGCAGCGTTTTGGGCACGCGCTCGCGGCGCACGCGGAAGAGGCGAAGATCGGCGTGGCAGCGGGCGGCGAGACCGTGATCGATCTCGAGCAAGTGGAAGAGGATCTGCGCCTTGCCTTCGACGAAGCACAACTCGTCAAAGCCGGCGAGGATGAAACGCGACGCATCGTGCAGGCTGCGCGCGATACGGTGCAGGCGGCGGGTGTCGCACCGCGCGATCTCGACGCGATTTATTTCACCGGCGGCTCGACCGGCCTCGCGTTTCTGTCGGGCGCGCTGGCGGCGGCGTTTCCGGATGCGAAAGCGGTGTTCGGCGATCGTCTCGCGAGCGTGGCGACCGGCCTCGGTATTCATGCCCGACGCGTGTTCGGATAATCGCGAATAATCGGAAAATAATCCGCCGCGAATTGCGAATGCGGCAAATTTAATCCATTGATTCGGATTTGCCGCCGATAAATAAAAAAACCCCGCCAAGGCGGGGTTTTTTGCGTCCAGAAGGAAGCTAGAAGCTTACACCGGCTTGATGTTAGCTGCTTGCTTGCCCTTCGGGCCCGTCTTCACTTCAAACGTGACCTTCTGGTTTTCTTGCAGCGTCTTGAAGCCATCGACGCGAATTTCCGAGAAATGCGCGAACAGATCTTCACCGCCGCCGTCCGGAGTGATGAAGCCAAAGCCCTTAGCGTCGTTGAACCACTTGACGGTACCGGTTTCCATATTACTTTTTCCTAAAAATGGTGAATAAGGCCGAAGCCCGGGGTGCATGAAAATCAAGGAAGGGGGTAATGGGACCAACCGGAGTACCGTTGATGGGCGAACTACGAAAGAACCACTTCACTCGCCACTTGAAATCCTGCTGGAACGTTATACGGCGAATTGGGACGAAGGTCAACAGTCTGCACGAAACTTTGCTGGATTATTGCAAAGATGTCTTACAAAGCTTGCGCCTCGGGCTGGTTTTTTGCTAGGGAGAACCCTTAGTCGGCCGGCGGTTTCCCTGCAGCAACCCGGTGCAACCGTTAAACTACGCGCCGCGCGTCGGTTGCACCTGTTCCGCATCTGGACGCGCTTGCATGCGCGTCACCCCGTTGCCACCGCCACAAGCGATGTCACGCGGTGCCGACATGGTTCTGATTTAGGAGAAGAGGTGAAAAGTTCTATACAACGGAACATCGGGCCATTCGCGCTGATGCTGACCGGTCTCGGTTCGATCATCGGGTCCGGCTGGCTGTTCGGCGCGTGGAAGGCTGCAAAGATTGCCGGTCCCGCTGCAATTTGCGCATGGATCATCGGCGCGGTCGTGATTCTCGCGATTGCACTGACCTACGCGGAACTCGGCGCGATGTTTCCGGAATCTGGCGGGATGGTGCGCTATGCGCGCTACTCGCACGGCGCGCTGGTCGGTTTCATCAGCGCGTGGGCCAACTGGATCGCGATCGTGTCGGTGATCCCGATCGAAGCCGAAGCATCGATCCAATACATGAGTACGTGGCCCTATCCTTGGGCGCATGCGCTCTTCGTCGACGGATCATTGACCACCAACGGCCTGTTGTTGTCCGCCGGCCTCGTGATCATCTACTTCCTGCTCAACTACTGGGGCGTCAAGCTGTTCGCGCGCGCCAATTCGGCGATCACGATCTTCAAGTTCCTGATTCCGGGCGCGACGATCGTCGGTCTGATGATGACCGGCGTCCACACCGAGAACTTCGGCCAGACGGGCACGTTCGCGCCGTACGGCTGGTCGGCGGTGCTGACTGCGGTCGCGACGAGCGGGATCGTGTTCGCGTTCAACGGTTTCCAGAGCCCGGTCAACCTGGCCGGTGAAGCGCGCAACCCGGCCAGGAGCGTGCCGTTCGCGGTGATCGGCTCGATCCTGCTCGCGCTCGTGATCTACGTGCTGCTGCAGATCGCGTACATCGGCGCCGTTAATCCGGCCGACGTGGTGAAGGGCTGGAGCCACTTCAACTTCGCTTCGCCGTTCGCGGAACTGGCGATTGCGCTGAACCTGAACTGGCTGGCGTTCCTGCTGTACGTCGACGCGTTCGTGAGCCCGAGCGGCACCGGTACGACCTATATGGCGACCACGACGCGGATGATCTACGCGATGGAGCGCAACAACACGATGCCGAAAATTTTCGGCCAGGTGCATCCGTTCTACGGCGTGCCGCGTCAGGCGATGTGGTTCAACCTGTTCGTGTCGTTCATTTTCCTGTTCTTCTTCCGCGGCTGGAGCTCGCTCGCGGCGGTGATCTCGGTCGCGACGGTGATCTCGTACCTGACCGGCCCGATCAGCCTGATGGCGCTGCGCCGCGCGGCAACCGATCTCGAGCGTCCGCTGCACATCGCCGGCATGAAGGTGATTGCGCCGTTCGCGTTCGTCTGCGCGTCGCTGATCCTGTACTGGGCGAAGTGGCCGCTGACCGGCGAAATCATTCTGCTGATGGTCGTCGCGCTGCCGGTGTACTTTTATTTCCAGGCCCAGCAGGGCTTCGAGGGCTGGGGGCGTGACCTGAAGGCAGCCTGGTGGCTGGTCGCGTATCTTCCGATCATGGCGATCCTGTCGCTGATCGGCAGCAAGGAGTTCGGCGGCTTCGGCATCCTGCCGTACGGCTGGGACATGCTCGTCGTGATCGCCTTCTCGTTGGTGTTCTACTTCTGGGGCGTGAACAGCGGCTACCGTTCGGAGTATCTGGACGAGCGGCTCGTGCACGACGAAGTGCTCGAAGGTATCGGCGCGCACTGAGCGTTCGCCGCAACCGAAGGGGCCGCTCGAAGCGGGTCCTTCGCGATAGAAAAAAAGCCCGCCTGATCGATGATCAGGCGGGCTTTTTCGTTGGTCGTTGCGGCTGGCTGGTTCCGCGGCGGATCAGGCGGTGGCGGTGCCGAACACGTAGTTGGTCATTGCGAGCGAACGCTGGTAGGTGCCGAGCGACTGGATCGCAAGCGAATAGTCGTCGTCGGCGGCGCCGAGGGCGGCGAACACCGGCAACAGATGCTCGTCGGTCGGATGCATCAGCACCGCGTGCGGCGCCTGGCGGCGATAGTCGAGCAGCGCGTCGATATCGCGCGCGACGAGCTTGTCTTCGAACCAGTCGGTGAATTCGCTCACGCGCGGATCGGCGTCTTCCGGGCGAGCGGAGAAATCGGCGGCGCGCAGGTTATGGGTGATCTGACCGGAGCCGACCACCATCACGCCTTCGTCTTTCAGCGCGCGCAGCGCCCGGCCGACGCGGAAATGATGCGCGGCGTCCTTGTGCAGTTGGATCGACAGTTGCGCGACCGGCACGTCCGCCTGCGGGAACATCAGCAGCATCGGCACCCATGCGCCGTGGTCGAGCCCGTGCGGCTGCACGTCCGCGACGATGCCGCTCGCGCCGAGCAGCGCGGCGGCGCTGCGCGCGACATCGGGTGCGCCCGGTGCCGGGTATTGGATTTCGTAGAGCTGACGCGGAAAGCCATAAAAATCGTGGATGGTTTCAGGCGCCGTCGCGATGCTGGCGAGTGGCTGGGCGGTGCCCCAGTGCGCCGACAACATCAGAATCGCCTCGGGACGCGGCAATTGGGTGCCGAGCGCGCCGAACTCGGCGGACGGCATCGAAGGATCGATCGGCAACGTGGGCGAGCCGTGGGACAGGAAAAGCGAAGGTAAGCGGTTCATGACTGCAATGGGGCCGTGACAGCACGGCACTGAGAAATTGGGTTGCTACCAATATAGGTCCGCACGCTAGCTTGATAAATGGGCTCGCGGGGAATTGATTGTGTCGCGAACGTTGTTAATTCGCGTTGCCGCGTCTAATCCTGCGCGTCCCGCAGTCCTTGCCATGCCGGCGACAACGCCGGTCCCAGCGCAAACAGATCGAGCACGCGTGCGACCGTATGGTCGACCATCTCGTCGATCGAAGCAGGCTGGTTATAGAACGCGGGCAGAGGTGGGAAGATCACGCCGCCCATCTCGGTGACGGCAGTCATATTGCGTAGATGCGCGAGGTTCAACGGCGTTTCGCGCACCAGCAGCACGAGGCGGCGACGCTCCTTCAGTGTCACATCGGCGGCGCGGGTGATCAGATTGTCGGCGAAACCGTGCGCGATGCTCGCGAGCGTTTTCATCGAGCAGGGCGCGACGATCATGCCGTCAGTCGCGAACGAGCCGGACGCGATGCTCGCGCCGACGTCGCGCACCGAATGGACGACATCCGCGAGCGGATGCACGTCTTCTTTGCCCAACTGGAGTTCATGCTGGATGTTGAGCCAACCCGCGCTCGAAATCAGCAGGTGGCTCTCGACGCCGCCGAGCCGCCGCAGCGTCTCGAGCAGCCGGATGCCGTAGATGGCGCCGGTGGCGCCGGTAATTGCGACGATCAGCCGGCGGGGCGCCGCGGTGCGTGCTTGCTGCATGGCTTGCGGCGCCTGATAAAGCGAACGAAGCGCAGAGCGCTCAGGCCGCGGCGAACAGCTGCTGCAGTTCGCCCGATTCGTACATCTCCATCATGATGTCCGAGCCGCCGATGAATTCGCCCTTCACGTACAACTGCGGAATGGTCGGCCAGTTCGAGAACACCTTGATGCCCTGACGGATTTCGTCGTCTTCGAGCACGTTGACGGTCTTGATTTCACCGACGCCGCACGCTTTCAGGATCTGGATGGCACGGCCGGAAAAACCGCACATTGGGAACTGGGCCGTGCCCTTCATGAAGAGAACGACGTTGTTGCCGTCGACGATTTGCTTGATGCGTTGTTGCGTATCCATGACTGACCTTGCGGTTCCGATAAAGGATGGGAATAGGCTGAAATGATAGCGGATTTCGCTACGGGCGGCCGCAGCCGCGTCGCGCCTGGGGTTTTAGCCTCGGCGACCGCCCTCAGGCCGCCGCGGCGCGCAACACGCCCCCGCTGATGCGCTCGATACCGGCGAGATCGCGCTCCGAGCGGACCTCGGCAAAACCGCCCGTGCTCAGCAACGCTCGCACGGCTTCAGCCTGGTCGTAGCCATGTTCGATCCAAAGCGCGCCATCGGCGGCGAGACGCTCGGGGGCACCGGCGACGATCGCGCGGATCGCGCTGAGGCCGTCGGCCTCGTCGGTGAGCGCGCCGCGCGGCTCGAAGCGCAGATCGCCTTCGGCCAGATGCGGGTCGCCGCTCGCGATATACGGCGGATTGCTGACGATCGCGTCGAAGCGCGGCGCGGCGTCGAGCGAGGCGTACCAGTCGCTGTGCAGGAACGTCACGGCGCCGCCGGGGCGCTTCGCGTCGAGCAGGCGCGCGCCGTTGCGCGCGGCGACGACGAGCGCGTCGGCCGAGCGGTCGAGTGCCCAGACCTGGGCGTCAGGCCGCATCGACGCGATCGCCACCGCGATTGCGCCGGTTCCGGTACCGAGATCGAGCACACGTGGGCGCGGCCGGGTTTCGATCGCCGCGAGCGCGGTCTCCACCAGCAGCTCGGTTTCGGGACGCGGAATCAGCACGTACGGCGTGACTTCAAATTCGAGCCCGAAGAACTCGCGCGCGCCGATGAGTTGCGCGACCGGCTCGCCGGCCATGCGCCGCGCCTCCAGCGCGCGATAACGCTCGACGCTCGCCCGCTCGAGCGGCTCCTCGCCGCGAGTGATCAGCTGCGTGCGCCGCCAGCCGAGCACATGGGTGAGCAGAATCCGCGCTTCGAGCGGCGGCAATGGCGATGCGCGCAATAGCGCGTCGGCCGTCGCGGGCGGAGCGGCGGGGTCTAGCGGGTTTGGGGAAGCGTCGGTCATTGGCGGGGCGTCAGTCCGCGTCGCCGAGCGAGGCCAACAGCTCGGCCTGATGCTCGCTGACGAGCGCCGCGATCAGTTCTTCGAGATCGCCGTCCATGATCGCGTCGAGGCGATACAGCGTCAGGTTGATGCGGTGATCGGTGAGGCGCCCCTGCGGGAAGTTGTAGGTGCGGATGCGCTCCGAGCGGTCGCCCGAGCCGATCAGGTTCTTACGCGTCGCCGCCTCCTTCGTCTGCTGCTCGTGCGTTTGCTTATCCTTGATGCGCGCTGCGAGCACTTTCAGCGCGCGGTCCTTGTTCTTGTGCTGCGAACGGTCGTCCTGACATTCGACGACGATGCCCGTCGGCAAGTGCGTGACGCGCACTGCCGAGTCGGTCTTGTTGATGTGCTGGCCGCCCGCGCCCGACGCGCGGAACGTGTCGATACGCAGATCGGCCGGATTGATCTCGACCTCGCCGATCTCGTCCGCTTCCGGCATCACCGCGACCGTGCAGGCCGAAGTATGGATGCGGCCTTGCGTTTCGGTGGCCGGCACGCGCTGCACGCGATGCCCGCCGGACTCGAATTTCAGCTTCGAATACGCGGCATCGCCGGCAATTCGCACGATGACTTCGCGATAGCCGCCGAGATCCGATTCGCTCGCCGACATCATCTCGACCTGCCAACGATTGCGCTCGGCATAGCGCAGATACATGCGCAGCAGATCGCCAGCGAACAGCGCGGATTCGTCGCCGCCGGTGCCGGCTCGGATTTCGAGGAAGATGTTGCGCTCGTCGTTCGGGTCCTTCGGCAGCAGCATTTTCTGCAGTTCGACGCCGAGCGTTTCCATACGATCGCGCGCCGCGCGGATTTCCTCTTCGGCGAAATCGCGCATCGACACGTCGGCGAGCAATTCCTGCGCGGTGGCTGCGTCGTTCTGCGCCTGGCGCCACAGCCCGTAATGCTCGACGACCGGGCCGAGCTCCGCGTGTTCGCGCGTGAGCTTGCGGTATTGGTCGAGGTTGGCGGTGATGTCCTCGCGGCTCAACAGGTCGTTCAGTTCGGCCAGCCGGGTGGTGAGCTGGTCGAGCTTGCGTTGCATGCTCGTTTTCATCGGGCGGGTAGCGGAGCGGACTCCGGAAAGGATGCGGCGAGAGGAACGGGCGAATGCCCGGGGCGGAAGCACTTCGCGAGCCACGGCGGTGGCGCGCGGGGTGCGGCGAGCACTGCGCCGCTAACGCTCGGAAGAGCCGGGGTGTTTGTAGAATCCGCTCATCAGCTCGATCAGCTTGTCACGGTTGTCGCTGCTCGCGCGGTTCAACGCGTGAGTAGGACCATGGATCAGCTTGTTGGTGAGCGACTGCGACAGTGCCTCGAGCACTGCAGCCGGGTCGTCGCCGCGCGCGAGCATTTTCTGTGCGCGTTCGACTTCCGCGCGGCGCAGCGTGTCGGCCTGCGTGTGCATGTGGCGGATCACGGGCACGATGCTGCGCGCGTCGAGCCACTGCATGAAGTTCTGCACGCGCGTTTCGATGATCGCTTCGGCCTGCGCGACCGCGGCCTGGCGCGACGCATTGCCTTCGCGGACGATCGCGCCGAGGTCGTCGACGGTGTACAGGAACACGTCTTCGAGCTGGCCGGCTTCGGGTTCGATGTCGCGCGGCACCGCGAGGTCGACCATGAAAATCGGCCGGTGACGGCGCGCCTTGACCGCGCGCTCGACCGCGCCGAGACCGATGATCGGCAGCGTGGACGCCGTGCACGACACGATGATGTCGAACTCGTGCATCCGGGAGGGCAGCTCGGAGAGCGGAATGGCGCGGCCGTTGAAGCGCTCGGCGAGCCGCATGCCGCGCTCAGCCGTGCGGTTCGCGACGACGAGTTCACGCGGATGCTGTGCGGCGAAATGCGTCGCGCAGAGCTCGATCATTTCTCCGGCACCGATGAACAGCACGCGCTGGTTCGCGATCTTGTCGAAAATGCGTTGGGCGAGGCGTACTGCGGCGGCGGCCATCGATACCGACTGCGCGCCGATTTCAGTAGTGCTGCGCACTTCCTTTGCGACGGCGAAGGTGCGCTGGAATAACTGATTCAGGTAGGTGCCGAGTGCGCCGGCTTCGGAGGCGGTGCGGACCGCGTCCTTCATTTGCCCGACGATCTGCGTCTCGCCGAGCACCATCGAATCGAGCCCCGACGCGACGCGGAACGCATGCCGCACGGCTTCGGACTGCGGCAGCGCGTAGACGTGCGGCGCGAGTTCATCGATGGGGAGATTGTGGTACTTCGACAGCCACTGGACCGAGGCTTCGCGTACTGCGAGGTCGTCGGTCGCGCAGTAGAGTTCAGTGCGGTTGCAGGTGGAAAGAATTGCCGCTTCGGGCGCGTTGGGGGCCATGCGGCCCAGCCAGATGCCTTTGAACGTATCCAGAGCGGGCTTGATCTGTTCGAGCGGAAACGCCACGCGTTCGCGCAAGGCGACAGGCGCAGTGTGATGGTTGATTCCGATCGTTAGAAGCTGCATTTGGGGGAGCTATCGTTCAGCCTTATATTATAGCGTTTTCACGATTCTCACATCTTGCACGCCGAATACCCAGCATGCCTCAGCTCTCGCCTGTCTGAGTCTCCGGCGGAATCGCGTCGAGCTGGTAACCGTAACCATAGACCGGCGTCAGCGCGTAGCCAAGTTCCGGACGCAGTTGCAGCTTGCCGCGCACGCGCGACGCGTGAGTGTCGATGGTGCGCGACTTTACGTCGCGCCGGCGCGACCAAACGGTTTCGAGAATATGCGCGCGCGACACCGGTCGCGCCAGATTGTTGAACAGCAGCAGCGCGAGGCGGAATTCCTTTGGCGTCAGGATGACGGTCATCTCACGGAAGGTCACGGCGCAATTCGCCGCGTCGAAGGTATAGCCGCCGATCACGTCGCGCCGACGTTTGGGTGGCCGCCGCAGGCCCGCGCGGCGTTGCAGCGCCTCGACTCGCGCAAGCATTTCGGGGCCGCGCACCGGTTTGCTGAGGCAGTCGTCGGCGCCCGCGTGCAGCGCGGCGACGATCTGGCATTCGCTCGGTGCCGCAATCAGCATCATGATGGGCAGACCTGGCAGAATTAAGCGCGCGCGCGGGATCACGTCTTCGGCGCAATGGTCGCCGGCCCAGCTTTCGGTGATCAGCAGATCGAAAAATTCATCAGTGGCGTGCTGCAGGAAGGTGGCGCTGGTGGTGAAGTGAAGGCACACATGGCCGCCGGCGAAAATGAGCCGGTCGACCAGCTTGGCGTGTTGCAGGTCGGGTTCGATAAGTGCGATACGCATGGCGCTGCGTCAGCCTGGCAACGAGCGGAGCGTGAGGTGTTTTCATCAGGCTTGTAACTTGCCTAAGTACACCCCGACCCCTAAACTCAACCGCGATGCGGAAAGCGCCGTGCTGAACTTCTATAGTTAAAGAGGCCAAAATGCTAGCCTTGGCGGCTCCGTCGTCCTATGAGACGAATCCGAAATTGAACTTGCCTTGTTTCGGCACCCAAGCCGGAGCCCACGCCTGATGGGGTGGCTAGGCATTCTCGTTCTCGGCGCCGTGATCGGCCTCGCGGGCTGGTGGTTGCACCCGCTGCGCAGGGTGAGCCGCGCGCGCTGGTGGGCCGCGCTGTTGGCCGGCGTGCTCGGCGCGAGCGTCGCGCGCATGGCCGGCAACGTGACGGGTCTTTTCCGTGACGGCGACATGCTCGAATGGCCGGTATGCACCGCCGTCGCGCTGATCGCCGTCGCCGTGACGGTCGGTCTCTTTTCGCGCCGGTCAATCCGTCGATGAATCCTTGCAGGTAACTCCATGAACGCCCGACTCCCCGAATCCTCCTCCATTCCCGAGCGCCTCGCGAGCCTGCGCGCCGCGATGGCGCGCGAAGGCATCGCCGCTTACCTCGTGCCGTCGGCCGATCCGCATCTGTCCGAGTATCTGCCAGGGCGCTGGCAAGGCCGCCAGTGGCTGTCGGGCTTCACCGGCTCGGCCGGCACGCTGATCGTCACCGCCGATTTCGCCGGCGTCTGGACCGACAGTCGCTACTGGGAGCAGGCAACCGCGCAGCTCGCCGGCACCGGTGTCGAGCTGATGAAGATGACCGGCGGCCAGCTCACGACGCCGCATTTCGAATGGCTCGCGCAGAATGTCGTGAGCGGCGGCACGGTCGGGGTGGATGGCGCGGTGCTCGGCGTCGCGGCAGCGCGTGCGTTGGGCGCGGCGCTGAACGCGCGCGGCGTGCAACTGCGCACCGACATCGACCTGTTCGAGGCGATCTGGGCGCAGCGCCCGGCGCTGCCTGCCGACGCCGTCTTCGAGCACGCTGCGCCGCAAGCGGGCGTGGCGCGCGCGGACAAGCTCGCGCAGGTGCGTCGCGCGATGGCCGACAATGGCGCGCAGTGGCACTTCATCTCGACGCTCGACGACCTCGCCTGGCTGCTGAACCTGCGCGGCGCCGACGTCAGTTACAACCCGGTGTTCGTCGCGCACGCGCTGATCGGCGTGGATCGCGTGTCCCTCTTTATCGCCGACGGCAAAGTGTCGCCGGCGCTCGCCGACGTGCTCGCGCGCGACGGCATCAGCGTCGAGCCATACGCGAAAGCCGCCGACGCGCTCGCCGCGCTACCAGCCGGCAGCACGCTGCTGATCGACCCGCGCCGCATCACGTACGGCTCGCTGAAGGCGGTGCCGTCGTCGGTCAAGGTGGTCGAGGCGGTCAATCCGTCCACGTTCCTCAAGTCGTGCAAAACCGCCGCCGACGCCGCGCACGTGCGCGACACGATGGAGCAGGACGGCGCGGCCCTCGCGGAATTCTTCGCCTGGTTCGAAAGCGCGCTGGGCCGCGAGCGCATCACCGAACTGACGATCGACGAGCGTCTGACTGCCGCTCGCGCGCGCCGTCCCGGCTTCGTGTCGCTGAGCTTCGCGACGATCGCGGGCTTCAATGCGAACGGCGCGATGCCGCACTATCGCGCGACCGAAGAGTCGCATGCGGTGCTCGAAGGCAACGGCCTGCTGCTGATCGATTCGGGCGGCCAGTACCTGAGCGGCACGACCGACATCACGCGCGTCGTTCCGATCGGCACGCCGAGCAACGAACAGCGCCGCGATTTCACGGTCGTGCTGAAGGGCATGATCGCGCTGTCACGCGCGCAATTCCCACGCGGTATCCGCTCACCGATGCTCGACGCGATCGCGCGCGCGCCGATCTGGCAGGCCGGCGCGGACTATGGCCACGGCACCGGTCACGGGGTTGGCTACTTCCTGAATGTGCACGAAGGCCCGCAGGTGATTTCGCACTACGCGCCGGCCGAACCGTGGACCGCGATGGAAGAGGGCATGATCACGTCGAACGAGCCGGGGCTGTATCGGCCGGGGAAGTGGGGCGTGCGCATCGAAAACCTTGTGCTGAACGTGGCCGCGGAAAAAACCGAATTCGGCGACTTCCTGAAATTCGAAACCCTGACGCTGTGCCCGATCGACACGCGCTGCATCGAGCTCGCGCTGCTGCGCGACGATGAACGCGCGTGGCTCAACGCGTATCACGAGACGGTGCGCGCGCGCCTCACGCCGCATGTATCGGGCGACGCCAAGGCGTGGCTCGAACTGCGCACGCAACCGATCTGAGCGTAGCGGCGACCTTGCAAACGGAGCGTGGTGCATGGCGATCAAGGCAGTAGTGTTCGATTTCGGCGGCGTGCTGATCGACTGGAGTCCCGAGTACCTGTACCGCGAGCTGATTCCCGACGAATCGGAGCGCCGCTGGTTCCTCACGCACGTCTGCTCGATGGACTGGGTGATCCGCCAGGACGGCGGGCAGCCGATCGTCGAAGCCACCGACGAGCTGATCGCGCAGTTTCCCGATCACGAACCGCTGATCCGCGCGTTCTACGAGCGCTGGCATCAAATGGTCGCGGGCGTGCTCGACGACGGCATCGCGCTGATGGAGAAGCTCGAAGTGGCCGAGGTGCCGCTCTTCGGGCTCACCAACTGGTCGGCCGAGACCTTCCCGTATGCGTGGGAGCACTATCCGGTGCTGCGGCGCTTTCGCGACATCGTCGTGTCGGGGCGCGTGAAGCTCGTGAAGCCCGATCCGGCGATCTTCGCCGAGATGCGTCGGCGCATCGAGCTGCAGATGCCCGGCGTCGAGCCGGCCGAGCTCGTCTTCATCGACGACAACGCGAAAAACGCCGAAACTGCTACGGCGCTCGGCTGGCACGGCGTGCATCACACGAGCGCCGCGCAAACGGAAGCGAAGCTGCGCGAGTTGGGCTTGCCGGTTTGAGCTGAGCGCTACCGCTACTGTCCCAGCAGATTCTTCAACGCATTGCCGAGGCCTTTGACGGTCTCCCCCGCACCCTTCGCGACACCTTCGACGCTGACCCCCAGCGCCTTTGCAAACCCCTCGCCGATGCGCTTAAGGATTCCTTCGCGTACCGAGAACTTCGGATCGCGCAGATCGCCGTCGAGCACGAAATGCAGTGTGATGTTGCCGTCATGCGTCTTGAGCGCGGCGACGGCGGCGCGGGTCGGAATCGACATGAACGTCTCGAGCGGATTGTCGGTTTCGGCGAGTTGCAGATTGTGGACCGTCACCGTTCCGGGTGCGTGCAGATGATAGTTGCGCACTGTCGATTCGATCGACAGATCGACCGTACCGCCCGTCACCTGCGCGCGCGTGCCGGCCTTCTTCAGCAGATAGGGATCGAGCATCGCGACGTCGACACCATGCAGCGTGGTCGTCGTCTGCGAATCGCGGCTGGCGATCTTGATCCAACCGTCGAAAGTCACGGTGCCGGTATGCGCCTGACCCTTCAGCGAGCCGCGAACGCTGACATTGGTCGGCTCGGCAAGCGACGGCAGATGCAGATTGTCGACGCTCGCGTTCGCGTTGCTGACCGTGACCTTGAACGGCGGCGGCCCGACGCTCATGTCGTAGAAGTGGAAGTTGCCGTGTTCGAAGCGGATATGGTCGACCAGTTTTTCGCGTGGGATCGACGCCGCCGTGCCGGCGCCGCCCGGATGATCGCCTCGGTTCAGCGATTCGCGCAGGTTCGGCAGCAGATTCAGCGAGCCGTCCTTCGTGCGTAACACGGCCATGTCGAAGCCGCGCACGACGACTTCGCGGATATGCATGCGCCGCGCTATCAGATCGCGCACGTCGGGGGTGATCGTGATTTCGTCGGCGCGTAGCGGTTCGCCCGCCGGCCAGCCTGGCGGCGCTTTCAGCACGACGTGGGTCAGGTGTACCGAAGTGAGGCCGACGTCGATACTGTCGGCGCTGCCGAGCGGGCCGAGCGCCGCGCTGACGCGATTTTTGACTTCCTGTTGCGCGAATTGCATCGCGCCAATCAAGATCAGAATCAACGCCAATAGCATTCCGCCCACGACGACGATCCAGCGCCTGCCCTTCGACATCGCCATGCCTGTGTCTCCTCGTCAACGCGCTGCGCACCGCGCGGCGCCGTGTTGACCGTCTGTCGTGTGCGCGGGACTGTCACGCGCGCCTCCATCAAGTGACGCATAGCAACGCGCATGCCCCGGGGCCCGTCCGGCATTGCGCCAGACGGGCCGGTGCGCCCCGCCTGTTAACGCGAGATCGGCTTGTAGCGCAGACGCTTCGGGCGCGCGCCTTCCTCGCCGAGACGCGCGCGCTTGTCCGCTTCGTATTCCTGGTAGTTGCCGTCGAAGAACGTAACTTGCGAGTCGCCTTCGAACGCGAGAATATGCGTCGCGATACGGTCGAGGAACCAGCGATCGTGCGAGATCACGAGCACCGAACCCGCGAATTCGAGCAGCGCGTCTTCGAGCGCGCGCAGCGTTTCGACGTCGAGGTCGTTCGACGGTTCGTCGAGCAGAAGCACGTTGCCGCCCGCGATCAGCGTCTTCGCCAGATGCAGACGACCGCGCTCGCCGCCGGACAGATTGCCGACGATCTTCTGCTGGTCGCCGCCCTTGAAGTTGAAGCGGCCGATATACGCGCGCGACGGCGTTTCGTACTTGCCGACCGTCAGCACGTCGGCGCCGCCCGAGATCTCCTCGAACACCGTCTTGTTGGCTGCGAGCGCTTCGCGGCTCTGGTCCACGTAAGCGAGCTTGACGGTCGGGCCCTGCACGATCTCGCCCGAATCCGGTTGTTCGCGGCCGGTCAGCATCCGGAACAGCGTCGACTTGCCGGCGCCGTTCGGACCGATGATGCCGACGATCGCGCCGGCCGGAATCTTGAAGCTGACGTTATCGAGCAGCAGACGATCGCCGTACGACTTGCTGACGTTCTTGAACTCGATCACTTCATTGCCGAGGCGGTCGCCGACCGGAATGAAGATTTCCTGCGTTTCGTTGCGCTTCTGGTAGTCCTGGCTGTTCAGTTCCTCGAAGCGGGCGATACGCGCCTTCGACTTCGCCTGACGGCCCTTCGGGTTCTGGCGCACCCACTCGAGCTCCTTCTTGATCGCCTTTTGGCGCGCGGACTCCGACGCTTCTTCCTGCTTCAGGCGCTCTTCCTTCTGATCGAGCCAGCTGCTGTAGTTGCCCTTCCACGGAATGCCGTGACCGCGGTCGAGTTCGAGAATCCACTCGGCGGCGTTGTCGAGGAAGTAGCGATCGTGCGTGACGGCGACCACGGTACCCGGGAAGCGCGTCAGGAACTGCTCGAGCCATTCGACCGATTCCGCGTCGAGGTGATTGGTCGGCTCGTCGAGCAGCAGCATGTCGGGCTTTTGCAGCAGCAGCTTGCACAGCGCGACGCGGCGCTTTTCGCCGCCCGACAGATGCTCGATCTTCGCGTCCCACGCCGGCAGGCGCAGTGCGTCGGCGGCGATTTCGATCTGCTGCTCGGCGCTGCCGTCGGTCGTCGCGAGGATTGCTTCGTACTTCGCCTGCTCGGCCGCGAGAGCGTCGAAGTCGGCGTCCGGCTCCGCGTAGGCCGCGTAGATCTCGTCGAGCTTCTTCTGGGCGTTGAACACGTCGCCGAGGCCTTCCTCGACCGCTTCACGCACGGTTTTCTGCGGATCCAGTTGCGGCTCCTGCGGCAGATAGCCGATGTTCAGATTCGGCATCGGCGTGGCTTCGCCTTCGATCTCCGTGTCCACACCGGCCATGATGCGAATCAGCGTCGACTTGCCCGAGCCGTTCAGACCGAGCAGGCCGATCTTCGCGCCGGGGAAGAACGATAGCGAAATGTCTTTGAGGATCTGGCGCTTGGGCGGCACGATTTTGCCGACCCGGTTCATGGTGAAAACGTATTGGGCCATTTGCTTGCAGTAGACGTTGACGATGCCGGCCGCGTGCGGGCGGGCAGTCGGGGTTGAATGGGTAATCGGTGTGAGGGCCGGGCGGAACACCCGGCGCCGGCCGGCGCGGCGCCGGATTCGACGACGCTGCCACGCGCGGCATGTGGTTCAGGTGGCATTGTACTTCGCCCGGCGGGGGCCGGGCGGCAGGGCGGACCGCTGGCGGGCCGCTTCACGCACCGGGTGGTGCGCTATTTGCGCGCACCGTGTCGCCGATCTTCGGAGCCGTTGCGCGACGCCGCCGTGCCGGAGCAGGCGGCGGCGTTCAGCCGCGGTGTCAGTTCGCGCGCCGTCCCGTCACCGGATCGAAGAAGTGCAGATGTCGTGCGGGCAGCGCGAGTTGCAGCGTCTCGCCCGCCGCCGGACGATGAGCGTGCGGCAGTCGCGCGGTCACGTCGTGCTTGCCCCAGCGGCCGTGGGCGAGATTGTCCGCGCCGAGAATCTCGCAGGAATCGACGGTGAGCGTCGCATCGGCCGTGCCGGGGCTCAGATGCTCGGGGCGAATGCCGAGCGTCCATTCGCGGCCCGTCGCGACTTCGCGGCCGATCGACGGCACGCCCGCGAGCGGCAGCTTCGGGCCGTTGCCGGCGACGTCGAAGGTCGAGCCGTCGTCCGAAATCCGGCCTTCGAGCAGGTTCATCCCCGGCGAGCCGATGAAGCTCGCGACGAACACCGTCGCCGGCCGCTCGTAGACTTCGGTCGGCGCGCCGATCTGCTCGGCGTGGCCCTTGTTCATCACGATCACGCGTTGCGCCAGCGTCATCGCTTCGATCTGGTCGTGCGTGACGTACAGGCTCGTGGTCTTCAGGCGCGCATGCAGGCGCTGGATTTCGAGGCGCATCTGCACGCGCAGACGCGCGTCGAGATTCGACAGCGGTTCGTCGAACAGAAACACCGCCGGTTCGCGCACGATCGCGCGGCCCATCGCGACGCGCTGGCGCTGTCCGCCCGACAGTTCGCGCGGCTTGCGCTGCAGCAGCGCGCCGAGTTCGAGAATCTGCGCGGCGGCTTCGACGCGTTTCGCGATCTGCGCGCGATCGACGCCCGCGATCTTCAGCGCGTAACCCATGTTCTCGGCCACGCTCATATGCGGATACAGCGCGTAGTTCTGGAACACCATCGCGATGTTGCGATCCTTCGGCTCCAGGTCGTTGACGACCTTGCCGGCGATCGAGATGCTGCCGTCGGAGATGCGCTCGAGGCCGGCGACCATCCGCAGCAACGTCGATTTGCCGCAGCCGGACGGGCCGACCATCACGACGAATTCGCCGGCGGCGACGTCGACGTCGATGCCGTGCAATACGAACTGTTTGCCGTCGTAGGTTTTCTTAACGCCTTGCAGAGTCAGTGCAGCCATGCGGTTCTAGCCTTTAATTTTGAGTGCTTGTCGCGGTCCGCCATACCGGATCACTTTTCCGAGTCCACGAGGCCGCGCACGAACCAGCGCTGCATCGTCAGCACGACGGCGAGCGGCGGCAGCATCGCGAGCAGTGTGGCCGCCATCACCAGATGCCATTCGGTCGCGGTATCGCCCGAGGCGATCATCCCCCTGATGCCGATCACCGCGGTGGTCAGCGACTGCTGGCTCGTGATCAGGATCGGCCACAGATACTGGTTCCAACCGTAGATGAACGTGATTACGAAGAGGGCGGCCATCGTGGTCCGCGACAGCGGCAGCACGACGTCCCAGAAGAAGCGCAGCGCGCCCGCGCCGTCGATGCGCGCGGCCTCCATCAGCTCGTCGGGCAGCGTCTTGAAGAACTGGCGGAACAGGAATGTCGCCGTCGCCGACGCGATCAGCGGCAGCGTCAAACCGGTGTACGTATTGCTCAGATGCATCGACGACACCACCTGCACGGTCGGAAAAATCCGCACTTCGACCGGCAGCATCAGCGTGATGAAAATGAGCCAGAACGCGGCCGTGCGAAACGGAAAGCGGAAGTAGACGATCGCGTACGCGGAGATCATCGACACGGCGATCTTGCCCACCGCGATCACGAGCGCCATCACGAGGCTGTTGAGCAGCATGCGGTTGAACGGCGCCGCCGCGTTGCCGGTGCCCTGCGTCCAGATCGTGACGATGTTTTCGAACAGGTGCGTGCTGGGCACGAGCGACAGCGGCACTGTGAACACCTCGTGCTCGCTCATCGTCGCCGCGCAGAACGCGACGTACACCGGAAACACCACCAGCGCGACGCCGATGATCAGCACCGCGTGACAGAACAGGTCGAAACCGCGTCGGTTCTCGATCATGAGTATTGAACCCTGCGTTCGATGAAGCGGAATTGCACGACGGTCAGCGCGACGACGATGATCATCAGCACGACCGACTGCGCGCCGGAGCTGCCGATGTCGAGCCCCTGGAAGCCTTCGGCGAAGATCTTGTAGATCAGCGTGCGGGTTGCCTGGCCCGGTCCGCCGCCGGTCGCCGCGTCGATCACCGGGAAGGTGTCGAAGAACGCGTAGGTGATGTTGATCACCAGCAGAAAGAACGTGGTAGGCGACAGCAGCGGCAGCGCGATGCCGAAGAAGCGCCGCACCGGACCGGCGCCGTCGATCGCGGCCGCCTCGATCAGCGAGCGCGGAATCGCCTGCAGCCCCGCGTAGAAAAACAGGAAGTTATAGCTGATCTGCTGCCAGACCGACGCGAGCACGACGAGGAACATCGCCTGACCGGGGTTCAGCGCGTGATTCCACACGACGCCGTATTTCGCGAGCGCGTACGTGACGAGGCCGATGCTCGGGTTGAACAGGAACGACCACAGCACCGCGGCGATCGCGGGCGCGACCGCGTACGGCCAGATCAGCAGCGTTTGATAGGCCTTCGCGCCGCGCGTCACGCGGTCCGCACAGACCGCCAGCAACAGCGAGATCACGAGGCCCGACACGGTGACGAGCGTGCAGAACACGATCGTCGTGTTGAACGACGCGAGATATAAAGGATCGGCGAACAGCTGCTTGAAGTTCGCGAGTCCGACGAACTCGCTCGACGTGCCGAACGCGTCCTGAGTTTGCGTCGATTGCCAGAGCGCGACGCCGGCCGGCCACAGGAAGAACACCAGCGTGATGATCAGCTGCGGCGCGACGAGCAGGTAGGGCAGCGCGCTGGTGCCGAAGTAAGAGCGCTTATCCATCGGGATTCTCGAGATGTGTTGCAACGACTTCGGGTTCCGGCGCAAGAGCGCCGGAACCCTGCCAGAGGGCGATGCTTAGCTACCGGCCTTTTCGAAGCGGCGCAGCAGTTCGTCGCCGCGCGAGACGGACGAATCGAGCGCCTGTTGCGGCGTCTTCTTCTCCGCCCACACCTGCTCGAGTTCTTCGTCGATCACGGTGCGAATCTGTGGCATGTTGCCCAGACGCAGACCCTTCGTGTACGGCAGCGGCGGCTTGTTCAGCATCTGGCGGATCGCGGTGTCGCTGCCCGGGTTCTTGTCGTAGAACCCCTGCTGGCGCGTCAGATCATATGCGGCGGTCGTGATCGGCAGATAGCCGGTGTCCTGATGCCACTTCGCGGCGACCGGCGGCGTGGCCAGATACGCGAGGAACTTTGCGACGCCCTTGTAGACGGCCGGATCCTTGCCCGACAGCACCCACAGGCTCGCTCCGCCGATGATCGCGTTCTGCGGCGCGCCCTTCACGCTGTCGTCGTACGGCATCATGCCGGTGGCGAAGCTGAACTTCGCGTATTTCTTGATCGTCGCGAGCGAGCCCGACGAGTTCGTGATGATGCCGCAGTCGCCGCTATAGAACTTCGACATCGCCTCGTCCTTGCGGCCGACGTAGGTGAACGTGCCGTCCTTCGCCATGCCCTGCAGGAACTGGATGTGCGCGACCTGAAGCGGCTTGTTGAATTCGACCTGCGCGTCCATGCCGTCGAAGCCGTTGTTACGCGACGCGAACGGCGCCGCATGCCACGCGCTGTAGTTCTCGAGCTGAATCCAGCTCTGCCAGCCCGACGAATAGCCGCACGACATGCCCGAGGCCTTCAGCTTCTGCGCATCGGCGTGCAACTCGGCCCAGGTCTTCGGCGGCTGGTTCGGATCGAGGCCGGCCTTCCTGAACGCATCCTTGTTGTAGTACAGCACCGGCGTCGAGCTGTTGAACGGCATCGAGATCAGCTCACCGGTTTTCGAGTCGCTGTAATAGCTGGCGATGGTCGGCACGAAGGCCTTCTGATCGAGCGGCACGCCCGCGTCCTTGAAGACCTGCGTGACCGGGACGATGGCTTTCTTCGCCTGCATCATCGTCGCGGTGCCGACTTCATAGACCTGCAGGATGGCCGGCGCGTTGCCGCTGCGATAGGCGGCGATGCCGGCGGCGAGGGTCTGGTCGTAGGTGCCTTTGAAGACCGGCACGATCTTGTAGTCGCTTTGCGATTTGTTGAAGTCGTTCGCGATGTCGTTCAGACGTTCACCCAGTGCGGCTTCCATGGCATGCCAGAACTGGATTTCGGTCGCGGCGTGAGCCGCCTGGCTGACGCCTATGCTCAATACAGCGGCGACGGAAAGTGAGCGGAACAGCGGCTTGTAATTCATCGATTTATCTCCTGTTCATAAGGGCGCGGACGCGAATCGCGCGATTCTATTTGTGTTCGATGACATTCCGGCGTCGGATGCCGGGTGGCGCGGACCGTGCATGACGGCGCGCCGGAAGCCGAAATTTAGCATCGGCTGTTATGGAAAGGAAACAAATGGGCGGTGGTTCGGGAAGATCGCGGGCCATGCAGAGCATGGCGAGGTGCCGGATAGTGTGTTCCGCGACCATTACCATGTTTGATATTTGACGCGTTGCGCAAGTCGTAGCGCGCAAACAAAAAAGCCCGCAACCCCTGAGGGGTCGCGGGCCTTACTCGGGCAGCGCAGTGTGCGCCGCTTCGCTCTTACACGTTGAACAGGAAGTTCATCACGTCGCCATCGTGCACGACGTACTCCTTGCCTTCCGCGCGCATCTTGCCGGCTTCCTTCGCGCCTTGTTCACCCTTGTAGGTGATGTAGTCGGCGAAGCTGATCGTCTGCGCGCGGATGAAGCCGCGCTCGAAGTCCGTGTGGATCGCGCCGGCCGCCTTCGGCGCCGTATCGCCGATGTGGATCGTCCACGCGCGCACTTCCTTCACGCCGGCCGTGAAGTAGGTGTGCAGGCCGAGCAGTTTGTAGCCCGCCCGGATCACGCGGTTCAGGCCCGGCTCTTCCATGCCCATGTCGGCGAGGAATACTTCCATGTCGGCTTCGTCGAGGTCGGCGATGTCCGCTTCGACCGCCGCGCACACGGCCACGACCGGCGAGCCTTCCGCGGCCGCGAACTTCGTGACCGCGTCGAGGTGCGGATTGTTCTCGAAGCCGTTTTCCTTCACGTTGGCGACATACATGGTCGGCTTCGCGGTGATCAGGCAGAAAGGCTTGAGCGTGGCCTTTTCTTCGTCGCTCAGATCGAGCGCGCGGACCGGCTTCGCCTGGTTGAGTTGGGCGCGGACCTTCTCCAGCACCGCCGCGTTCTTCACGGCTTCCTTGTCGTTGCCGGACTTGGCCGCCTTGGAGTAGCGCGCGAGCGCCTTTTCGACGGTGCCGAGGTCGGCAAGCGCGAGTTCGGTGTTGATCACCTCGATGTCCGACAGCGGATCGACCTTGTTCGCGACGTGAATCACGTTGTCGTCCTCGAAGCAGCGCACGACGTGTGTGATCGCATCGGTTTCGCGGATGTTCGCGAGGAACTGGTTGCCGAGGCCTTCGCCCTTGCTCGCGCCGGCCACCAGACCCGCGATGTCGACGAACTCGACCACCGCCGGCAGGATGCGTTCCGGCTTGACGATTTCGGCAAGCGCCTTCAGACGGGTGTCCGGCACCTCGACGATGCCGACGTTCGGCTCGATCGTGCAGAACGGATAGTTCTCAGCGGAGATGCCCGCCTTCGTGAGTGCGTTGAACAGGGTGGACTTGCCGACGTTAGGCAGGCCGACGATGCCGCATTGGAGGCTCATGGAAATCCTTCAGTGAATCAGTAGGTTGCGTGATGCGCTCGACGCTGCGCGCGAATTCGGAAAGCCTTCGCGTTAGAAGGGGCGCGGCAGGCTCAGCGGAGCGGACAAGTCACCGAATCGGGGCGTTGGCTCGACGATTGAGTGCGAGTTTTCACGGAAAGCGCAATTGTAACCCGTTCGCCCGCGCGGACCGGGCGGCGCATTCGCGCATCGCCACGGTAGAATCGTCAGTTCAAAGCCGGCAGAGCTCCATTTCCGGAGGACCAGCGTGCGAATGATGAGATGGGTCGGAATTGGCGTCGCCGCCGCGATCGTGGTGGGCGTGGTCGCGGCATGGGTCGCGCCGGATTTCGACGAAGCCCAGGCAACCACCGACCGTCAGACGATCGACTGTTTGTCGACCCACCTGTCGCACGCAGATCGCGCCGACATCGCACGGTTCGCTGACAAGAACGACTACGACTCGTTGTGGAGCGTGTTCGACCGCGTGTTCCCCGACTGCGCGGTGCGCAGCGATCAGCGCGATCGCAAGGCCGAGCTCGAGGCGGCCGCATGGCGCAACCTCTCGTCTGATCGCGATTTCATGCGCATGCGCGAGGCGAACGCGGCGCTCGCGGCGAGCGCCGCGACGCGTTAGCACGACCCATCAGGGGCCCGCGCATGGAGCCCAAATGCCCGCGCCCGTCGATCCGTCCCCCGCACCCCCCGCGGCTATAATGCGCGCATGAACGCACACCACCAGACCTTTGATGCCGCCGTGATCGGCGGCGGGCTCGTCGGCAAGACCGCGGCGCTCGCGCTCACGCAAGCCGGACTGCGCGTCGCACTGCTCGCGCAGCCTTGCGCGGCGCTGCCGGCGGGTGCTGCCTTCGACTCGCGCGTCTATGCGTTGTCGTCGAGTTCGCAGGACTTGCTCGAACGGCTGCGGGTCTGGCAGGCGCTCGATCACTCACGGCTCGGTCCCGTCTACGACATGCGCGTCTACGGCGACGCGCACGCCGAACTGCATTTCTCCGCGTTTCAGGCATCGGTGCCGCAGCTAGCGTGGATCGTCGAGTCGTCGGTGATCGAGCGCGCGCTCGATGCCGCGCTGCGCTTCCAGCCGAACCTCACATGGATCGACACGCGCGCGCAGGCACTCGATTTCTCCGTCGACAGCGCGAGCATCGGCCTCGCGAACGGCAACGTGCTCGAAGCGGACCTGGTAGTCGGCGCGGACGGCGCGCACTCGTGGGTGCGCGCGCAGATCGGCTCGAGGATGGTACGCCGCGACTACCGGCAGATCGGCGTGGTCGCCAATTTCAAGGCAGCGAAACCGCACGGCGAAACCGCGTATCAGTGGTTCCGCGACGGCGAGATCATCGCGTTGCTGCCGATGCCTGACGGCCACGTGTCGCTGGTCTGGTCGGCCCGCACCGAACACGCCGAGCAATTGCTCGCGCTCGATCCCGAGCGGCTCGCCGCCGAAGTCGAGCACGTGAGCGGTGAACAGTTCGGCGCGCTCGAGTGTGTCACGCCCGCGCAGGGCTTCCCGCTCGCGCTGCAAACCGTCGACCGGCTGGTCGCGCCGCGTGTCGCGCTGGTCGGTGATGCCGCGCATCTGATCCACCCGCTGGCAGGGCAGGGCATGAACCTCGGCTTGCGCGACGTCGCCGCGCTCGCGAGCACGATCGGCGGCAAGGAGTCGTTTCGCGATCTCGGCGACATGGTGCTGCTGCGTCGCTACGAACGCGCGCGCCGCGAAGACATCCGCGCGCTGATGATCGCCACCGACGGCCTGCAGAAACTGTTTTCGGTGCCCGGTCCGCTCGCGCGCGCCGTGCGCAATACCGGCATGGCGTTCGTCGGCGCGCAGCCGTTCATCAAGCGCTGGCTCGTGTCGGCCGCGCTGGGGTAAACCGCAACGAAGCGTCGCGCGGATAGCCGATGGCCGGTCACGGGCGCCCGGGACAGGTATCATGACCGGATCGACGCGCTGCGATCCGCCCCTATCCGGCCCTTATCCGAACCCGATCGAACCTGATCGAGCCTGATCGAACCGATAGGCGGCCAAAGCGCGCGGCCGGAACGTAACGAACGCGCAGGTGCGCGAATGACCCCCAGGACTCCAGCATGAAAAAGACTTTCCGCATCGCCGCCGCCGCCCTCGCGATCGCTGCCGTCACGCTCGGCTGCTCGGCGCAGGCCGACCAGACCACCGACAAGCTCAAAGCCACCCTGCAAAACCGTCTGTCCGACGTGACGATCAAGGGCGTGTCGAAGACGCCGATCGCGGGCCTGTACGAAGTGAACCTCGGCACGCAGATCATTTACAGCGATGCGAGCGGCGACTACCTGATGCTCGGCGACATGGTGGACTCGAAGACGCGCAAGAATCTGACCGAGGCACGCCTGTCGGAAACCAACCGCATCGACTTCGCGACCCTGCCGTTCGGCGACGCGGTGAAGGTCGTGCGCGGCAACGGCGCGCGCAAGATCGCGGTGTTCTCCGATCCGAACTGCCCGTACTGCAAGCAGCTCGAAAAAACGCTGCAGTCGATCGATAACGTGACGGTCTACACCTTCCTGTACCCGGTGCTGTCGCCGGATTCGACGGCCAAGTCGAAGTCGATCTGGTGCTCGGCCGATCGTGCGAAGGCGTGGGAATCGTGGATGCAGGACCGTCAGGCGCCGACCGCCGCCGCCACCTGCGACACCGCCGCGATCGACAAGAACCTCGCGCTCGGCCGTTCGATGAACGTCGAGGGCACGCCGACGGTGTTCCTCGCCGACGGCCGCCGCCTGCCCGGCGCCGTGCCGGCCGACCGGCTCGACAAGGAACTGTCGGCGGTGCACTGATCAGCGCGCCGCATGCAGCGCGATGCGCGCCCCGGGCGCGCAACCGCTGCAACGTTCAAACGAAAGGAGGCGCACGCAGCGCCTCCTTTCGCATCGAGCCCCGAACTTCTCCGCCTCACTCTCCTGACACTCCCAAGCGCCGCCGATGAAGCCGATCCGCTACACCATCGTTCCGAGTAACCCCGCTGCCCACCTTTACGAAGTCACCGTGACCGTCGCCGATCCCGATCCGGCCGGCCAGCGTTTCATGCTGCCGGTGTGGATTCCGGGCAGCTACATGGTGCGCGAGTTCGCGCGCAACCTCGTCACGCTGCGCGCCGTCAACGACGCGGGCCGCAAGGTGCGGGTCGAGAAGGTCGACAAGAACACGTGGCAGGCCGCGCCGGTGAAGGGCGCGCTGACGCTGCGCTACGAAGTGTACGCATGGGACATGTCGGTGCGCGCCGCGCATCTGGACGACACCATCGGCTTTTTCAACGGCACGAGCGTGTTCCTGTCGCCGCTCGGCCATGAAGACGCGCAGTGCGTGGTCGATATCCAGAAGCCGCAGGGCGCAGCGTATCGCGGCTGGCGTGTCGCGACCGCGCTGCCGGAAGGGCGCGGCACCAAACGCTATGGCTTCGGCGAGTACCGCGCGCAGAACTACGACGAACTGATCGACCATCCCGTGACGCTCGGCGAATTCGCGCTCGCGACGTTCAAGGCGCACGGCGTGCCGCACGACGTCGTGATCGGCGGCCGAGTGATCGGGCTCGACATGGAGCGGTTGTGCCGCGACCTGAAGCGCATCTGCGAGGCGCAGATCGCACTGTTCGAACCGAAATCGAAGAAGGCGCCGGTCGAGCGCTACGTGTTCATGACGCAGGCCGTCACCGACGGTTACGGCGGTCTCGAGCATCGCGCATCGACCGCGCTGATCTGCAATCGCACCGATCTGCCGGTGCAGGGCCGCGATGCGATGAGCGAGGGCTACCGGACTTATCTCGGTCTGTGCAGCCACGAGTATTTCCACACGTGGAACGTGAAGCGGATCAAGCCGGCCGTGTTCGCGCCGTATGACCTCGGCGTCGAAAACTACACGTCGCTGCTGTGGCTGTTCGAGGGCTTCACGTCGTATTACGACGACCTGATTCTCGTGCGCAGCGGCGTGATCTCGCAGGACGACTATTTCGGCCTTCTCGGCAAGGTGATCGGCGGCGTGCAGCGCGGCAGCGGGCGCCTGAAGCAGAGCGTCGCCGAAAGCTCGTTCGACGCATGGGTCAAGTACTACCGGCAGGACGAGAACGCGCCGAACGCGATCGTCAGCTATTACACGAAGGGCTCGCTGATCGCGCTCGCATTCGATCTGACGATCCGCGCGCAAACCGGCAATCAGAAATCGCTCGACGACGTGATGCGTCTGCTCTGGAAGCGCTTTGGCCGTGATTTTTATCGCGGCAAGCCGGTCGGCGTCGACGAAAGCGAGATCGAGGCGATTTTTGCGGAAGCGAGCGGCGCGGAACTCGCCGAACTGTTCGCCGAGGGCGTGCGCGGCACGCGCGATCTGCCGCTCGACGCGTTGCTCGCGCCGTTCGGCGTGACGCTCGCGCCGGACGTCGACAAGAACGGCAAGCCGTCGCTCGGCGTGCGGCTGCGCGGCGGCGCGGACTGCGCGCTCGCGACGGTGCACGAGGGCAGTGCCGCGCAGAAAGCCGGCCTTTCCGCTGGCGACGTGCTGATCGCGCTCGATGGCCTGCGCGTGACCGGCGGGAATATCGATGCGCTGCTGGCGCGCTACCAGCCGGGCGCGAAAGTCGAGGTGCACGCGTTCCGCCGCGATGAGCTGCGGGTCACGCAGGTGAAGCTCGACGGTCCCGAAGTGGCGCGCTACAAGCTCACGGTCAGCGATCACCGTCCCGCCGCGCGCAAAGCCCTCGAGCGCTGGCTGACGAAGTGAACGGCGTGGCGATGGGCCGCACCGGGTGGTCCATCGATCGTCGCTCGTCTCGTCGCCAATCGGCGGAGGAGGGCGGTGGATTGTTCTACCCATGCAACAATCCGTCGCCGCCGGACGGCTTTTTCGCCGCTCGATAAAAAAACACAATGGCTCCACTCGCGCAACACTGCGCGCCCCTACTGGAGTCAACCATGACCACGATCCTGCAAATCAACTCGGCAGCCCGTTCGCAAGGCGCGAACTCGACGCTTCTCGTCAACGAACTGACCGAAAAGCTGCAACAGTCGAATCCGGGCGCGCAAGTCGTCGTCCGTAACTTGCAAGCCGAACCGCTGCCGCACCTCGACGACGCCGTGCTCGGCGCGTTTTTCACGCCGGCCGAGCAGCGCACGCCGGAACAAGCCGCCATCGCCGCGCGCAGCGAAGCGCTGATCGCCGAACTGCAAGCCGCCGACGTCATCGTGATCGGCGCGCCGATGTACAACTTTGGCATCTCGTCGCAACTGAAGACGTACTTCGACTTCATCGCGCGGGCGGGCATCACGTTCCAATACACCGCGAACGGCCCGGAGGGCCTCGTGAAGGGCAAGAAGGTGTACGTCGTGTCGGCACGCGGCGGCAAGTATCTCGGCACGCCGAACGATAGCCAGACGCCGTATCTGAAGAGCTTCCTCGGCTTCCTCGGCATGACCGACGTGAACTTCATCTACGCCGAAGGCCTGAACATGGGCCCGGACGCCGCGACCGCCGCGCTGAGCTCGGCACGCGAAGCGATCGCCGCGGTTTAAGCGGCTTCGTCGTGCCGCATTGCGCCGCTCCGATGCGGCGCAAGCGGTGAAATAAAAAACGCCACGGATGGGTTCACCCTCCGTGGCGTTTTCGCTTGGTATCGACATCTTCCGACGGCGACGCCGTCACGCAAGCATTTGCGCGTCGTCCGGCAGACGCCAGTCGATCGGCTCGCGGCCGTGCTGCATTAGATATTCGTTCGCCTTCGCGAAATGACCGCAACCGAGAAAGCCGCGATGCGCGGACAACGGCGACGGATGCGGCGCCTCCAGCACATAGTGCGACTTGCCGCCGAGCAGCGCGCGCTTGGCCTGCGCATGCGCGCCCCACAGCATGAACACGAGATTCTGATGCCGCGTAGCCAGTTCGTGGATCAGCGTGTCCGTGCATTTTTCCCAGCCGCGTTTCGCGTGGCTCGCGGCGCTGTCGCGCTCGACGGTCAGCACCGTGTTCAGCAGCAACACGCCCTGTCTGGCCCAGCTGTCGAGGCACCCGTGCTGCGGCGTTGCATGACCGAGACTCGCGCCGATTTCCTTGAAGATGTTGCGCAACGACGGCGGCGGCCGCACGTGCGGCGCGACCGAAAACGCGAGACCGTGCGCCTGCGGTGTGCCGCGGTCTTCGCCGTGGTACGGATCCTGGCCGAGGATCACGACTTTCACTTCGTCGGGACTCGTCAGGCGCAGCGCGCGGAACACGTCGGCCGGATAGATGGTTTTGCCGGCGGCACGCTCGCCGTCGACGAAGCGGCACAGCGGCGCGTAGGTGTCGCTGTCGATGAAGGGTTTCAAATGCGCACGCCAAGCCGCCGGCAGCGCGGCGAATTGGGCTTCGAGCGTGGGCGGGGCGGCGGTGGTGGGGTCGGCCGACGCTGCGGCGGGAGCTGGCGCGGCATCGTCGAACAACGATGCCTGCGGCGAACTGGAGCGGGTACGGGTAGCGGAGGTCATGGCGGGGAAGTGTCGCAGCAAACGCTGGCTAGCTCAAGTTGCGGCAAGCGAGCGCATGAGGCGCCGCGGGTTTCGTCAACCCGCGGCGATTCCGCGCCCATCCCGCGCTTACCCCGCGCGCAACCGATAGCCGCGCTGCGCCTTGCTGATGTCATCCGGCGCGAGGCCGGCAATCCGTTTGCCGAGTTCGGCGGCGAGCGTGTGAAGCGCCGCTTCGTCGCCCGACTTCAGTTCGAGTTCGATCTCCGAGATCGGCGCGCGGCGCGCTTGATCGTCGACTTCGGCGAGCACGTCGCCCTGATCGATCGCTGCCTCGATCTGAGCGCCGTCGGTGTCGAGCAGCCAGAGCGTGCGGGTGAAATTGGTGTGGAACAGCTCGATCAGCGCAGGCGCGGCCTGTCTCAGAGCGTCCGCGGCGGCGGGTTCGTCGCAAGCGTTCAGCAACGAATCGATTTCGAGTTTCGCGCCGGCGACCGGCATTTCCCATTCGTGCCGGCTATGGAGGCCGTTGGTCGCCGTGCCGACCGTCTTGAAGGTCTGCAGCCAGCCGTCCGGCGTCTGACGCAGACGCAGCGCGCTCTTCGATGACGCGAGCGTCAACTGCGGCGTGTCGAAGTAAATGTTCACGAGCTTGATCGCGCGTCCTTTCCTGCCGGCGCGAGCGGCGAACCACTGCGTCGCCGCCTGCACCTGCGAAGCCGGCAGTGCCAGCTTGATTTCGCGTTCCATGCTCATGATGCGTGTCCTTGCTTACGCGAGCGCCGTGCTCAGAAAAACATCCGCGCAAGCTCCACGCCCGGCTCGTCCGCGCGCATGAACGCCTCGCCGACGAGGAACGTATGCACGTTGCGCGCGCGCATGCGCTCGACGTCATCGCGCGACAGGATGCCCGATTCGGTCACGACGATGCGGTCGTCGGGAATCGCGTCGAGCATGCCGAGCGTCGTGTCGAGCGAGGTCTCGAAGGTGCGCAGATTGCGGTTGTTGATGCCGATCAGCGGCGTCTTCAGCGTCAGCGCTTCTTTGAGTTCATCGCTGTCGTGCACTTCGACGAGCACCGCGAGACCGAGCGAATGCGCGAGCGCCTCGAGGTCCTGCATCTCGGCGGTTTCGAGCGCGGCGGCGATCAGCAGGATCGCGTCGGCGCCCATCGCGCGCGCTTCGACGACCTGGTACGGATCGACGATGAAGTCCTTGCGGATCACCGGCAACTGGCACGCGGCGCGCGCTTGCTGCAGATAGGCGACGCTGCCCTGAAAGAACTGCACGTCGGTCAGCACGGACAGACACGCCGCGCCGTGCTTTTCATACGAACGCGCGATGTCGGCCGGCACGAAGTGCTCGCGCAGCACGCCCTTCGACGGGCTTGCCTTCTTCACTTCGGAGATCACCGCGGCGAGACCCGCCGTGTGCTTGGCGCGGATTGCGCCGACGAAGTCGCGCAGGTCGCGCGACGACGCTTCGAGCCGCAGTTCTTCGAGCGGCACGCTTTGTTCGGCCGCCCGGATTTCTTCGCGTTTGACCGCGATGATGCGGTCGAGGATGTCGCTCATAAATGTCTCGCTACGTGATTACTGCTTGAATTGCTGGGTGAAGCGCACCAGTTCGTCGACCTTCGCGCGAGCCTTGCCGCTCGCGATCGCTTCGCGCGCGAGCACGATGCCGTCCGCGATCGTGGCCGCGACGTTCGCCGAATAGAGCGCTGTGCCGGCGTTCAGCGTGACGATCTCGCGCGCGACGCCGGGCTTGTTGTCGAGCGCGTCGAGCAGCATGACCTTCGACTCGTTCGCGTCGGCCACCTTCAGCGTGCGATTCGACACCATCTGCATGCCGAAGTCTTCCGGATGGATTTCGTACTCGCGGATTTCGCCGTCGCGCAACTCGCCGACCAGCGTGGCGCCGCCGAGCGACACTTCGTCCATGCCGTCCATCCCGTACACGACGAGCACGTGCCTGGCGCCGAGGCGCTGCATTACGCGTACCTGAATGCCGACGAGGTCGGGGTGGAACACGCCCATCAGCTGATTCGGCGCGCCGGCTGGATTGGTGAGCGGCCCGAGGATATTGAAGATCGTGCGGATGCCGAGCTCGCGGCGTACCGGCGCGACGTTTTTCATCGCCGGATGATGGTTCGGCGCGAACATGAAGCCCATGCCCGTTTCAGCGATCGATGCCGCGACCTGTTCCGGTTGCAGATCGATATTGACGCCGAGCGCCTCGAGCACGTCCGCGCTGCCCGACTTGCTCGATACGCCGCGATTGCCGTGCTTCGCGACCTTCGCGCCGGCCGCGGCCGATACGAACATCGTCGCGGTGGAAATGTTGAACGTGTGCGCGCCGTCGCCGCCGGTGCCGACGATGTCGACGAAGTTCGAGTTGTCCTGCACGTCGACGTGCCGCGCAAATTCACGCATCACCGTGGCGGCCGCGGTGATTTCGCCGATGGTCTCTTTTTTGACGCGCAGACCGGTGATGATCGCCGCCGACATCACCGGTGACAGCTCACCGCGCATGATCAGGCGCATCAGGTGCAGCATTTCGTCGTGGAAAATCTCGCGGTGCTCGATGGTCCGCTGCAGGGCTTCCTGGGGCGTAATGGACATGATCTCGTCTCTCTTCTGGTCAGGCATTGCGGGAAGCCGGATGATGCGCAGCCTTGCCGCCGACGGCGAGCTTTGATTGCTTGACGAAGTTTTCGAGCAGCGCGTGGCCGTGTTCGGAGAGGATCGATTCCGGGTGGAACTGCACGCCTTCCACGGCGAGTTCCTTGTGGCGCACGCCCATGATTTCGCCGTCTTCGGTCCATGCCGATACTTCGAGGCAGTCGGGCAGCGATTCGCGTTCGATCGCGAGCGAGTGATAGCGCGTCACCGTGAAATGCTTCGGCAGGTCCGCGAACACGCCCTTGCAGTCGGTTTCGATCGTACTGACCTTGCCGTGCATGATGGTTTGCGCGCGCACGACGCGGCCGCCGAATGCCTCGCCGATCGCCTGGTGGCCGAGGCACACGCCGAGAATCGGCGTCTTGCCGGAGAATTCGCGCAGCACGTCGAGCGTGATGCCCGCGTGTTGCGGATTGCTCGGACCCGGCGACAGGCAGATGCGCTCGGGATTCAGCCTGGCGATTTCATCGAGTGTGATTTCGTCGTTGCGGTAGGTGCGCACGTCTTCGCCGAGTTCGCCGAAGTACTGCACCAGGTTGTAGGTGAACGAGTCGTAGTTGTCGATCATGAGCAGCATGGTGTGTCTCCGGTCAGAAGTCGCTATCGAGGCCGTCCTGGACCTGCTCGGCAGCGCGCAGCACCGCACGCGCCTTGTTCTCGGTCTCTTGCCATTCGGATTCCGGCACTGAATCGGCGACCACGCCCGCGGCCGCCTGCACATACAGATTGCCGTTCGCGATCACGCCGGTGCGGATCGTGATGGCCAGATCCATCTCGCCGGTGAACGACAGATAACCGACCGCCCCGCCGTAGAGGCCGCGCTTGATGGGTTCGAGCTCGTCGATCAGCTCCATCGCGCGGACCTTCGGCGCGCCCGACAGCGTGCCGGCCGGGAAGGTGGCGCGCAGCACGTCGAAATTGGTCATGTCGCTCTTGAGCTTGCCTTCGACCGAGCTGACGATGTGCTGCACGTGCGAGTATTTTTCGATCACCATCTTGTCGGTCACGACGACCGAGCCGATCTGCGCGATGCGGCCGACGTCGTTGCGCGCGAGATCGATCAGCATCACGTGCTCGGCGATTTCCTTCGGATCGTTCAGCAGTTCGGTCGCGAGCGCGGCGTCGCGCTCGGGCGTGTTGCCGCGCGGACGCGTGCCAGCGAGCGGGCGGATCGTGACGATACGGTCCTCGCCGCGCTTTTCCTGGCGCACCAGGATTTCCGGCGACGCGCCGACCACGTGGAAGTCGCCGAAGTTGTAGTAATACATATACGGCGACGGATTCAGCGAGCGCAGCGCGCGATACAGCGACAGTGGATTGTCGCGGTACGGCTTGGTCAGGCGCTGGCCGACCTGCACCTGCATCAGTTCGCCGGCGGCGATGTATTCCTTGGCCTTGCGCACGGCGGCCAGGTAATCGTCTTTCGCGAACTCGCGGTAGATCTCGGTGCGCACACTAGCCGACACGACGGGCGGCTCGACGGTGACGCGCAGCCGCTGGCGCAGTTCGCGCAGACGGTGCTTCGCTTTCGTATAGGCCTCGGGCTGGGTCGGGTCCGCGTAGACCACCAGATAGAGCTTGCCCGCGAGGTTGTCGATGACGGCGACTTCCTCGGTCAGCAGCAACTGAATGTCGGGCAGGTTCAGATCGTCTTTCGGCGCGCTGTGCGCGAGCTTCTTCTCGATGTAGCGCACCGCGTCATAGCCGAAGTAGCCGGCGAGACCGCCCGTGAAGCGCGGCAGCCCCGGGCGTTGCGCGACCTTGAAGCGCGCCTGGAACTGCTGGATGAAGGCGAGCGGATCGCCGTCGTGCGTTTCGACGACCTTGCCGTCGCGCACCACTTCCGACACGCCGTTGCGCGTGCGCACGAGAGTGCGCGCCGGCAGCCCGATGAACGAATAACGCCCGAAGCGTTCGCCGCCGACCACCGATTCCAGCAGGAACGAGTTTGCGCCGTTGCGCTCGGTCTGCGCGAGCTTCAGGTACAGCGACAGCGGCGTTTCGAGGTCGGCGAGCGCTTCGGCGATCAGCGGGATGCGGTTGAAACCCTCGTTGGCGAGGGACTGGAATTCGAGTTCGGTCATGTTCCGATCCTGTACGGTGGTCCGGCGGCAGCAAGCGTCGGGCAAAGCGGGGCGAAGCGCCTCCGGTCAGGGCGTGGGTCGACGTTCTCGACACGATGATACCGACCGGCGCGGGTCTTCCATCGGCGCGTGCGAGCGGTGCGGGTGAGCGACCGTACCTTGCGGGTACGCGCAGGCCCAATCAGCCGATGCAGCAGCGCAAATACAAAACGATGGAAATGGCGCGTAAGCGCAACGAAGTAAAAAACGGTTGCCGAAGACAAGCTTCAGCGTACCTCAGGCGAGGTTAGCGCGACCAGCGACGCCAGGGCCAGGCTCCCCGGTCGATGCTAATCAGACTCCGTTTTTTATTCAGAAACATGAAGATGAAGGACTGTTAAGTCGTGGATTGGTGCGCTGCGATCGCCCTGGCGGCGTCGAGCAGCGAGGCAACTATACCATCGGATTTTATTGTTTGTATAGCTTGGCCGTGGTTGTAGCCGTAGGGCACGGTCAGCGTCGCCATACCGGCCGCGCGGCCCGCCAGTGCGTCGTTTTCCGAGTCGCCGATTGCGACCGTGGCGCTCGGCTCGACGCCGAGTTGCGCGGCGGCGGTCAGCATCGGCAGCGGGTCCGGTTTCTTTTTCGCGAGACTGTCGCCGCCGAGCACGACGCTGAAATACTGCGCCAGTCCGTATTGCTGCAGCAACTCGAGCGCGAAGCGGTGCGGCTTGTTGGTCACGCAGGCGAGCTTCAGGCCCGCGTCGCGCAGCGCGCGCAGACCGGCTTCGACGTCCGGATAAAGCCGCGTGTGCACGCCGTTGATCTTCGCGTACTCGGCCTGATAGATCGCGAGCGCTTCGTCGAAGCGCTCTTGCGCGTGTTCGGTTTCGAAGCGCGGGGCGAGCACGCTGCGGATCAGATGCTCCGAACCCTTGCCGACATAGCCGACCACTTCCTCGCGCGTCGTTTCCTCCGCGTCGAGCTGAGCGAGCATGCCGTTCAGGCCGGCGGTGAAGTCGTCGGCGGTGTCGATCATCGTGCCGTCGAGGTCGATGATCGCGGCTTCGAGGCGCGGGCCGGCGAAGGACGGGGCGGGGTACGGAGCAGTCATCGTCGGGTCAGCGCTGGACAGTGGCGAGGGCGGCGCGCATCTTGTCGATCACGACCTTGTGATCGGGCTGGCCGAAGATCGCCGAGCCGGCCACGAACGCGTCCGCGCCGGCCGCCGCGATTTCCGCGATGTTGTCGACCTTCACGCCGCCGTCCACTTCGAGATGGATCTCTCGGCCGGTGCGCTCGCTGTACGCGTCGATGCGCTTGCGCGCTTCGCGCAGCTTGTTGAGCGCCTCGGGGATGAACGACTGGCCGCCAAAGCCCGGATTCACCGACATGATCAGCACGAGGTCGACCTTGTCCATCACATGATCGAGATAGTTCAGCGACGTCGCCGGATTGAACACGAGGCCGGCCTTGCAGCCGTGATCGCGGATCAGCGACAGCGTGCGGTCGATGTGATCCGACGCTTCCGGGTGAAAACTGATCAGGTTCGCGCCGGCTTTCGCGAAGTCCGGCACGATGCGGTCGACCGGGCGCACCATCAGGTGCACGTCGATCGGCACGTCGACGTGGGGGCGGATCGCTTCGCAAACGAGCGGGCCGATGGTCAGGTTCGGCACGTAGTGGTTGTCCATCACGTCGAAGTGGATCCAGTCGGCGCCGGCCGCGACGACGTTGCGGACCTCTTCACCCAGACGGGCGAAATCGGCGGAGAGAATGCTGGGGGCGATGCGAAATTGCGTCATGACGGGAGGCGGATGCAAGCGGGAAAGCGCCATTTTACCGTTTTTGCGCGTGCGGACCGGCGCGCTGGCCGTGGTTGGCGTGGCGGAATCGCGCGATGAAACGTCGCAAAGTGCCGGCGCAACAATGGCATCGAAAGGCGGCGCGGCCAGCAGCCTTTCCCAACGTCTTAGACACTCCTGGTCGGAAGACGTGTCTGGTTGCGGCCATGCCGCGCATCAAGCAGAATGCCACTCCATGAGCGCCGCATCGCCGCTGCACCGGCAGACCATTGGCGTTCGGGGCCTCCCACGATTTTTCACAGCCAGTTTGATCAGATCGGAATCAGGATGAGCCAGTACGAATTCAGCGTGTCGGCGCAGGTGCAATACCTGCCCGAAGAATCGGACCCGGAGCGTCGCCAGTACGCCTTTGCCTACACGTTGACCATCCGTAACACCGGCCAGGTGCCTGCACAGTTGATCGCGCGTCACTGGATCATCACCGACAGCGAAAACACCGTGCAGGAAGTCAAAGGCCTGGGCGTGGTCGGTCATCAGCCGCTGCTCAAACCGGGCGAGCATTTCGAATACACGAGTTGGGCAGTGATCGCGACGCCGGTCGGCACGATGCGCGGCGATTATTTCTGCGTGGCGGAGGATGGCGAGCGCTTCGAGGCGCCGGTGCCGGAGTTCGTATTGCGCATGCCGCGAACGTTGCATTGAACCGGCGCGGTCCTGCGCGGTCATTAATGAGTTCGTGTGGGCGCGCGAAGCAGCGGGCAGTTGAGTGGCAGGTTGGATGAGCGCTCGGGCGAGCACTCGATGCACGATGGGTTGCGCGGTTCTGCGTGCAGCCCGCAGGTCAAGGTCAATGCGGCTTTTGCTGTTCGGACCGTTCCGCCGAGTTGGCACGTCGCGCTTTTTTCTTCCCGGACGACGTCCACACAACGATAAAGACGAGCAGGAATAGCGCGACCAGCGATTCCAGCGCGAAGATGAGCATCGGGTATTCGTCGAACAGATCAGACATGGCGGTTTCCATCAAGAACGAACATTGTATGTGTTTTGTCCGCAGGGCCGGCGCGTGGCTCGGAGCGTTGTCGGTTGCAGTGTTGCTTGCCTCCTGCGGTGGCGGCGGCGCGATCCGGCCTTCACCGCCGAGCGGTGCGGCGATCATCCCCGGCCAGATCGCGTCGGCGCGCCTGACCGCGGTTGCATGGCAACAGGTGCCGGGCTGGCAGGACGACTCGCTGATCGGCGCGACCGCCGCATTGCGGCAAAACTGCACGAGGCTCGCGCGTCAGCCGAACTGGTCGCGTGCGTGCGCGGCGGCCGCGCAAATCGACGATCTCGACGTCACCAGCGCGCGCGCCTTCTTCGAAGCC
Source organism: Paraburkholderia sp. BR10923 (assembly GCF_040948765.1). Classification (NCBI taxonomy): domain Bacteria; kingdom Pseudomonadati; phylum Pseudomonadota; class Betaproteobacteria; order Burkholderiales; family Burkholderiaceae; genus Paraburkholderia; species Paraburkholderia sp. BR10923. The sequence goes on along the minus strand of NZ_JBFPKO010000022.1, from coordinate 6,735 downwards.
TACTTCACGCCGTTCCAACTCGCGAATAGCGACGGCACGCTCGACGGTCTGGTCACCGGTTACTACGAGCCCCTGCTGCGGGGCTCGCGCACGCGGCACGGCGTGTATCAGACCGCGCTGTACCGCTGGCCCGCCGGCTATCGCGCGGGGGCGCCGTTGCCGGCTCGCGCCCAGCTTGAACGCTCGGGCGCGCTCAGCGGCAACGAACTCGTGTGGGTCGACGATCCGATCGAAGCGTTCTTTCTGCAGGTGCAAGGCTCCGGGCGCATCGTGATGGAAGACAGCAGCGTGATGCGCGTCGGCTTTGGCGGGACCAACAATCAGCCGTACAAGTCGATCGGGCGCTGGCTCCTCGATCATGGCGAGATCACGCCGGCGCAGGCGACGATGCAGGGCATCAAGGCATGGGCCCGCGCGAATCCGACGCGCGTCGATGGCCTGCTCGACACCAATCCGCGCTTCGTGTTTTTCCGCGAGATGCCGTCGGCCGAAAGTGTGCCGAGCGGCGGCGCAGACGGTCCGATCGGCGCGCTCGGCGTGCCGTTGACGCCGGAGCGCTCGATTGCGGTCGATCCGAGCGCGATTCCGCTCGGCACGCCGGTGTTCCTGCAGACCACGCGGCCGCTGACGAATTCGCCAATGAACCGTCTCGTGTTCGCGCAGGATACTGGTACCGCGATCAAAGGCGGCGTGCGCGCCGACTACTTCTGGGGCCTCGGCGACGATGCCGGCGATCTGGCTGGCAAGATGAAGCAGGGCGGCCGGATGTGGTTGCTGCTGCCAAATTCGTGAGGCGGGGGGCGGAGACGGAAGCGTGACTGCCGTTTGAGTAGCAGCAGTTTTCGCAAGGCGGGTTTGAGCCTACCGCGAAGCCTCAAATAGATGTCGTTGAAATCGGCGTCACGTGTGGATCAGAATCCGTGCGTGACGCCGTTTTTCGTTGGGCTCGTACGCTCCGCGTCGTTGCCCGTTGCATCTTGCCCGACTTACAGGCCCGACTTGCGCTTGTCTATCACGCGCCGCGCCTTGCCCACCGAGCGCTCGATTCCATTCACCGGCAGCACGTTCACCACCGCGCTCACGCCAATCAGCGCCTTGATGTCGTAAGCCAGCGCGTTTTTCGCGGCGGTTAGCGCCGCGGTATCCGGCGCGCTTTCGGGGCACGGTTCGACGTTCAGCGTCAACATCGAGTGGCCCTTCCTTCGTCAGCACGATCTGATAGTGCGGCGCCAGCGCGCGCTGCTTGAGCAATAGTTCTTCGATCTGGGTCGGGAACACGTTGACACCGCGCACGATCATCATGTCGTCCGAGCGGCCCGTGATCTTTTCCATACGCCGCATCGTGCGGGCGGTGCCCGGCAGCAGGCGCGTGAGATCGCGCGTGCGGTAGCGGATGATCGGCAGCGCTTCTTTCGTCAGCGACGTGAACACGAGCTCGCCGAGCTCGCCATCGGGCAGCACCTCGCCCGTTTCGGGGTCGATGATCTCGGGATAGAAATGGTCCTCCCAGATCGTCGGACCGTCTTTGGTTTCGACGCACTCCGAGGCGACGCCCGGGCCCATCACTTCGGAAAGACCGTAGATGTCGACCGCGTCGATGCCCATACGTTTTTCGATCGCCTCGCGCATGTCGTTGGTCCACGGCTCAGCGCCGAAGATGCCGATGCGCAATGAGCATCTGGCCGGGTCGATACCCTGGCGTTCGAATTCGTCGGCGATCGACAGCATGTAGCTCGGCGTCACCATGATGATGTCCGGCCGGAAATCCTGGATCAGCTGCACCTGCTTTTCGGTCTGGCCACCGCCGAACGGAATCACGGTGAGCCCCGCGCGCTCGGCGCCGTAATGCGCGCCGAGGCCGCCCGTGAAGAGGCCGTAGCCGTAGCTCACGTGCACCTTGTCGCCGCGCTTCGCGCCGGCGGCGCGTACCGAACGGGCGACGAGATTCGCCCACGTGTCGATGTCGCGCGCCGTATAGCCGACGACAGTCGGTTTGCCGGTCGTTCCAGACGACGCATGGATTCGCGAAATCTGCTCTTGGGGCACTGCGAACATTCCGAACGGGTAGTTGTCGCGCAAATCCTTTTTCGTCGTGAACGGAAACCGAGCGATGTCCGCGAGCGACCTAACGTCGCCCGGATGAACGCCGGCTTCGTCGAACTTGCGCCGATACACCGACGAATTTTCATACGCATGGGTGAGCGACCATTTGAGCCGTTCAAGTTGGAGCGCGGCGAGCTCGTCGCGGCTGGCGGTCTCGATCGGATCGAGCGGAAGAGCGGTGCTCATCGAATGTCTCCTTGCTGCCTCAGTATCTGGGTCTGATATGTGACGCATCGGCGCCAGAGCGCCACGTGGACAATTGCCCGCGTGGGCGCTTCTGGCTGGCCGCCGCCAATCGTTAGTCGCCGGTGGGAATCAGGTTACCCTTGATTTGCGCCGACTTGCCGCGAAACATTGCGACAGTCTCGCCGGCGCGATTTGTCACGCGAATATCGTAGATTCCAGTGCGCCCGCTCAATGTCTGTTCGACCGCTTCGGCGCTCAGCACGTCGCCGCCGTGGACCGGCCGCAGATACTCTATCGAGCAGCCGGCGGCGACTGTGTTGATGTTGTAGGTGTTACAGGCGAACGCGAAGGTCGAATCGGCGAGTGTGAAGATCAGGCCGCCGTGGCAGATCTGATGCCCGTTCAGGAAGTCGTCGCGCACCGCCATGCGCAGCCGCGCATAGCCGGGGCGCACTTCGAGAATCTCGAGCCCGAGCGCGCGACTGCAGGCGTCGTTTTCGTACATCGCGGCGGCTGTCGCGCGGGCGAGTTCGTCTGCCGTCATTTGGTCGGGCGAGGTGGTTTGTGTGGGCATCTCAACGTCCCTCGAAGCGCGGCGCGCGTTTTTCGATAAATGCCTGCACGCCTTCCGCATAATCGTGCGAGGCGCCTAGTTCGCGCTGCAGATCGCGCTCGAGATTGAGTTGCTGGTCGAGCGTTTGCGTCGTGCCGGCACGCATCGCCTGCTTGATCGCGGCGATCGCGCGCGTCGGTTGCTGGGCGAGCTGGGCCGCGAGTTTTGTCGCTGCCGGCGCCAGTTCGGCGTCGTCGAGCACTTGCCAGATCAAGCCCCAGCTTTCGGCTTTTTCGGCGCTGAGCTTGTCGCCGGTGATTGCGAGGCCGAGCGCGCGGGCCATGCCAACGCGCTGCGGCAGGAACCACGTGCCGCCCGAATCCGGCACGAGGCCGATCTTCACGAATGCCTGGATGAAACTCGCGGAGCGAGCCGCGAGCACCAGGTCGCACGCGAACGCCAGATTGGCGCCCGCGCCGGCGGCCGTGCCGTTGACCGCCGCGATCACCGGAAACGGCAGCGCCTGCAGACGGCGGATCAGCGGATTGAAGAATTCATCGATCACGGCGCCGAGGTCGGTCATCGCGCCGGGCGTGAAATCGAGGTCGGCGAGATCCTGGCCGGCGCAGAAGCCGCGGCCTGCGCCGGTGAACACGAGCGCACGGGCACCGGAGCTTTCGACCTGGTCGAGCGCCGCGCCGAGTTCCTGATGCATCACACGCGTGAAGCTGTTGAGCTTGTCCGGGCGGTTCAGCGTGATGGTGGCGACGTGGCTCGATGAGTCGATGTCCAGCTGGATCGCTTCATATGACATGGGGTGTCTCCTCAAACTCTCTTTGGCCGATGGGCACGGTGGCTCGGCTAGCGTCGGCGCGTGATGCCGACCCGATGTCTGATGCTAGTCGGAGCGCACGACCCAGTCCATCCGCCGAACGGCATAGGACGAAGTCGTGCGTAGCGTTGAAGCCGTGTCTTATGCCGTTCAGCCAGCTACCGCCGGCGGCGTTTTCGGTTCAACATGAACGCGGCTTTGAACGACACGGAAGCGGTTCGCGACGAAAGCGGCATCGGCCAGCGCGGCATTGGCGGCCGGGTTGGCGCCGGTGCCGTGGAAGTCCGAAAAAGCCGCGGACTGGTTGACGAACACACCGCCGGTCAGGTTGATCGACAGCGCAACACCGCCGCGAATCGACGCTTCGTGCGCGGCTTCGAGCACCGCGTCGTCCGTGCTGTAGACCGCCAGCGTCAGCGCGCCGTGCTCGGCGGCAATCTCGCCAGCGAGGTCGAGCGACTGCGCGGTCGCGTCCGTCGCGATGACGAACGAGATCGGCCCGAACCATTCTTTCGTGAACTGGGCATGATCGGTCGCGGCGTCGAGTTGCAGTACGAGCGGAGTGCGCACGCGAGCGCCCGCAAACGCCGGATGCTCGAGCGTTTGGCTCGCGACGAGAACGCGGCCAAGTTTGGCGGCTTCGTCGATGCGCTGCATGACACCTTCGTTCTGGATCGCGCCGAGCAATTCGACTGCGCGGGCCGGATCGGCGACGAGCTTTTGCACCGCACCGGCAAGCGCCTGGGCGACCTCGTCAAAGCTGAGCGTGCCATCTGCGGTGCGAACGCCGCCGCGCGGCACATAGATATTTTGCGGCGCGGTGCACATCTGGCCCGAGTACAGCGCCAGCGAGAACGCGATGTTGCGGGCGGCCGCCTTGATGTCGTCGACCGAGTCGATAACGATCTGGTTGACCCCGGCTTTCTCGGTGTAGACCTGCGCCTGGTGCGCGTTGCGCTCGAGCCAGGTGCCGTTCTGGGTGCTGCCCGTGAAGTCGATCAGCTTGATCTCCGGGCGCTGTGCCAGTTGCTGGACGAGGGCGCCGTCGTTCGGCTCGGTAGCCAGCAGCGTGACGACGTTCGAATCGAAGCCCGCTTCGCGCAGCACGTCACGCGCGATGCGCACGGTCAGCGCGAGCGGCAGGATTGCGCCCGGATGCGGCTTGACGATTACCGTGTTGCCGGTGGCCAGATCGGCGAACAGGCCCGGATAGCCGTTCCACGTCGGGAATGTGCAGCAGCCGAGCACGAGGCCGATGCCGCGCGGCACGACGGTGTAGCGCTTGTGCATCGCGAGCGGAGGGTTTTTGCCTTGCGGTTTTTCCCAATGCGCGTCGGCGGGAATCCGGCGCAGTTGATCCCAGGCATACGCGACCGCTTCGAGCGCGCGATCCTGTGCGTGCGGACCGCCCGCCTGGAAGGCCATCATGAACGCCTGGCCGGTCGTGTGCATCACGCTGTAGCCGAGTTCGAAGCTGGCTCGATTCAGACGGGCGAGGATTTCCAGGCTCACGCCGATCCATGTCTGCGGGCCGGCCGCGCGCCACTCGCGTTGCGCCGCCGTGGATGCGGCGATAAGAGCGTTCGGATCGGCTTTCGGGTAACGCACGCCGAGCGGGAAGCCGAACGGCGAAACTTCCGCGCCGACGGTCTCTCCGGTCGACGGTTGGTCCAGGTCGAAGGTCTTGTCTAGGTGCGCCTTGAACGCGGCTTCGCCGTCCGCGTTGGCTGTTTCCCCGTACACTTTCGGACTGGGCATCTCGGCGAACGGGCTCCAGTAGCCGCGCGTTTCGAGCGCGGCGAGCGCTTTGTGCAGCGTGTCTTCGTGCTTGGTGAATAGCGGATGTGTCATGGCAAAGGGGCTCGGCTGTACGTTGGGGGAAAACCTGTCAAATAATTGACCGACCGGTTGGTTGGGGAATGGTAGCATCACTACGAACTATGCGCGAAGCGTTTTTCGCGTGCGATTAACCCTTATGGAGGTGGCATGGCTTACGAAAACATTCTCGTTGAGACGCGAGGGCGGGTCGGACTGGTTACTCTCAATCGTCCGAAGGCTCTAAATGCACTGAACGACGCGCTGATGGACGAACTGGGCGCTGCGTTGCGCGAATTCGACGGCGACGAGTCGATTGGCGCAATCGTCGTAACGGGCAGCGAGAAGGCGTTCGCGGCCGGCGCGGATATCGGCATGATGGCGTCTTACACCTATATGGATGTCTACAAGGGTGACTACATTACTCGCAATTGGGAAACGGTTCGCTCGATTCGTAAGCCGATCATTGCCGCGGTGGCGGGCTTCGCGCTCGGCGGCGGCTGCGAACTGGCGATGATGTGCGACATCATTTTCGCCGCCGACACGGCGAAGTTCGGTCAGCCGGAAATCAAGCTCGGGATCATGCCGGGCGCGGGCGGCACGCAGCGCTTGCCGCGGGCGGTGTCAAAATCAAAGGCGATGGACCTTTGTTTGACCGCCCGTTTCATGGATGCCGCCGAAGCGGAGCGCGCCGGACTCGTTTCGCGCGTGATCCCGGCTGCATCGTTGCTTGACGAAGCGGTTGGCGCGGCTGCCACCATTGCGGAATTCCCCCTGCCGGCGGTGCTGATGGTCAAGGAATCGGTCAATCGAGCCTATGAAACGACGCTCGCGGAGGGCGTGCATTTCGAGCGCCGCCTGTTCCATTCGCTCTTCGCTACCGAAGACCAGAAGGAGGGCATGGCCGCGTTCGTAGAAAAGCGCAAACCGGTTTTCAAACATCGTTAATACATTTGTCAAAATATCGCTTGCAAGTCGCGATGGCGGCGACTAGAATTCCGCTCTTTCGTGCTCCGGACGCCGGGGCGCGGAGAGGCGGGAAGCCTTTGTTGGCGAGGGCTTCAGCGGCGTGGGCAGGTTAAGCAAGTGATAAAAACCTGTTGACGATCCGGTGAAAGTTCTCCATAATCTCGCTTCTCTGCTGCAGACGCAGCGACGCAAACGAAGCAGTGCCGGGTGGTGGTAGTTCAGGCGCTGCGGGTTGGGCGGATCGATCTTTAAAAACTAACAGCCGATAAGTGTGGGC
>NZ_JBFPKO010000229.1:0-255 GCF_040948765.1 Paraburkholderia sp. BR10923 | reverse complement strand
TGCTTGCGGATGGCTCGATCAGCGCGCCGAAGTTCAGCGTGGGTGGCACGACGGTGTACAGCGTGGCCGAAGCCGTGACGAACCTCGACGGTCGCACGACGCAGAACACGGGCGACATTGCGCAGAATGCGGGCGATATCGCGCTGAATGCAACTGACATCGCAAAGAACACCAGCAACATCGCGCAGAACGCGTCCAGCATCACGAGCGTGCAGAACCAGTTGTCCGAAGGTACGGTGGGTCTGGTGCAGCAGG
>NZ_JBFPKO010000228.1:0-255 GCF_040948765.1 Paraburkholderia sp. BR10923 | reverse complement strand
GGGAGCTGGCAACACTGGCAGCATCGAGGCTCGCCCGTTCCCAATCAATCTGGTCGTGCTCACGCAACCGGCGAAGCATTGCCCGATGCAGTTGCTCCCACACGCCTGCGGCCTGCCAGTCTCGTAGACGTCGCCAGCATGTCATGCCGCTGCCGAAACCCAGTTCCTGCGGCAGGTCTTCCCATGGGATGCCCGTTCGCAGGACATACAGGATGCCGTTCAGTGCTGCGCGGTCGTCAACCGTGCGCCGACGGC
>NZ_JBFPKO010000227.1:0-255 GCF_040948765.1 Paraburkholderia sp. BR10923 | reverse complement strand
CCATGCCGTAATGCTCGAGCAGCGCGGTATAGCGGACCGTGAAGTCGTCCTGTTCCTGCAGATTCCTGAACGCCGCCGACAGACTGTCGGTGCGGTGTTCCCGTGGGCATCCGCCGGCCTGCCACAACGCATTCTGCAAGCCTTGGGAGAGCGCTTCAAAGCTCTCGCCCCCATCGACGACACAGGCGTATTCCCAGTGCGAGAACGCGAGCACAAAGTGGTACAGCCGGTGGGCGAACGGCACGCCGGTGATCG
>NZ_JBFPKO010000226.1:0-255 GCF_040948765.1 Paraburkholderia sp. BR10923 | reverse complement strand
CTGTGTTGCCCGCGTTCGAAGGCATGAAGGTCATCCGCCTTGACCTGCCCGGCAGGTCGCGCTCGGAACTCGCGTCGGAGCCTCAGTCCATAGAGCTGTACGTTCAGACAATTGCCGCTGTTCTTGGCGAGCTCAAGGTGTCCGGGGCGCACATCGTAGCGCACTCGATGGGCACCATCGTCGCTCAACACCTTGCTCTGAAGCATCCGGACCTGGTGAAGAGTCTGGCGTTGTTCGGTCCGTTGATTGAACCGC
>NZ_JBFPKO010000225.1:0-255 GCF_040948765.1 Paraburkholderia sp. BR10923 | reverse complement strand
GCGGTTGTAGTTGCACGCCGCACGTACCGACCCATGCGCCCAATGTCGAGCGCGGTATCGCGACGCCCGCCCGCGCAAAGATCTGCTCCTGACGATACAGGGGAAGGTGGTCAGCGTATTTGGCAACGAGCACTGACGCCAGCAGTCCCGCAGTCGGAATGCCCTTGTCGATGACGTGCGCAGGCACCGCGGCCTGAATCCGTGTTTCGCAGTTTCTGCACACCCACTTGCCACGGACATGCCGCTCCACGGTGA
>NZ_JBFPKO010000224.1:0-255 GCF_040948765.1 Paraburkholderia sp. BR10923 | reverse complement strand
CCGGCAGATAGCGCGCCAGATCGCCAGTGCGGTACAGCCGGTCGCCCTCGACAAAGGGACTGCCGATGAACCGCTCCGCGGTCAGCTCGGGCCGGTTCAGATAACCGCGCGCCACCCCCGCCCCGCCGACGTAGAGCTCCCCGACCGCGCCAAACGGAACCGGCGCACCGTGTCCGTCAAGCAGATACACCCGCGTGTTCGCAATCGGACGGCCGATCGGGACAATGGCGCCATCAAACTCATCCGGACAACTCC
>NZ_JBFPKO010000223.1:0-255 GCF_040948765.1 Paraburkholderia sp. BR10923 | reverse complement strand
AAGGCAGACCTGCGAGTTCGCCTCGACTGATCGCTGGTCTGCTGTATCTGCAGCACGCCTTCGACCTCTCGGACGAGGATGTTGTGTGGCAATGGGTTGAGAACCCGTACTGGCAGGTTTTTACGGGTGAGACGTACTTGCAGACCGAACCGCCGATCGATCCGTCCAGCCTCACGCGATGGCGCAAACGGTTGGGAGAAGCCGGTGTCGAGGAGTTGCTCGCCGAGACGATCGACGCGGCGAAGCGTGCCGGAG
>NZ_JBFPKO010000222.1:0-255 GCF_040948765.1 Paraburkholderia sp. BR10923 | reverse complement strand
AGGACGTAAAAACGCCGCAGCTTTCTGAGGATCATGCGCAGGTTGTGGCCGGCACCACATAGCACTGCGTTGATCGCATCCCCGAGCGCGCCCTTGAGCCAGTTCCGGTCGAGTTTGCCGTCGGCCTCCATATGACCGATCGCTGGTTCAATCGCGCTGCGCCGCCGGATCATGGCGCGCAACGTGCGCGTGATGCCGCGTCGCAGGCCGGGATGGTAGACCTTCCCCCCGTCTGGCTCAGCGCCCCGGTAACCA
>NZ_JBFPKO010000221.1:0-255 GCF_040948765.1 Paraburkholderia sp. BR10923 | reverse complement strand
AGGACGTAAAAACGCCGCAGCTTTCTGAGGATCATGCGCAGGTTGTGGCCGGCACCACATAGCACTGCGTTGATCGCATCCCCGAGCGCGCCCTTGAGCCAGTTCCGGTCGAGTTTGCCGTCGGCCTTCATATGACCGATCGCTGGTTCAATCGCGCTGCGCCGCCGGATCATGGCGCGCAACGTGCGCGTGATGCCGCGTCGCAGGCCGGGATGGTAGACCTTCCCCCCGTCTGGCTCAGCGCCCCGGTAACCA
>NZ_JBFPKO010000220.1:0-255 GCF_040948765.1 Paraburkholderia sp. BR10923 | reverse complement strand
ATGCAAGTCGAACGGCAGCACGGACTTCGGTCTGGTGGCGAGTGGCGAACGGGTGAGTAATACATCGGAACGTGTCCTGGAGTGGGGGATAGCCCGGCGAAAGCCGGATTAATACCGCATACGCTCTATGGAGGAAAGCGGGGGATCGCAAGACCTCGCGCTCAAGGGGCGGCCGATGGCAGATTAGGTAGTTGGTGGGGTAAAGGCCTACCAAGCCGACGATCTGTAGCTGGTCTGAGAGGACGACCAGCCACA
>NZ_JBFPKO010000021.1:0-165872 GCF_040948765.1 Paraburkholderia sp. BR10923 | reverse complement strand
TTTCGTGGCTTCATAACTTTCGACGACTGCGCATCCGCTTCGAACGGCTTGCATTCATCCATGAAGCCTTCATGAAAATTGCCTGCTGCATCATCTGCTGGCGAAAGCTGAAGAACTCATTTTGTTATCGCCTCTAAGCCGTGATGCCGTCCGAATGCAAGCCTGGCCATCCGGCTGACTGTGACGCGCGAGCGTCGCTCGCTACGATTGAAACGCCTGTTCCCGATCCACGGGCCGGGCGTTTCTCGTATCAGGAGTCTGCCGATGATCGTTACCTTGCCATATTCCCCTTACTCCCAATCGACGCAATTCTCGCGCAGGTCACGCCGCGCACGCTGGCGCGAGAATTGGTTCACGCGCCTCTGCCGGCGCTGCGGCCTCGGGTTCACGTTGATCGAGTTGATGATCGTGCTGGCGATCGTCGGCGTGATCGCCGCCTATGCGATTCCCGCGTATCAGGACTATCTGGCGCGCAGCCGGGTCGGCGAGGGCTTGTCGCTCGCGGCGTCGGCGCGGCTCGCGGTGGCCGAAAACGCCGCGAGCGGCAACGCGTTCAGCGGCGGTTATGCGTCGCCGCCTGCCACACGCAACGTCGAGTCCATCCAGATCGACGACGACACCGGCCAGATCACGATCACGTACTCGACGCGCGTCGCGCAGGCCGGCGCGAACACTATGACGCTGGTGCCCTCGGTGCCGGACAACGCCGATGCGCCGAGCGCACGCGTCGCGTTGAGCAAGGACACGGTGCAGACCGGTGCGCTGACGTGGGAATGCTTTGCGAGCGGCAAGAGCGCGTCGTCGCTGCCGGCGCCGGGGTCGGGGCCGATGCCGGGTGAAGCGCCGACGCTCGCCGCGAATCTGGCGCCGCCAGAGTGCCGTTCGTAAGGGGGCAGATGAACGAGCGAGGCGACGGCCGAGCGCTCACCGGACGACTCGTAGCCACAACGTAAAGGGCTGATTTGCAGCCTATTTCGGCCGAACCGGCGCACAGTGCAACGAAATTTTTGTATAGTGCGCCGGTTGGTGCGACACGCACGCTCGTGTCCGTTCGCTCACGTTACGAGCATCGACTGCAGTAAAGATGTGCTTGAGGCCTCTTCGGGGGCGATTTCTAGTAGCTGAGTGTGTGGTCCTTCGGGACTACGCCCCATATTTTTGTGAAGCGTGATCCGGGCTTGTCCAGCCGGAGGATCGCATTGTATTGACCTGATTACCGTCAGGTTCCGCCCAGTCAGCGGCTTCATCTCCGCCGACCAGGCGGGATGTCGTGTGCAATTCCTGCGCTTTCAACGGCAACGGATTCGCAAACCGATACGAGCGAAAGCTCGGTGTGTCATTGTTTTGCCCCGCTTGATGTTCGAGCGAGGAAGTGAACCTGCTGTGCGACCAGCAGTAGCCTAGGAAGACATGCGTCACTGGCAACGGTGGGGTGTGAAGCTCTTCTGACAATGTAGCCCCCGGACGTTTCGGGCAGATTCGTTCCGTGAGGAACGATCTGGAGACTCCCAGCAGCAAGGGGGTTGAGGAGCTAGGCTGGCTGATAGGGTTAATGTAAGTGAACTGCTGATAAACCTCGTAAGCACTGAGGAGCCAAAGCTGCTTGAACATTGGGCTCTAACCAAAAGGTACGTGGCTGGTTAATCCGCTCAACCGTCGGATTACGTCGTCACTTAGCCACCGGGGAAGAGGCAGAACCTACGTCAGTCGTGTGACATGCCGGGAACGTGGTAAGCCTGTATGGTTGCCAGCGCAGTAAGGCTGGCAGGCGAACCGCAAGGGACGCTGTTGATTGTGCAGGTATGGGAGGACGGAAAAAGCGAAAGCCGGGCTGTAATGGTTCGGATAGGGGTTGGGACATCACCCCACGCGAAAGCGGGCAGACTTCCGTCTGGTCTACCGTCGCAAGACGGCTGACTACCCTCTGTAACTTGGTCAGATGCAGGTGCATGCGCCTGCATTGAGTTTTGTTGTTCCCCAGCGGGGTGTATCTGCCCTGCTGGGGGAGATGCGCCTTCTGTCTGGGGACTTTTCCAGGTAGGAGAGCAGCATGAAAGTATCTGGTCGAAAGACCGGATCTGCGCTTTCCCACGCGCCGGACAACTGGCACGCCGTAGATTGGCGTCGGGTTGAACGGAACGTGAGAGGGATGCAGATTCGAATTGCGAAGGCGACGCGAGAAAGTGACTGGCGCAGGGTGAAAGCCTTGCAACGGATGCTGACTCGCACGTTGTCCGCAAAGCTGTGTGCGGTACGACGTGTTACGCAGAACCAGGGTGCGCGAACGGCTGGAGTCGATCGCGAGCTATGGGATTCGCCTGAAAGCCGATGGCTTGCTGTCGGCAGGTTGAAGCGGCACGGATATAAGCCTCTGCCTCTACGGAGAGTCTTTATCCCCAAGGCCAATGGGAAGGAACGCCCTCTGGGTATTCCGACCATGCAGGACAGGGCGATGCAAGCCTTGTATCTGCTGGCCTTGGAGCCGGTAGCAGAATCGACGAGTGACCCGAACTCTTATGGGTTCAGGCTCAATCGTTCGACGGCTGATGCGATGTCTCAGATTTTCGTTGTCATGGCCCGTCGCCGTTCGGCGCAATGGGTACTTGAGGCGGACATCAAGGGATGCTTTGACCACATCAACCATGACTGGCTGGAAAACAATGTCCCGATGGACAGGATGATCCTTCGCAAATGGTTGAAGGCTGGCCTGATTTACCAAGGGCAGCTACAGGCGACGGAGGCCGGTACGCCGCAGGGAGGCATCATTTCCCCGACGCTGGCAAACGTGACGCTGAACGGGCTGGAACGCGAACTGATTGCGCACCTCGGTGCGAAATTTGGGATCGGGAAGGCGAACAAGCTGAAAGTGAATGTTGTGCGATACGCGGACGACTTTGTCATCACCGGCGACTCGAAAGAGATGCTGGAACACGAAGTCAGACCTTGGATAGAAACCTTCCTTGGGGTACGGGGATTGCAACTATCGCAGGAGAAGACCCGGATCGTTCACATTGACGAAGGCTTTGATTTCCTTGGGTGGAATTTCCGGAAGTATTCGGGAACGCTGCTCATCAAACCGAGCGGGAAGAACGTGCAGACGTTCTATCGCAAGGTGGCGGATACCATCAGCGGTCACAAGGCGGTAAAGCAGGAGGAGTTGATCCGATTGCTGAATCCGATGCTACGAGGCTGGGCGCAATATCACAGCCCTGTAGTAGCCAAGCAGGCGTATAGCCGCATGGAGTCGCTGGTGTTTTATAGGCTCTGGCGGTGGTCGAAGCGGAGGCATCCGAACAAGAGCGCGGAATGGGTGAGACGGAAGTACTTTCACTCGCTCGGCAATCGGCATTGGGTGTTCGCCGCTCCCGTAGTTCAAGAGGACGGCAGCAAGGGTTTGCTTGAGCTGTACCAGATCAGCGGTACGGACATCAGGCGCCACAGGAAGGTCAAAGGGGAATTCAATCCGTTTGATCCAATGTGGGAGCAGTACAGCGAGCAATTGCGGCAGGAGCGCATGGAGTACTCGATGCGTTATCGCAAGCAATGGGTATCGCTGTACAAATCACAGGGCGGCTTGTGTGCGCACTGTGGTTGGGCTTTGACGAACGAGACCAGTTGGCACGACCATCATCTGGAATATCGGATGCATGGTGGGACCGACGCTCTGTCGAACAGGGTTCTGCTCCACCCCGACTGCCACCGGCAGGTACACGTTGGTAAACTTGTGGTAACTAAGCCGGCTCCGTCGTTGCTCTGACGGGGCTTTGTAAAGAAATATGTAGGCTTGAGCCGTATGCGGGGAAACTCGCACGTACGGTTCTTAGGGGGCCCCTTTTCCGCAAGGAAGAGGGGCTACCCTACCTGACGCCCACCGTTGATTCGATGCCCACCCCTTTCGCGCGCTACCTGTCTCTCGTACTGCTGGCTCTTGCGTTGATCCTCCCCTACGCGGTTGCCAACCATACGTATCCGATCCCAACTTTTTACGCCGAATTCACCTCGCTCGGGCTGTATCTGCTGACCGGGGCGGCCGTCGTGCTGATGGTCGCGACCACGCGGCCGCGCGTGAGCTTCGCGTCGCCCACGGTCGCGCTCGTGCCCTTGCTGTTCGGCCTCGTGCTGGTCGTGCAGACCTTCGTGCTGCCGGTCGCGAAGCCGTCGATGAACTGGCTCGGCGCGGGCTTCCTGCTCGCTGCGTGGATGGCCGTGCATGTGGGCTATGGCTTCGCGCGCGTGAAACTCGACGAGACCGCGTTGCGCTGGGCGGCGGGGGCGTTGATCGTCGGCGGTCTGTTCGCGGTGTTCAGCCAGGTGATCCAGCTGTTTCACCTCGAGACGCGTGTGGCGCCGCTCGTCGTTGCGTACAACCTCACCGTCGATCGCCGGCCGTTCGGCAACATGGCGCAGGCGAACCACCTCGCGACCTATATCGCGTTCGCGATGGCGGGCGCGCTGTACCTCGTGCAGACGCGCCGCATCGCGCTGCCTATCTGGCTGCTCGTGTCGACGATTTTCTCGGTCGGCCTCGCGCTGACCGTGTCGCGCGGTCCGTGGCTGCAAATGGGTGTGATCGTCGTGGCCGGCTTCTGGATGGCGTTCGCGCAGACCCGCAACGAACCGCAATCGCGCCGTAGCAACCGTGACTGGCTGGTGCCGATCGCGCTCGCGGTGCTGTTTTTCGTGGTCAATGCGGTGATTCGCTGGGCCAATGCGCGCTTTCACCTCGAACTCGGGCAGTCGGCGGCCGAGCGCTTCCAGGATGCCGGCCAGATCGCGCCGCGCATCGCGCTATTGAAATACGGCTGGACGATGTTCAAGCAGCATCCGCTGCTCGGCGTCGGCTGGGGCGAATTTCCGAGCTATCAGTTTGAGCTCGTCAGGCAACTGGGCGGCGTCGAAATCGCCAACAACTCGCATGACATCTTCGTCGATCTGCTCGCGAAAACCGGTCTGATCGGTCTAGGAATCGTGCTCGTGGGTCTCGTCGCGTGGCTCGTGCGTGTCGTGCGTGCGCCGCAAAGCGCTACGCGTGTGTTCGGCATCGCGCTGATCGGCGTGCTGACGATGCATGCGCTCGTCGAGTATCCGCAGCAGTACATGTTCTTCCTGTTGCCCGCGATGTTCGTGTTCGGCTTGCTCGAAACGCGGCCGTTGCGCGCGGTGCCCGCGAATCTGTCGCTCGGCGCGTTCGCGGTCGTGGTATTCGGCGGACTCGCCGCGCTGTATCCGATCTATCGCGACTATGCGCGTGCCGAGGTGCTGTACTACGGCCAGCGTCCAGCCGAACAGTACAGCGCCGCGCCGTCGTTCATGTTCGGCGCGTGGGGCGAATACGGTCTCGCGACGCTGCAGCCGATGAATCCGCTGAACCTGCAACGCAAGCTCGCGATGCACGAGCAGGCGATCGCGCTATTGCCGGGCGAAACCGTGCTGCGTCGCTACGCGGTGCTGCAGGCGCTGACTGGCGATACCGCGGCGGCGCTCGATACGGTCGAACGCTTGCGGATTTTCGCCGAGGAGCTGAAGGACTGGCCCGCGCAGCTCGGCTATCTGTACCAGCTCGTCGACGAGCAGAAGTCGCTCGCGGGCTTCAAGGAGCAGTTGGTGAAGCGCTACGGCACGCCGGCAGCCGATGCGGTACCGGACGACGACAGCGACGAAGACTGATCGAACCGCGGGGGCTCGAGCATGCTCCCGCCAAGGCAGGCCTCCGCGCCTCGAAGTTCAAAGCTCTGAATACTTCGCGGCGGTGCCTTTAGCCTTGTCGACGGGGTAGCGCGCTTCGTTCAGCTGCAGTTTTTCCGCTGCCGCGTCAACGAGATCGAAGCCCGCGGTATGGGCCACCAGCAGCAGGTACATGAAGACGTCGGCGCACTCGTGCCGGAGGTTCGTCGATTGCTCTGGATCGGTGAGCAGCGTGTCGATCTGCGCGTCGGACTTCCATTGAATCGTCTCCAAAAGCTCGCCGGCTTCGATGCCGGTGGAGACAATCAGATTGCGCAACGTATGAAACTGCCGCCAGTCGCGCGCGTCGCGAAACGCCAGTAGCTGCTTGAGCAGTTCGTCGATGGTCATGTTGCTACCCGGATAGTTGTCGATCCGCGCTTCATGCTTGCGCGACCCAATCCCCCGATTTCCCGCCATGCTTTTCCATCACCTTCACATCGGTGATGGTCATGCCGCGATCCACCGCCTTGCACATGTCGTACACGGTCAGCAGCCCGACCTGCACGGCGGTGAGCGCTTCCATTTCGACGCCCGTGCGTCCAAACGTCTCGACCTGGACCGTGCAATGCACGCCGGGCATCTGCTCGTCGAGTTCGAAGTCGGCCTTCACGCGTGTAAGCGCGAGCGAATGGCACAGCGGAATCAGATCGGCGGTGCGCTTCGAGGCCTGGATCGCCGCGATCCGCGCGACGCCGATCACGTCGCCCTTTTTGGCGTTGCCGTCGCGGATCAGCGCGAGCGTGTCGGGCAGCATGCGGATCGAGCCGCGCGCAATCGCGATGCGCCTGGTCTCCTGCTTGCCGCCGACATCCACCATATGCGCGTCACCAGACGCATCGAAATGAGTGAGTTCAGGCATGGTTGACTCCTTCAGAGGCCGCCTATCATAGCAGTGCGGCGTGGCCCCGAATCGTCGTGGCGACTGGTTACACTTGCGCTGTGTCGTGCCCTGCGTTTTGCCTCGTACGCGTCCTTCGACGCCCTTGCCCGCTATCTTAGTCCGGGCCACGGGCGACTTTTTTTCGACTTCGTCAGACCGGCTTCGCGATGCGTTCAAAACGATTCCTCGCTGCGTTGCTATCCGTCGCCCTCGCAATGCCGCCCGGCGCGTTCGCGCAATCGACTGGCGGGGCGGCCATCACGCCGGGAACCTCGTCGTCCGAGGCGCCGCTCGTCAGCGGCCCCAGCGATGAGCATGCCGAGTCGATCCTGCCGCCCGACATCGCGCGCGGCGTGTTCGGCACCTACGGCGGCGCGCAGAGCCGTTTTTCCGATGGCGGCGCTAGCGGTAGCAATGGCGGCAAAACCGGCAGCAACGACTGGCGCGCGCCAATCGTCGCGCAGCAATTGCCCGATCTCGGCAGCGGCGGCGCCGGTTCGCTGACTCCACAGGCCGAACGCAAGCTCGGCGAGCGCGTGATGCGCGACATACGCCGCGACCCCGACTATCTCGACGACTGGCTCGTGCGCGACTACCTGAATTCGGTCGCCGCCAAGCTCGCGGCCGCGGCCAGCGCGCTGTACATCGGCGGTTATCGTCCGGATTTCGAACTTTTCGCGGTGCGCGACGCACAGATCAACGCGTTTTCGCTGCCGGGCGGTTTCATCGGCGTGAACACGGGGTTGATCGTGGCGACGCAGACCGAGTCCGAACTCGCGGCGGTGCTGGGTCACGAGATGGGGCACGTGCTGCAGCGGCACATCTCGCGGATGATCTCGAACGGCGAGCGCGGTGGCTACGCGGCGCTCGTCGGCGTGCTGTTCGGCGTGCTGGCAGGCGTACTCGCGCATAGCGGCGACCTCGGCAGCGCGATCGCGCTCGGCAGCGAGGCGTATGCGGTCGACAGCCAGTTGCGCTTCTCGCGATCGGCCGAGCAGGAGGCGGACCGCGTCGGCTTTCTGCTGCTCGCCGGCGCCGGCTACGATCCCTACGCGATGCCGACGTTCTTCCACCGGCTCGACCGCGCGGCGATGAACGACAACGGCATTCCGGCCTACGCGCGCACGCATCCGCTGACCGGCGAGCGGATCGCCGACATGGAGGACCGCGCGCGCCGCGCGCCATACCGGCAGCCGCATCAAGACTCCGAGTACGGCTTCGTGCGGGCGCGCGCGGGTCTGTTGGAAGGCCATTCGCGCAGCGAATACGCGGACGAGATTTCGCGCTTGCGCTCGGAAATCGAGGACCGCACCGCGCTGAACGTCGCGGCGAACTGGTATGGCATCGCGTACGGGCAGATGTTGCTCGAGCGCTACGACGACGCGGCCGCCTCGCTCGCGAACGCGCGCGCGACGTTCGTCTCGGGCGCGCGTGCGGAAGGCGAGCCCGAGCGCGATTCGCCGAGTCTCGACGTGCTCGCGACCGACATCGCGCGGAGTGCCGGTCACGCCGACGAAGCCGCGCGTCTCGCCGAGTTCGCGCAGAAGCGCTGGCCGCAGTCGAACGCCGCGATCGACATGCATATCCGCACGCTGCTGACGCTGCACCGTTTCGCGGACGCGCAGGCGCTCGCGAAGCAGGAAACCCGGGCGCACCCCGATCAACCCGCGTGGTGGCTGTATCTCGCGCAGGCGAGTGCGGGCAGTGGCGATGCGTTGACGCAGCATCGCGCGATGGCGGAGAAGTTCGCGCTGGAGGGCGCGTGGCCATCGGCGATCCGGCAGTTGAAGGACGCGCGCGACCTGAAGACGATCGGCTATTACGACCTCGCGACCGTCGACGCGCGTCTGCACGAGATGGAGAACCGCTACAAGGAGGAGCGGCTCGACGAGAAGGGGTAGTGTGGACGCAGGCGCACGCCGGCGCGTGCGTCAGACCTGCGCCGCCGCCGGGCTCGCGACGAAGCCGAAGCGCGCGGCCACCTGATCGCGTCGCACGCTTTGCAGCGGCAGTGAGAGTTGAGCGCTCCAGTGGAATGCGCCGCTCAATGAGCCATCGTCGGCGAGCGTCGCGTGATCGGAGAAGATCTCCAGGTCGTGATCGTGCAGCGCCGCGATGCGTGCCGGCTGCGAGCGATCGGCGACCAGAATGCCGCCGTCTTCATCGACGAACACCGCCGCCGGCTCGAACGCGCCGCCGCCCTGGTCGTGCAGCGCGAGCGTGCCATCCGCGCGCGTGGACAATCTGACCACCCACGGCGTGTAAGCGAGCTCGACATAAACCCGCTGCGGCCCGTTCTGGAAATACCACTGCCCGCGCTCATCGGCCTCATAGTTCCGGTTGATGAATCCCAGCAGCGCCTCGTGCCGGATCGGCACGCCGTGCGCGCCGCTCGCCTGGGCCGCTTCGTCGCGCATGCGCCAGTTGCCGCGCCGGTCGAGCATCAACCAGCCCGTGCAACTCGGCACGTTCGGCCATTTGGCGAGCGACTGTTTGACGATGTCATCCATGATCGACGTGTTGCTCCAGATAGCCGAACACGCGCCGCGACAGCCAGTCGATGCGGCCCGGGAACGGCCCGGTCATGAAACCCGCGTGGCCGCCGTGCTCAGGCTGATAAAGCTCGACCGCCGCCGACACCTCGTGTCGCGACGGCAGCGCTTCGGCCGGCAGAAACGGGTCATTGCGCGCGTTGAGCACCAGCGTGGGCACTTGAATGAGCGGCAGCAGCGGGCGGGTGGTTGCGGTGCTCCAGTAGTCGTCGGTATTGCGAAAGCCGTGCAGCGGCGCGGTCACGACGTTGTCGAACTCGTACATCGTGCGGCTCGCGAGCATCGCGTCGCGATCGAACAGGCCCGGGAACTGCTCGAGCTTCTGATTGGCCTTGTGCTTCAGCGTCTTCAGGAAGCTGCGCGTGTAGACGAGGCCGAAGCCCTGCGACAGCGCGCGGCCCCCCGCATGGACGTCGATCGGTGTCGAAATCGCGGCGGCGGCGGCTACCACCTGCGCCGCATCGTCTTGCCGCTCGCCGAGCCAGCGCAGCAGCACGTTGCCGCCGAGCGACACGCCCGCCGCGACCACCGGCCCTCGATGCGCGGCGCGCAGGCGGCGCAGGATCCAGTCGACCTCGTTGCTGTCGGCCAGATGGTAGAAGCGCGGCAGCCGGTTCAGCGGGCCGCTGCAGCTGCGAAAGTGCGGCACGACGCCGTGCCAGCCGTATTCGCGCGCGGCGGCCATCAGCGCGACCGCGTAGTGCGACGACGAACTGCCTTCGAGGCCGTGGAACAGCACGAAGAGCGGGGCGGTATCGGTGGGGGGCGCATCGTGCGCGACCCAGTCGAGATCGATGAAATCGCCGTCCGGCGTGTCCCAGCGCTCGCGCCGAAACGCCACGGCGGGGCGGCGCGCGAACAACGACGGGACGATCGTCTGCACATGCCGGTTGGGCAGCCAGAGCGGCGCGCGGTACAGCAGCTCGACGGTCGCCTCGGCGGCGGCCGTCACCCTGGCGGGGGCCGTACCGGAGGAAGCGGGTTTATGTAACGTCGAACTCATACCGGCGGAAAAGCGAAAAAACGTGAGTCTGAATCTGTCGTGGTGCCGCGCGTCAGTGCAGCGGGCCCTGGCCATGCCGCATCTTGGTCGCGAACTGGCTGGCGGCCTCGTTCGGCATCGGGCTCGCGTGAATATGCGCAATGCGCCATTCGCCGCGTTCATGGACCATTACGTAGGTGGTGAAGACCATCGCGGGCGTGGCGGTCGGATCGGCCGGACGATGCGCTTCGGCAATCGCATAGACGACGGTGCCGAGGCTGTCGTAGACGCGGATGTCGAGCGGCTCGATCGACACCGGCAGCGCTTCGAGCTGAGCCTGCAAGCCATTGCGGATGTTCTCGAGACCGTGCAGATGCGAGCCGTCCGCGCAGATGCAGCTGACGAACTCCTCGTCGATCCACAAACCCATCAAGCTGTCGATATTGACCTCGGCGACGGCCTGATAGTAGGCGTTCAGGGTATCGGCGGCGGCTTCGAAGATATGGGCAAAACGTGGCATGGCTCGTCAGTCTCTAGTGCGCGGCGCGCGGTTGCGGGTCAGCGGTAGCGGGACGGTCCAGAGTGCCGGACCATCGCCCCCGGCGTCAGCTTGCCCGTGCCGCAAGGCGCGAACATGACGCGACGCGCTCGGGGGCGTGCGGTGTTGCGTGCAAGTACCAGTTGGCTCAGCGCTGCGCGAGCAGCATGCCGCGCAAATCGCCAAAAACCTGCTCGGCGCTCAACTGCTTCAGACAGTTCAGATGACCGAGCGGGCACTCGCGCTCAAAACAGGGGCTGCATTCGAGATGAAGCCATTGTACCTTCGCGAGCTCGGACAAGGGCGGGGTGTGGCGCGGATCGGTCGAACCGAAAACGGCCACGAGCGGGCGGCGCAGCGCGGCGGCGACGTGCATCAGGCCGGAGTCGTTGGTGACCACCGCGTTGGCCCGCGCGATCAGCGCGCAGGCCTCGCCAAGCGCGGTCTGGCCGCACAGGTTGCGCACGTTCGGCGCCTTTTCGGCGATCGCCTGCGCGAGCGGCGCGTCTTTCGGCGAACCGAGCGCGACGATCTGCGTGTACGGGAACGACTGGCCGACCATCTGCGCGAGCGCGGCGAAGTGCTCGGGCGGCCAGCGCTTGGCGGGACCGTACTCGGCGCCCGGGCAGAACACCAGCAGCGGCACGCGGGTATCGAGGTTGAAGCGCGCGGATACGCGCGACGCCTCGTTCAGATCCGTGTCGAGACGCGGCATCGGCAGATCTTCGGGGACCTTGGCGCCGGGCGCGTAGGCGAGGGCGGCGTAGTGGCCGACCATCGGCGGCCGCGCGTCCTTGCGCGGATTCGCGTGACGCACGTTCAGCATGCCGTAGCGACTCTCGCCGGTGTAGCCGATGCGCAGCGGAATGCCCGCCAGCCACGGAATCAGCGCCGACTTGAACGAGTTCGGCAGCACGTAGGCCGCGTCGTAGCCGACGTCGCGCAGATCGCTCGACAGCTGCCAGCGGCGCAGCATCTGCAGCTTGCCGTGGGCGAGATCGGTCGCGTAGACGTCGCGGATTTCCGGCATGCGTTCGAGCACGGGGGCGACCCAGCTGGGCGCGACCGCGTCGATGACGATGCGCGGATGCAATTTCACGAGGCGCGCAAACAGCGGCTGCGCCATCAATGCGTCACCGATCCAGTTCGGTGCGATAACCAACGCGCGACGCATCAGAGTGGGTGTCCGGTGTCGATAACAAGCGCCGCGCGCGATGCGCGTGGCACTCGGATGGGTAAAAGGGGAAAGCGGAAAGCCGCGCGGCGCGAGGGCCTCGCGGGTCGTGCGATCGAGCCTGCGGCGCGGCGAGCGCGCGATCGGAAAGTCGCACCTCGTGCCGCTGAAGCCGGCTCAGGACCGCTCGATGCGCTGGATCAATGGCCCTTGATCACTTCGCCGTCGCGCAGCTTGTAGCGCGTGCTGCAATACGGGCAACGCGCTTCGCCGTGCGATACGTCGATGAACACGCGCGGATGCGCGCTCCAGCGCGGCATGGCCGGATTCGGACAATATGCCGGCAGATCTTTTGCCGTCAGTTCGACCAGCGGCATTTCCTTGATTTCGCTCATGACACTTTCTCGTTGTATGCGGGGTGCTTGCAGTGCGCCGCCGATGGGCGGCGCGGCGCATCTCGAAACGTCGCTCAGATTTTCGTGAGCCAGTGCGCGTACTTCTCGCTCTTGCCGTTCACGACGTCGAAGAAGGCGGACTGCAGCTTTTCGGTGATCGGGCCGCGCACGCCGGCGCCGATCTTGCGATTGTCGAGTTCGCGGATCGGCGTGACTTCGGCTGCCGTGCCGGTGAAGAACGCTTCGTCGCAGGTATAGACTTCGTCGCGCGTGATGCGTTTTTCGATCACCTGGATGCCCATGTCGCGCGCGAGCGTGATCACGGTGTCGCGCGTGATGCCGTCGAGGCACGACGACAGGTCAGGCGTGTACAGCTTGCCGTTGTTGACGAGGAAGAAGTTCTCCCCCGAGCCTTCCGACACGTAGCCGTCGACGTCGAGCAGCAGCGCTTCGTCGTAGCCGTCGGCGATCGCTTCCTGGTTCGCGAGGATCGAGTTCACGTACCAGCCCGACGCCTTCGCGCGCACCATCGACACGTTCACGTGATGGCGCGTGAACGACGACGTCTTCACGCGAATACCCTTGGTGATGCCGTCTTCGCCGAGGTAGGCGCCCCACGGCCACGCGGCGATCGCGACGTGAATCGTGTTGCCCTTGGCCGACACGCCGAGCTTTTCCGAGCCGACCCAGATGATCGGGCGCAGATAGCACGTCTCGAGCTTGTTCTCGCGGACCACTTCGCGCTGCGCGGCGGCGAGCGTTTCATGGTCGAACGGCACGTCCATCTGGAAGATCTTCGCCGAGTTCAGCAGGCGCTTGGTGTGCTCCTGCAGGCGGAAAATCGCGGTAGCGCCGTCGGCCGTCTTGTAAGCGCGCACACCCTCGAACACGCCCATGCCGTAGTGCAGCGTGTGGGTGAGCACGTGGATTTTGGCATCGCGCCAGTCGATGAGCTTGCCATCCATCCAGATCTTGCCGTCGCGGTCGGCCATTGACATACGGTTCTCCAGCAGGTGCGTTATGAGGTGCGGCCATGAGCGCAGGACATAGCCGGGAGCGCTATTTTAGCGTCTTTTGCACACACAACGGGCATTTGGGCGCACCCCGGACGCTATAATCCAGCGCACGCATAAATCAACTCCGGATGCGCCAGCGGGTGGTCTCGCAAGCTGGCGCCGGCCCGGCCTTCTTGACGGCGTTCCCCGCGCCCGCAATCTTCGCCCGATGCTCGCTCGACTGTCCGACACCGATCGCCGCGCTTTTCATGAAGGCGCGCGCGCCTATGCCCCCACGCTGATGGCAATTTTTTCCTGGGGCCTCGTGACGGGCATCGCGATGAGCAAGTCCGTGCTGACGCTGCCGCAGGCGCTCACAATGTCCCTGCTGTGCTACGCCGGTTCGTCGCAGCTGGCGGTGCTGCCGCTCCTCGCGGCGAAGCTGCCGGTGTGGACCGTGCTGCTGACCGCGGCGATGGTCAACACCCGCTTCGTGATCTTCAGCGTTGGCCTCGCACCGCACTTCTCGTATCTGCCGATGTGGCGGCGCATCGTGCTCGGCTATTTCAACGGCGACGTGATCTATCTGCTCTTCGTCAAGAAGAGCTTTCCGACCGGTTACGTGCCGGGCAAGGAGGCGTACTTCTGGGGCATGGCGGTATCGAGCTGGCTGTCGTGGCAGGTGTCGTCGATCGTCGGCATCCTGCTCGCGAGCCTGATTCCGGACAACTGGGGGCTCGCGCTCGCCGGTACGCTCGCGCTGTTGCCCATCATGGTGTCGGCGGTCGCGACGCGCTCCACGCTGGCCGCGGTCAGCGTGGCCGCCATCGTGGCGCTGCTCGCGCTCGATCTGCCGTATCGGCTCGCGCTGCCGTTCGCGGTGATCGCGGCGATCGTCGCCGGCAGCGCAGCCGACCTGATGATCGAGCGCGCGGACCTGCGCCGCATCCGCGGCGTGAACGATCGCGCCGGAGATTCCCGATGACCTCAACGCAAATCTGGCTCGCCATCTTCGGCATGACCTTCGTCACCGCGCTCACGCGCGCGATGTTCCTGATCGGCGGCGAGCGCACGGTGCTGCCGGCGCGCGTGCAGAAGATGCTGCGCTACGCGCCGGCCGCCGCGCTCGCCGCCGTGGTGGTGCCCGACGTGTTGACGACACCCGACGGACTGTCGTTGGCGGCTTCCAATCATGAGCTTTACGCGACCCTCGCCGGCCTCGGCTGGTTTTTGTGGCGCCGCACCATGCTCGGCACGATCGTGACCGGAATGGTCGTGTTCACGCTGATGCGCGTCTTCCTGTGATGGTCCGGCTCCAAGTGTGGAGATGATGCCGCGCCGCGCGGCAGCGACGGCCTCGCGCTCAAATACGCGAGATTCGCCGCGTCGCGGTCAGATGGCCGTTGGGATCAGTTAAAATGCCCTTTTCCGGGTTGAGCGCGCCCCCGCAAGGCGCCTGGTGCCGCGGCCGGCCGCCGGCGCCCGATCCCGCGGAACCGTTGGGCCGAAGCGCCGGAGTTCGCCGCGCCTCGTCCCCGCGCGCTGTCCGCCACCGCCTTCTCATCAACTCGCATACTCAAGCCCATGAACAAGGTATTGCGTCTCTCCGACCTGATCGCCGAAGGCAAGCTGTCCGGCAAACGCGTGTTCATCCGCGCCGATCTGAACGTGCCGCAGGACGATCAAGGCAACATCACCGAAGACACCCGCATCCGCGCTTCCGTGCCGGCCATCAAGGCCGCGCTCGACGCCGGCGCCGCCGTGATGGTCACCTCGCACCTGGGTCGCCCGACCGAAGGCGA
The DNA here is from genome assembly GCF_040948765.1 of Paraburkholderia sp. BR10923. Classification (NCBI taxonomy): domain Bacteria; kingdom Pseudomonadati; phylum Pseudomonadota; class Betaproteobacteria; order Burkholderiales; family Burkholderiaceae; genus Paraburkholderia; species Paraburkholderia sp. BR10923. Next base: position 150,827 of record NZ_JBFPKO010000021.1, on the reverse strand, counting down.
CTTCAAGCCGGAAGACTCGCTCGCGCCGGTGGCGAAGCGTCTCGCCGAGCTGCTAGGCCGCGACGTGCCGCTCGTCGCGAACTGGGTCGAAAACGGCGTAAACGTCGCGCCGGGCTCGGTCGTGCTGCTCGAAAACTGCCGCGTGAACAAGGGCGAAAAGAAAGATTCCGACGAGCTCGCGCAGAAAATGGCCAAGCTCTGCGATATCTACGTGAACGACGCGTTCGGCACCGCGCACCGCGCCGAAGCGACCACGCACGGCATCGCGAAATATGCGCCGGTCGCCTGCGCGGGTCCGCTGCTCGCCGCTGAACTCGAAGCGCTCGGCAAGGCGCTCGGCGCACCGAAGCGTCCGCTTGTGGCGATCGTCGCGGGTTCGAAGGTGTCGACCAAGCTGACCATCCTGAAGTCGCTCGCTGAGAAGGTCGACCAGCTGATCGTCGGCGGCGGCATCGCCAATACGTTCATGCTCGCGGCCGGCCTGAAGATCGGCAAGTCGCTCGCCGAAGCCGATCTCGTCGCCGAAGCGAAGGCGATCATCGACGCGGCCAAGGCCCGCGGCGCCTCGGTGCCGATTCCGACCGACGTGGTCACGGCCAAGGAGTTCTCGCCGACCGCGAAGGCCGAAGTGAAGGCCGTCGCCGATGTGCAGGACGACGACATGATTCTCGACATCGGCCCGGAAACGGCCAAGGTGCTCGCCGCACAACTCGAGAAGGCCGGCACGATCGTGTGGAACGGCCCGGTCGGCGTGTTCGAGTTCGACCAGTTCGGCAACGGCACGAAGACGCTCGCGGACGCGATCGCGCGCTCGGCTGCGTTCTCGATCGCAGGCGGCGGCGACACGCTCGCGGCGATCGCCAAGTACGGCATCCACGATCAGGTCAGCTACATTTCGACGGGCGGCGGCGCGTTCCTCGAGTTCCTCGAGGGCAAGAAGCTGCCGGCGGTCGAAGTTCTGGAATCGCGGGCTTAACGTGGCGACGCGCTCCCCGGCGGCGAAGTCGACCAAGGCGCGTGGCGCGAAAGCGCCGCGCGGTAATGCGACAACACCGGCACGGGAGCGCGCGACACGCCCGGCCGCTGCGTCGGCGACGCCCGGACAGGACGTGGCCGCCGAGGCGCTGATAGCGCCCGCGGCCGCCGACGTGCAGCAACTGCCAACTTCTTCACAAGCCGAATCTGGTCAACACGATTCGGCCCAGCCGGAACAGCCTTCCGGTAAGCAGGACAGCAAATCTCCGGCGCGCGAGGCGCCGGTCCCGAATACCGCATCACCCGCCTCACCCGCCTCACTCCACAAAGCGACACCGGCCCCAACCGGCGCGCGACCCCACGTAGCATCTTTCGATGCGCGAACTCCGCAGCAGCCCCGCAGCGCTCTTTCCAGCGATCCTATCCAGACGAGGAGACTCATGCATCGCGCCACCAAGATTGTCGCTACTGTCGGTCCGGCTTCCAGCACGCCGGAAATCCTGCTGCAAATGATTCAGGCAGGATTGGACGTGGTGCGGCTCAATTTCTCACACGGCACCGCCGACGACCATCGTCAGCGCGCCGAATACGTTCGCGAGGCGGCCCGTCAGGCGGGCCGCGAAGTCGCCATCATGGCCGACCTGCAAGGCCCGAAGATTCGCGTCGGCAAATTCGAGAACGGCCGCACGACGCTCGTCACCGGCAATCCTTTCATCCTCGATGCGGAATGCGAGCTCGGCAACGACGAGCGCGTCGGCCTCGACTACAAGGACCTGCCGCGCGACCTGAAGCCGGGCGACGTGCTGCTGCTCAACGACGGCCTGATCGTGCTCAACGTGCAGCGCGTGATCGGCCAGGAGATCCACACGATCGTGAAGATCGGCGGTGAACTGTCGAACAACAAGGGCATCAACCGCCAGGGCGGCGGTCTGTCGGCGCCCGCGCTGACCGCGAAGGACATGGAGGACATCCGCACGGCGATGTCGCTCGGTGTCGATTTCATCGCGGTGTCGTTCCCGAAGAACGCGACCGACATGGAAATGGCCCGCCAGCTCGCGAACATCGCCGGCGCGCCGTACGGCATCAAGCCGAAGATGATCGCGAAGATCGAGCGCGCGGAAGCGATTCCGGCGCTGCAAGGCATTCTCGACGCTTCGGACGGCATCATGGTCGCGCGTGGCGACCTGGCCGTGGAAGTCGGCAATGCCGCCGTGCCGGCGCTGCAAAAGCGCATGATCCGCATGGCGCGCGAGTCGAACAAGTTCGTGATCACCGCGACGCAGATGATGGAGTCGATGATCCACGCGCCGGTGCCGACCCGCGCGGAAGTGTCGGACGTCGCCAATGCGGTGCTCGACGGCACCGACGCGGTGATGCTGTCGGCGGAATCTGCGGCGGGCAAGTACCCGGTACAGACCATCGAGACCATGGCCGCGATCTGCGTGGAAGCGGAAAAGTCCGAGCAGTCGGAGCTCGACAAGGATTTCCTCGATCGCACGTTCACGCGGATCGACCAGTCGATCGCGATGGGTGCCCTCTTCACCGCTTACCACCTCGGCGCCAAGGCGATCGTCGCGCTCACCGAATCGGGCTCGACCGCGCTGTGGATGTCGCGCCACTGGACCCACGTGCCGATCTTCGCGCTGACGCCGCGCGTCGGCAGCGAACGCGCGATGGCGCTATACCGCAACGTGACCTCGCTGCATCTGGACACCAACACCGACCGCGACACGGCGCTGCAGCAGGCGCTCGAAACGGTGGTCGGCAAGGGCTACGCGTCGCACGGCGATATGGTCGTGCTGACGGTCGGCGAGCCGATGGGGCAGGCGGGCGGCACCAATACCTTGAAGATCGTGCGGGTCGGTGAACCGTACTGATCAGGCAGGACTGCTCGAACGGCACGGGCTCGATTGAGCGAAGCAGGCCGGCGAAACCCGCACGGTCCATGTGCGACGGCGCACCAAAGCGCCGGTGTCGCGGCGGGAACGCCGCCTGCTTCGCGATAAAATCGCCGCAAAAGATGCCGACGGCAAAAGAATTCGTTTCAATCCAAGGAGTTTAAGCATGCCTCTCGTATCAATGCGTCAACTGCTGGACCATGCCGCGGAAAACGGCTATGGCCTTCCGGCATTCAACGTGAACAACCTGGAGCAGGTGCAGGCGATCATGGCCGCGGCCGACAAGGTCAACGCTCCGGTCATCATGCAGGCGTCGGCTGGTGCGCGTAAGTACGCGGGCGAGCCGTTCCTGCGTCATCTGATCGAAGCGGCGGTCGAGTCGTATCCGCACATTCCGGTCGTGATGCACCAGGACCACGGTCAGTCGCCGGCAGTGTGTATGGCGGCGATCCGCAGCGGTTTCACCAGCGTGATGATGGACGGTTCGCTCGAAGCCGACGGCAAGACGGTCGCATCGTACGAGTACAACGTCGAAGTGTCGCGCAAGGTCGTCGAAGCGGCGCACTCGATCGGCGTCACCGTCGAGGCGGAGCTGGGCGTGCTCGGTTCGCTCGAAACGATGAAGGGCGACAAGGAAGACGGCCACGGCGCCGAAGGTACGATGACGCGCGAGCAGCTGCTGACCGATCCGGAGCAGGCCGCCGACTTCGTCAAGCTGACCCAGTGCGACGCGCTGGCCATCGCGATCGGCACCTCGCACGGCGCCTACAAGTTCAGCAAGAAGCCGACGGGAGACATCCTGTCGATTCAGCGCATCAAGGAAATCCATCAGCGCATTCCGAACACGCACCTCGTGATGCACGGCTCGTCGTCGGTGCCGCAGGAGCTGCTCGCGGAAATCCGCGAATTCGGCGGCGACATGAAGGAAACCTACGGCGTGCCGGTCGAGGAAATCCAGGAAGGTATCCGTCACGGCGTGCGCAAGGTCAACATCGACACCGACCTGCGTCTGGCGATCACGGGCGCGATCCGCCGCTACATGGCGACCAACCCGGGCAAGTTCGATCCGCGCGATTACCTGAAGCCGGCGCGCGAAGCGGCGATGAAGATCTGTATCGACCGTTACACGCAATTCGGCTGCGAAGGCCAGGCTGGCAAGATCAAGCCCGTCTCGCTTGATAAAATTGCGGAGAAGTACAAGTCGGGCGAGCTCGCGCAAGTCGTCCGCTAAGCTGTAGTTTTGGCTCCGCGCCTGGCCGTTTGGCCAGGTTGTCGTCCGATCGCCGTTCCCGCATCATCGGGGGAACGGCGTTTCCCTTTTGTTCCGGTCACATTTTTTTGCCCCACTTTTAGCGAACCACGACGATGTCTACCCTTTACGAATCCACGCTCCGCTCGCTGCCGCTGCTCGGCCGCGGCAAAGTCCGCGACAACTATGCGGTGGGCAACGACCAGTTGCTGATCGTCACGACCGACCGACTGTCGGCGTTCGACGTGATCATGGGCGAGCCGATTCCGAACAAGGGCCGCGTGCTCAACGCGATGGCGAACTTCTGGTTCGAGAAGCTGCAGCACGTGGTGCCGAACCACCTGACGGGCGTCGCGCCCGAGTCGGTGGTCGCGCCGGACGAAGTCGAGCAGGTCAAGGGGCGCGCGGTGGTCGTCAAGCGTCTCGAGCCGATCCTCGTCGAAGCGGTGGTGCGCGGCTATCTGGCTGGCAGCGGCTGGAAGGATTACCAGGCCACCGGTTCGGTCTGCGGCGTGCAACTGCCGGCGGGCCTGCAAAACGCGCAGAAGCTGCCCGAGCCGATCTTCACGCCGGCTGCCAAGGCCGAGATGGGCCACCACGACGAAAACATCACCTACGACGAGATGGAGCGCCGCATCGGCACCGAGCTGTCGGCCACGATTCGCGACATCTCGATCCGCCTGTACAAGGAAGCCGCTGATTACGCGGCGACGCGCGGCATCATCATCGCGGACACGAAGTTCGAATTCGGTCTCGATAACCACGGCAAGCTGTACCTGATGGATGAGGCGCTCACGGCCGATTCGTCGCGCTTCTGGCCGGCCGACCAGTACCAGGTCGGCACCAACCCGCCGTCGTTCGACAAGCAGTTCGTGCGCGATTGGCTCGAAACCCAGCCCTGGAAGAAAGAGCCGCCAGCGCCGAAGCTGCCGGACGAGGTGGTCGCAAAGACGGGTGAGAAGTACCAGGAAGCGCTCGAGCGCCTGACCGGGCACAAGCTCGACTAATCTGATTGCGCGCGCCGTGTCAGGCGCGCATCGCCCGGAAACAAGGAAGCCGTAAAGATGAGTGAAGCACAAACCGCCCATAAGCATGATGCGCCGGTCGTCGGCGTATTGATGGGCTCCAGTTCCGACTGGGAAGTGATGAAAAACGCCGTCGCGATTCTGCAGGAATTCGGCGTGCCGTACGAAGCGAAGGTCGTGTCCGCGCACCGCATGCCGGACGAAATGTTCGCCTATGCTGAAAGCGCGCGCGAGCGCGGCATTCGCGCAATCATCGCGGGCGCGGGCGGCGCGGCGCACCTGCCCGGCATGCTGGCCGCGAAAACCACGGTGCCGGTGCTCGGCGTACCGGTCGCGAGCAAGTATCTGAAGGGTGTCGATTCGCTGCATTCGATCGTGCAGATGCCCAAGGGCGTGCCGGTCGCGACGTTTGCGATCGGCGAAGCGGGCGCCGCGAACGCGGCGCTGTTCGCGGTGTCGCTGCTGTCCGGCACCAGCGCCGAATACGCGGACAAGCTCGCTGCATTCCGCGTGCGCCAGAACGAAGCGGCGCACGCGATGGTATTGCCGGCGCTGTAAGCGCGCCGGTTGTTTGATAAGACGTCCCCTGTCCGACCCCCGGCCGGGTGCCCGTCGCTCGGTATGCGAGCGCGACGTGTATCCGGCCGCGACCGACCACCAAGATGAACCCTGACAACACACCGGTTTCACCGATTCTGCCCGGCGCATGGCTTGGCATGGTCGGTGGCGGCCAGCTCGGCCGCATGTTCTGTTTTGCCGCCCAGGCGATGGGCTATCGCGTTGCCGTCCTCGATCCGGACGAAACCAGCCCGGCGGGCGCGGTCGCCGACCGCCACCTGCGCGCGGCCTACGACGACGAAGCGGCGCTCACCGAACTCGCGCGGCTGTGCGCGGCGGTGTCGACCGAATTCGAGAACGTGCCGGCCGCGAGTCTCGACTTTCTCGGCAAGACCACCTTCGTGAGCCCGGCGGGGCGTTGCGTCGCCGTCGCGCAAGACCGGATCGCCGAGAAGCGCTTTATCGCGTCGTCGGGCGTGACGGTCGCGCCGCACGTCGTGATCGAGTCGTCGGATGCGCTTGCGGGGCTGGGCGATGCCGAGCTCGAAGCGGTGCTGCCCGGTATTCTGAAAACGGCGCGCATGGGCTACGACGGCAAGGGTCAGATTCGCGTGCGTAACGCCGAGGAAGTGCGCGAGGCGCATGCGTCGCTCGGCGGCGTGCCGTGCGTGCTCGAGAAGCGCCTGCCGCTGAAGTTCGAAGTGTCGGCGCTGATCGCGCGCACGGCGAGCGGGGCGTCGGTCGTCTATCCGCTCGCGCAAAACACCCATCGCGATGGCGTGCTGTCGCACACCATCGTTCCCGCGCCGGACGCATCGCCAGCGCTGGTGCAGCAGGCTCAACAGGCCGCGCTGCGGATCGCCGAGACACTCGGCTATGTCGGCGTGCTGTGCGTCGAGTTTTTCATTCTCGAAGACGGCTCGCTGGTCGCCAACGAAATGGCGCCGCGTCCGCACAACTCCGGCCACTACACGGTCGACGCGTGCGCGACGAGCCAGTTCGAGCAGCAGGTGCGCGCGATGACCAGCATGCCGCTCGGCGACACGCGCCAGCATTCGCCGGCGGTGATGCTGAACATCCTCGGCGACGTGTGGTTCCCGGACGGTCCGAAGCGCGCGGCGGTCACGCCGCCGTGGCAGGAAGTCGCGGCGATGCCGGCCGCGCGCCTGCATCTGTACGGTAAGGAAGAGGCGCGTTGCGGCCGCAAGATGGGTCACGTGAACTTCACCGCGTCGACGCTCGAAGAAGCCCGCACGGCGGCGCGTGATTGCGCGCGGCTGCTGCACATTGCTACCAGCTGAAGCGCGCGCCATGCCGGATCAACAGAAACCCGCCGAGGACGCCACCGACGCGTTGCCGGTCAGCGCCGCGCAGATCGAGCACGCGGCGGCCTTGCTCGACGCGGGTGGGCTGGTCGCGTTTCCGACCGAGACCGTGTACGGCCTAGGCGGCGATGCCGAGAACCCGGACGCGGTCGCGCGCATTTACGCGGCGAAGGGGCGGCCGGCCAATCATCCGGTGATCGTGCATCTCGCGCCGCATGGCGATCCGAACTACTGGGTCGAGCATTTGCCGGCCGATGCGCAACGCCTGATCGACGCGTTTTGGCCGGGGCCGCTCACGCTGATCCTCAAGCGCGCCGCGCGGATTCCCGCGGCGGTCAGCGGCGGGCAAGACTCGGTGGGCTTGCGCTGCCCGTCGCATCCGGTAGCGCAGGCCTTGCTCGAAGCGTTCAGCGCGTTGCGCGGCGGGCATGGCGGCGTCGCCGCGCCGTCGGCGAACCGCTTCGGACATGTGAGCCCGACCACCGCGCAGCATGTGCGCGACGAGTTCGGCAGCACGATTCATGTGCTCGATGGCGGCGCGTCGGATGTCGGCATCGAGTCGACGATTCTGGATCTGTCGCGCGGCTTTCCGGCGCTGCTGAGGCCCGGTCGCGTGACGCCGCAGGATATCGCCGACGTGCTTGGCGAGGCGCCGCGTCTGCCCGACGGGTCGGATGCGACCGCGCCGCGCGCGTCGGGCACGTTGAAAGCGCATTACGCGCCGCGCACGCCGCTCGCGCTGCTGCCGTTTGGCGAACTCGAGCCGCTGCTCGCGGTGCGCGCGCCGGGCGAGCGCGTCGCGCTGGTCGCGCGCGCGTCGCGTGCGGGACAGTGGGCCGATGCCGACGGCGTGCATTTCGTCGCGGCGCCGGAAGACCCGCACGTCTATGCGCGCGAACTCTACGGCTTGCTGCGCGCGCTCGATCGCGCGAACGTCACGCGGATTCTGATCGAGAAGCTGCCCGACACGATCGAATGGATCGCGGTCAACGATCGGCTCGGGCGCGCGGCAGCGGCATTCGAAGCGCAGCGCTGACGCTCTCGGCTCGCTGCGCTGCATAGCGTGGCTAGCGAAAAAAACGAAGGCCCGGCTCGTTCAACGAGCCGGGCCTTTTACCATTTGAGCAACCTTGACGCCGCGTTACTTCCCAAGCCCGCTAGCAGCGATCTGCTTCTCGACCTGCTGCGCGATCAGCGCTCCCGTATGCGTAGTCGGATGCACGAGGTCGGCGAAGATGTAGGTCTGGTCCGCGCCGGCCACCGTGTAGGTCTCCGGCGAACAGAACAGCGACGACGCGAGGGCGGTGCCGAAAGCCGCCGCCGTCTGGCCGGATGCGAGCACGCTCGGGTTCTTCGTCGCGTACGCGGTCGCGGCCGCAGCCATCGACGTCAGGTTACACGCGGTGCCCGTATTCGACACGGTGAAGCCGAGCGCCTGGTAGTTGGCCAACGTCTGGTCCAGCAGCGTGTATGAGTCCAGATAGATGACCTGCGAGGTCGACGCGAGGCCTTGCTTCAGCACGTTGTTGTAGGCTTGCACGAGCCCGTCGATGACTGCCTGGCCTTGTGCGCCCGCGGCGAGGCCTTGCGGCGTTTTCGCGATATCCGGCACGTTTGACACCACCACATGTTGCGCGCCTGCCGCAACGATCTTTTGCACCGTGCCGACGAACGTGGTCGCCGCGGTCACGATCGCCGCTCCTTGGGCCTGCGTGACCGACTGGATCGCGGCCGTTGCCGCCGCCTGCGCGTCGGCCGGGTTGGCGCCGTTAGCGATCGCCGTCGCCGCCGCTGCCGCTGCCGCCGCGCTGGCAGCCGAGATCGTTTGCACCGCGACGAAGATGTCGTTCGCGCCGCCGTTGATCAGCACGAGCTGGTTCGAATTGAAGCTGTTGTTGTGCGCAGACAGATACTCGCTGACCTGTGTCGTGACCGGCACCGTAGTCGCGGCCATGTTGTTCGGCGCGAAGCCGACGCCCGGCTGCAGGTCGACACGCGAGCCGCCTTGCGCATAACCGAGACCGCCCGCCGCGGTGAGCGGGTTGCCGAAGCCGCCGACGTACGCGGGGGTGAGCGTGCCGCCATAGTACTCGGCGACCTTCTGCGTCCAGATTTCGCCCGGATTCGTCGTGAAGCGGCCGCCGCCCGTGCCGACGTTCGCCTGAACCGCCGCCTGGTAGGTGCCGACATCCGACAGGCTGTCGCCGAACGACACGACCTGCAGCGAGACGCCCCCCGGCGGCGTGTTGCTGCTCGAACTATTGTTGTCGCCGCCACCGCCGCACGCTGCGAGCGCTGCGAACGCTGCGCTCGCCACGGCGATCTGGGTGACGCGCAACCATTGCTGTTTCTTCGAAGCGGTTTGATTCATGTTGACTACATCTCCTCGTATGTGTGGCCCTTGATGCCATGTGTTGCAGGCGGCGTCCACCGCGTTGGCGGCGTGACGACAGCTTACAGAATCTTCTACGGCGTGCGCGATGTCCGCAGCGCGGCCATATGGTTTGGGTTCAAGCCGGGTCGTTCGGCGGTGGCTTTGCTCATGGTGTCGTTCGTACCCGCATGCGGATGCGCGGCGTGGAGGCCGCTGGCGCCGCCAGGCATCACCGCGCGCTGCGCATGATAAGCGGCGGCCCAGGCGGGCGGCGCGAACAGCGCGCGCCACTTGTTGCGCCAGCCGCGCGCGCTTGCGAAGTCCGCGGCCATCGACGCCCATTCGTGGAACGTCGCTTTCAGCGGGTTGTACGTGTAAAGCGGCTCGACGATGCCGTATTGCGGCGTCTCGTGCGGATCTTCGTCGACGTAGCTGCCGAACAGGCGATCCCAGATCACCAGCACACCTGCGTAATTGCGATCGATGTAGCGAGCGTTGCGCGCATGATGCACACGATGGATCGACGGCGTGTTGAACACGTACTCGAGCCAGCCGAGCTTGCCGATCACCTGCGTATGCACGAAGAACTGGAAGCCGAGATTGGTCAGCACGATCGCGACGATCTGCTTAGGGGCAAAGCCGAGGAACGCGAGCGGAATCCAGAACACCCACATGCCGGCGACCGGGTACATCAGGCTCTGGCGGAACGCGGTCGAAAAATTCATCCGCTCCGACGAGTGATGCACGACGTGCGCGGCCCACAGCCAGCGCACCCGATGACTGCAGCGATGAAACCCGTAATAGAGCAGGTCCTGCGCGACGAACAGCACGACGAACGACAGCCACGTCGCTGGCCATGTATGAATGCGGTAGTGCTCGTAGAAGAACGCGTAGACAGGGATGATCGCGAGCCACGCGAGCTTGTCGGCGGCCTGCTGCAGCAGCGCGAGCGTGGCGTTGCACAGCGTGTCGCGCCAGCTGTAGAGCCGCTCGGCCGGGCGCGTGCGGCTCACGTGCCACGCCTCCCAGCCGATGCAGGCAAGAAAGACGGGCGCCATGGCGAGCAGCAGCAATTCGGCATCGAATTGCATCGTGTCTCCCTTCCTGGTCCCTGACCGCCGCGCGGTCCGCGGCGAGTGGTGTCGTTATCGTTGGTGAAGGTCGCGCGGTCCGACGACCGGCGCCCTGCGCGGCAAGCGCGTGGTGCCGCGCACCGCATGATGCCCGACAGCGTACACGGTTAGAAGCTTGCCGCGCGCGGCATCGCTAGAAGGAATACTCAGTGGCCGCCGCGCTTGCGCGGGTTTTTCCTGGGCTTCTCGCGCACTTCCTCGATGGGCGCGGCGACCTTCGTGAAGCCCTGCGACGGGCCTTCGTACACCCATTCGAGCAGCGCGTCGTGCGCGGCGCGCGCCGCTTCGGAATGCGGATCGTTGATCAGGCTGACGACGACGTAGCTGTTGCCGTCGGCCGATGCGACGTAGCCCGCGATCGCGCGCACGTCGCGCAGCGTGCCGGTCTTGATGTGAGCGTTGCCGCCCGCGCCCTGGCTGGTCAGGCGGTTGCGCATCGTGCCGTCGACACCGGCGATCGGCAGCGAATCGACGAACACCTGCGCGACCGGGCTCGCGTTCGCGCGCTGCAGCACATCGGCGAGCGCGAGCGCGGTGATGTGCTCGTCGCGCGACAGTCCCGAGCCGTTGTCGAGCGACAGGTATTCGGTGTTCAGGCTGTCGCGGGTCAGGAAAGCTTCGACCGCGCGCGCGGCTTTCGCGGGCGTGGCGGGCGCTCTTTCCTCGGCGGCGCCGATGGTCAGGAACAGGTTGCGCGCCATCGTGTTGTTGCTGAACTTGTTGATGTCGCGAACGATGTCCGACAGCATCGGCCCCTCGTGCGTCGCGACGAGCTTCGCGCCAGCGGGCACCGCGCCTTCGCGGGTCGTGCCCGTGAAAGTGCCGCCAGTTTGCTGCCACAGCGCGAGGAAGCCGCGCGCGAAGAACGTCGAGTGATCGAGCACGGCGACGTTGATCGTGCGCGAATCGCAACGCACCGGCAGGTCGCCGATGAACGACGCAACGAGCGTGCCGTCAGGCTGTGGCGTGACGGTCGGCGTCGGCAACTCGCCGCGGCATGGGCCGTTCGTCGCGCGCAACTGGTTGTCGATGCGCAACTGAGCGAGCGGGGGCAGCACGTCGATCGCCACCGTGCCGTCCGGCGATGGCGTCAGCGTGAACGACAGCGATTTGAACGCGTACAGCAGCGGATCGGGGCCGACGTTGTACGGTGCGTTGACGTCGTCGTCGAATGCGGGCAGGTCGCGGGTCGACGGATCGAAGTAGCGCTTGTCGAGCACCAGCGCGCCGTCGATGCCGTTGATGCCGGCCTTGTGAATCTTCTGCACGAGGTCGATCAGTTCTTCGGGCACGAGCTTGGGGTCGCCGGTGCCCTGGATGTACAGATTGCCGTGCAGCACGCCGTTCGCGTCGAGAGGGCCGTCCGCGTACGCGCTGGTGCGCCAGCGGTAGCCGGGGCCGAGGATCGACAGGCCTGCATAGGTGGTGACGAGCTTCATCGTCGAGGCGGGCATCATCGGCTTGCCGGCGTTCAGCGCGAGGATCGGCGTGCGATCGCCGACCTTTTCGACGACCACGCTGATCGACGACAACGGCACGTGCGCGCGGTGCAGACCGACCATCACCGGTTGCGGCAGTACCGTCGTGACCGTGACGCTCGGATGTGTGGCCTTGATGCGTGCCTGCGCGGCCAGCGGCAGCAGCGCGCCCGCGCCGAGCGTGGCGGCGCAGAGCCAGACGGCGGCGCGCGTCGCGAAGCGGTTAGGCATGAAGACTGCGCGATGGAGCATACGGCGCGAGCGCAGCGCCGTACGGCGTGCGATGGAAGACAGAAAAGCGTGCGTCATGAACGGGTGAACGGGCAAACGGACGAGCGGGATTTCAAGGTGTGCGGCGTGCAGCGTGCGCGGGACAATGAAACGGCAAGCTGGTCGGTTCGACGGCGCGGTAGCGCGCCGTCGCGCTACCCAACGGCCGTCGCGCGACGCAAAGCGCCCATTGTAGTGACATGCCGCGACGCTGCGGTGAAAAAAGCGCCACACACCGCGCAGGCCGGAAGCGGGCGCTAGAATGCGGCATCATCCAATCATTTGGAACGGACAACCATGCGCATCCTGCTAGTCGAAGATGACCGGATGATCGCCGAAGGCGTGCGCAAGGCGCTGCGCGGCGAAGGCTTCGCCGTCGATTGGGTCGAGGACGGCGAAGCGGCGCTGCACGCGGCGGCAGCCCAGCCTTACGATCTCGCGTTGCTCGATCTCGGTCTGCCCAAGCGCGACGGTCTCGAGGTGCTGCGCGCACTGCGCGCGCGCGGCAATGCGCTGCCGGTGCTGATCGTCACCGCGCGCGACGCGGTCGCCGATCGAGTCAAAGGCCTCGACGCCGGCGCTGACGATTATCTTGTCAAACCTTTCGATCTCGACGAGCTCGGCGCGCGCATGCGAGCGCTGATCCGGCGCCAGTCCGGCCGCAGCGATTCGACGATTCGCCACGGCAACTTGACCCTCGATCCCGCGTCGCACCAGGTCACGCTCGATGGCGCGCCGGTCGCGCTGTCCGCGCGCGAATTCGCGTTGCTCGAAGCGCTGCTCGCGCGGCCCGGCGCGGTGCTGTCCAAGAGCCAGCTCGAGGAAAAGATGTACGGCTGGGGCGAGGAGATCGGCAGCAATACCGTCGAGGTGTATATCCACGCGCTGCGCAAGAAGCTCGGCGCCGATCTGATCCGCAACGTGCGCGGGCTGGGCTACATGATCGCGAAGGACGCCTGAGCCGATGCGCTCGATTCGCCGACAACTGTTGTTCTGGCTGCTCGCGCTCATGCTGCTCGGTGTCGGCATCGCGGGTTGGCTGATCTACCGGCAGGCGCTCGCCGAAGCGAACGAACTGTTCGACTACCAGCTCGAGCAGATCGCCGCGGCGCTGCCGGCGGAACCGTTCTCGCAGGTGCTCGGCCGCGATACCGGCGACGAGGGCATCGTGCTGCAGATCTGGAACCGCAACGGCATGCTGATGTATTACTCGCGGCCGCGCGCGCCGCTCGCGCCGCGCGCCGAACTCGGTTTTTCGACCGAGCGCACCGACCGCGGCGAATGGCGCGTGTATGGCGCGATCGTCGGTGACAACGTCGTGCAGCTCGCGCAGCCGCTGTCGGTGCGCAACCGGCTCGCCGCCGATGTCGCGCTGCGCACGCTGTGGCCGCTGATCGTGCTGCTGCCGCTGCTCGGGCTCGCGGTGTGGGTGATCGTCGGCCGTGGGCTACAGCCGCTGCGGCGCGTGACGAGCGCGCTCGACACGCGTCATCCCGAAGCGCTCGATCCGTTGCCCGATCAGCGCTTGCCGCTCGAAGTGCGGCCGCTCGTGCGGGCGCTGAACGGGCTGCTGCAACGGCTCGCGACCGCTCTAGATATCCAGAAGGCGTTCGTTGCCGATGCCGCGCACGAATTGCGCACGCCGCTTGCCGCGGTACAGATCCAGGCGCAACTGGTCGCGCGAGCCAGGGACGACACGGCCCGCGGCGAAGCGCTCGCCGATTTGCAGGCGGGCGTCACGCGCGCGACGCGCCTTGCCGAGCAACTGCTCGCGCTCGCGCGCGCCGAGCCGGACGGCGCCGCCGTCGCCGGGATGCTCGATCTGCGCGAGCTGCTTCAGGAGTGCGTCGCGACCTACGCGCCGCTCGCGGTGAATCGCGGCGTCGACCTCGGCATCGAGGCGAGCGAGCCCGCCAGCGTGACCGGCGACGCCGAAGCGCTGCGCGTGATGTTCAACAACCTCGTCGACAACGCGACCAAGTACACGCCGCGCGGCGGCAGTGTCGACGTCAGCCTGCGCGTCGAGGACGGCCGTCCGGTGGTGCGGATCGCCGACAGCGGCCCCGGTATCGATCCGGCCGATCGCGAGCGCGTGTTCGACCGCTTCTATCGCGCGGGAGTGGGCGCGAATCGCGCGCGCACCGACGTGACGGGCAGTGGCCTCGGTCTCGCGATCGTGCGCCGGATAGCCACGCAACATCATGCTCAAGTCTCGCTCGGTGAATCGCCGACCGGTGGTTTGCAGGTCATCGTCCGCTTTTGATCATGGTGGTTTACTGTTCGGCTCGAACCGGCGTTTATGCCGTCGCGACGGGCTGTTGCGGCCGGTCCGATAAGGTTCCCGCGATCTGTCGCTGCTTAAGCCTCTTTTAAGTGACGCCCCTTACGCTCCTCGACATCCAAAGTCACTTTCTCCAGTCAGGAGCTCATGATGAACGCGAAAACCTTGTCCCGCGGCGCCGTTGCGGTAGCTGTGGCCGCTGCGCTTTCAGCCGGCTATGTGGCGGGCCATCGCGATGTGCCCGCACCGCAGATCATCTCGCCGGCGGAAGCCGCCGCGATGATGCCAGCCGAAGCTGCCGCCAAAACCGGTATCCCCGATTTCTCCGGTCTCGTCGAGACCTACGGTCCGGCCGTCGTCAACATCAGCGCGAAGCACGTGGTCAAGCAAACGGCAATGCGCGGTAATGGCGGCAACCGCCCTGGCAACCAGTTGCCGATCGATCCGAACGATCCTTTCTATCAGTTCTACAAGCGGTTCTTCGGCGGCGTGCCCGGCATGCAAGGCGGCGATGGCGGCGATGGCGGCGACGCGCCCGACCAGCCGAGCGCGAGCCTCGGCTCGGGCTTCATCATCAGCAATGACGGCTACATTCTGACGAACGCGCACGTGGTCGATGGCGCGAACGTCGTCACCGTGAAGCTCACCGACAAGCGCGAGTTCAAGGCGAAGGTGGTTGGCGCCGACAAGCAGTCCGACGTCGCCGTGCTGAAGATCAACGCGAGCGATCTGCCGACTGTGAAGATCGGCGATCCGCGCCAGAGCAAGGTTGGTCAGTGGGTCGTCGCGATCGGCTCGCCGTATGGCTTCGACAACACCGTGACCTCGGGCATCATCAGCGCGAAGTCGCGCACGCTGCCCAACGAAAACTACACGCCGTTCATCCAGACCGATGTGCCGGTGAATCCAGGCAACTCGGGCGGTCCGCTTTTTAATCTGCAAGGCGAAGTCATCGGCATCAACTCGATGATCTACTCGCAGACGGGCGGCTTCCAGGGCCTGTCGTTCGCGATCCCCATCAGCGAGGCGATCAAGGTCAAGGACGATCTCGTCAAGACCGGTCACGTGAGCCGCGGCCGTCTCGGCGTCGCGGTGCAGGGCTTGAACCAGACGCTCGCCGAGTCGTTCGGCATGCAGAAGCCGCAAGGCGCGCTGGTCAGCTCGGTCGACGCCAACGGTCCGGCGGCCAAGGCTGGCTTGCAGCCGGGCGACGTGATCTTGTCGGTGAATGGCGACGAAGTCAGCGATTCGACGGATCTGCCGTCGAAGATCGCAGCCCTCGCGCCGGGCAGTTCGGCAACGCTGAAAGTGTGGCGCGATAAGGCCAGCAAGGACGTGAAGGTGACGATTGGCTCGTTCTCGGACGTGAAGGTCGCGTCGGCGAGCAAGACCGATCAGCAGACCCAGTTGCAAGGCCGTCTCGGTGTCGCGGTGCGGCCGCTGACGCCGGAAGAGAAGAGCAGCGCGTCGGTGTCGCACGGTCTGCTCGTGCAGCAGGCGGGCGGTGCGGCGGCGAGCGCCGGCATCCAGGCGGGCGACGTGATTCTCGCCGTCAACGGCCGTCCGGTCACGAACATGGATCAGTTGAAGCAGATGATTTCGGGCGCAGGCAACAGCATTGCGCTGCTGATCCAGCGGGACAACGCGCAGATTTTCGTGCCTGTTGATCTCGGCTGATCCAGTTATCTGGGCGGTTCGAAGGGATCGCCCACCCCAGTTTGAGCTGTAGTAGCGATTGCCGGTCCTTTGCATTTACTGCAACGACCGGCTTTTTTTCGCCCGTTGGAACCGCGCTGCAGCGAGCGGCATGGATAGACCGAGGGGTGTCAGGCGGCTTGGTGCCTCGATGGTCGTGCATGCTGGTCGACGCTGCGGAATGGTTGGCACATAGGTTGCTTCCATCGTTTAGGGTCTGGACAAGGCCTCGAACAAGGAGAGCGAACCGATGAAAACCCAACGCAAGCAGCAAAGGATCGTAGCCGCTGCGCTGTGCGCGGCGCTCACGCTCGGACTGGCGGGCGGCGCGTACGCGCAGCAGGCGGGCGTGACCGGTGGCTCGACGACCGACGACACCAGCGCGGGCAACACCAACGGCGGCGGTCTGCCGCAAGTCCAGCAGCAGGGCGACGTATCGTACGTATCGGGCGGTGTCGGCCTCGACGAATCGCGGGCGCTGCGACAAGCGCAAACCCAGTGGCCACTGACCTTGCGTTTCACCGGACCCAACGCAGAGTTTCTTGCCGATGTGCACGTGCGCATCGTGGATGCACATAACAGCGAAGTGCTGAACACGACGTCGCGCGGACCATTTATGCTGGTGCGCCTGAGCCCCGGCCGCTATACGGTGCACGCGAATTACAACGACAGCGAACAGACGCGCTCGGTTAGTGTGCCCGCGCACGGCAACGTAAAATCCGCGTTCACCTGGAACGTGAAGTAACGGCTCGATCCGTCCGCCGCTGCGCAGGAAGCGCGCGCAATCGGCCGGAGTTTGGCCGATAATGAACCCACGGGCGTGTCCCGTGGCTTTGCCGTTGTTGCGGCAATAGCCGGTAGTGCAGCGCACACCCCATCATGGAGCCTGGACATGAGCGATGCGTCGACATCTGCGGAACGGCCGGACGGCCATACCATCGTGATTCGCGACAACGGCCATCGCGTGCGCGTGATTCACGGCGGCGTGACGATGGCCGACACCCAGGCTGCGCTGACGCTATCGGAGACCGGCCTCGCCGACGTGTTCTATTTCCCGCGCGAGCACGTGAATATGGCCCGGCTCGAACGCTCGACGCACACGTCGCATTGCCCGTTCAAGGGCGACGCGTCGTACTTCCATCTGCGCACCGAAGACGGCGTGATCGAGAACGCGGTGTGGTGTTACGAAGCGCCGTTCGAGCAGGTCAGTCGCATCAAGGGCTATCTCGCTTTTTACGCATCGCGCGTCGACCGCATCGATCAGACGTCCTGATCCCGCAGTCGGCGCGTTCATCGGGGGAGGTTGTCATGGAACTGAACGACGCGTTACGGATTCCGCTGCCGCCGTCCGAGGTCTGGGACGCGTTGCAGGACCTCGCGCTGTTGCGTGCCAGCCTCGACAACTGCGAGTCGTTCGTGCGTCTCGCCCACGGCGAATACGCGCTGACGATGACTGTGCCGCTCGGCCCGTTGCGCGCGCATTATCAGGCGCACGCGCACGTTGCCGGCCAGGATTCCGGCCCGGCGGACGCGCAGCGCCGCACCATCAACTTCAAGGCACGAGCCGAGGGCATCGGCGCGTTGCGCGGTCAGATCGAAGTACGTTTGCGCGCGGATGACGGGCGCGAGCGCGGCACGCGCATCGATTACACGTTGTGGGCGACGTCGTCGGGTCCGCTCGCCGAGTTGCCGACGCGCCAGCTCGAGAACGCCTTGCGGCAGATCGCCGACGATTTTTTCGCCGAGTTCGACGCCGTCGTGCGCGCCAAGCACGGCAAGGGGCCGAACCGCGCGCGTGGCACGGCGCCGCGTCGCCAGTACGTGTTTTTGCGGCCTATCACACTTGGCGGCATCGCGCGGCGCACGCGCATCGAGCACGGCCAGGCTCTGCCCGGACGCGCGGCAAGCGCGTCGCACAGCTGGTCGCATGGCGTGCCGCATCAAGAACCCGGTCAGCATGTCGTGCCGTACTGGGCGTGGGCCGGGATGATCTTTCTGGTCGCGCTGTTGTTGTACGTCGCGCGCTGGCTGAGCGAGCATTGACGCGGCGCGCGCAGCGCCGGATGCAATGCGCGATAAACATCCCCGCGCGACTACGAAATCCCGGCGGCGCACTACGAAATAGCGGTGCTCCCGCCACCTTCAACTAATCCCCGCGAAACTCCCGCCGCCACGCGCTGGGCGACGTTCGAAACGCGTCCGCGAAATGCTGCCGCAGCGAAGCGGCCGAGCCGAATCCGGCGCCCGTCGCGATCGCTTCGACCGACTCGTCGGTGCTTTCCAGCAGTTGTTGCGCCCGCGCGAGCCGCTGCGCGAGCAGCCACGCGCCGACGGTCGTGCCGGTCGCAAGCCGGAACCGTCGCGTGAAGGTGCGGCGGCTCATAAACGCTCGCGCGGCGAGTGTGTCGAGCGTATGCGGCGCGGCTAGGTTGCCGCTCACCCAGTCGAGCAGGCCAGACAGACGATCGCCGCGCGGGTTCGGCGGCATCGGCTGCTGCACGTATTGCGCCTGACCACCCTGGCGATGCGGAGAGACGACCAGCCGGCGCGCGACGTGGTTAGCCACCCGCGCGCCGCAAATCTTGCGCAGCACATGCAGGCAGCAGTCGAGGCCGGCGGCGGTGCCGGCCGAGGTCAGCACGTTGCCGTCGTCGACGTACAGCACGTCGGGGTCCAGCCGCACGCGCGGGTAGCGGCGCGCGAAGTCGTCGGCCCAGGCCCAGTGCGTCGAAGCGGGCCGTCCATCGAGGATGCCCGCCGCGGCCAGCACGAAAGCGCCGAGGCACAGGCCGACAAGCAGCGCGCCGCGCGCATGCGCGGCCCTCAGCGCGTCGAGAAGCGCGGCGGACGGCGTTTCGTCGGGATCGCGCCAGCTCGGCACGATGATCGTCTGCGCGTCGGCAAGCGCTTCGAGTCCGTGCGTGACCGCGATCGAGAAGCCCGCGGTCGTCGCGAGCGCGCCCGTCTCCACAGCGCAGACGCGGAAGTCGAACGCGGGGACACCGCCGCCGCGGCGGTCCTCGCCGAACACGACGCACGGCACCGACAGATGGAACGGGCTGATGCGATCGAACGCGACGACGGCGACGACGTGGCGCGGCGCCTGATCGGAGATATCGTCGGAAGATGCGAAGTTGGTCATGCCGCCCGCCTCATTCATGAATGCCAGAAGTATGGCCCGATTCTAGCGAAGCTTGTCATTTGGGCCGCTGTCGGCGGACGGGCAGCGGAGCAACAATGCCGTCATTGCCGTCGCGCCGCGGCCATCTCGCCGGGCGCGCGCCATCGACCGCTTTTCTGACAAGGAGCCCTGCCATGAACACACCTGCGCCGCGCCGTGCGCTGATCGTCATCGACGTGCAGAACGAATACGTGAGCGGCGACCTGCCGATCGAATTTCCGGACGTGCGCACGTCACTCGCCAACATCGCTCGCGCGATCGATGCGGCGCGCGCCGCCAGCGTGCCGGTCGTCGTCGTGCAGAACGTCGCGCCCGCCACCTCGCCGCTGTTCGCGCGCGGCAGCGCGGGTGCGGAACTGCACACGGTCGTGAGCTCGCGCGCTCATGACCATTTCGTCGAGAAGTCGCTGCCGAGTGCATTCGCCGGCACCGATCTGGCCGACTGGCTCGCCGCCCGGCAGATCGATACGCTCACCGTTACCGGCTACATGACTCACAACTGCGATGCGTCGACGATCAACCACGCGGTGCATGCCGGCCTCGCCGTCGAATTCCTGCACGACGCGACCGGCTCGGTGCCGTATGAAAACAGTGCAGGCTTCGCGAGCGCGGAGGAGATTCATCGCGTGTTCAGCGTGGTGCTGCAGTCGCGCTTCTCGGCGGTTGCGAGCACCGACCAGTGGATCGCGGCGCTAAACAGCCGCGCGCCGCTCGAGCGCGGCAACATCTATGCGTCGAATCAGGCGGCGCGAGCGCGCCGTGCGGTTGCCTGAACCCGGCGCGGGGGCGGGTGGCCCGTTCCACGAATAGAAAGCGGGCGGTTCACCGAACCGCCCGCTGTGCCAATCTTCAACCCTTGCGCGCCTTCTACGCCGCCTTTCTGCGCAACGCCGGACTGACGCGCAAGCCGTCGAACATCACTTCTACCATCTGCTGCGCGTGCGCGCCGAAGTCGGTCGCGTCGGGCAAAAACAGCATGTCGCGCAACGAGCCGCCGACGAACGCGTGCACCATCGCCGCGGCAAGTTTCGTGTCGAGGTCGGCGGGCATCTGGCCTTTCGAGATCGCGTTGCGCAGACCGCCCTCGAGCTTCTCGAGCCCCTCGCGCATATTGGTCTGATAGCGTTCCATCACCGGCCCCATCTCTTCGACCAACTCGCACTTCAGGAACAGGATGTCGAACACGCGGCGGCGGCGGGGATCGTTGGCGGTGTCGCGCAGGCAGACCACACAGATTTCCATGATGCGCCCGAGCGGATCGGTTTCGTTGGGATCGAGCGATGCCGCCTTCAACTCGTCGAGCGGCAGCAGCACGCGGTCGAACATTTCGGTGAAGAGCTCGCTCTTGTGGGCGAAGTGCCAATAAATGGCGCCGCGCGTCACGCCTGCGGCCTGGGCGATATCGGCCAGCGACGTGCGCGATACGCCCTTCTGGAAGAAGATCCGTTCGGCCGCATCGAGAATGCGGTTGCGCGTCTCCAGCGCCTCTTCTTTGGTTCTTCTGACCATATTGGTATGACCTGCGCTGATCCTGGGGTTTATGCGGGCGTTTTTAAGTCGGCCTGATGACAATTTGACTATTTCTGCACCAAATTGCGACGCGAATTTGCGGCCCCCGATCCCTGGAAGATATAAACGCACTTTTACATGCATTCGTGAATGTATATATAATAGCACCCCACGATCGGATAGCCCAAGCCGTGACGACCGGTTAATATCCGTCACTGTTGTCTTCCAAAACGCTATCGCAGCCGTCAAACGGCGGTGCTGTGCGGCATTCCCCGGTATGGCGCATTAGTAGCAGGGTGCCCTGCAGGCGCAGGTTTGCATCCGTGGGCTTCCGGTTGAGCGTCGAGAGACGCCTGTGTGCGCTGTCGTCCCCGGGGTAGGGATGCGCGCACTTTTTCATTCTCAGTCTTTGACAGAGGTCGCTCCATGCGCGTCGAACGGGTTTCATTCCGCTTAATCAGTGCCGCGACGGCTGCCATCTTGCTGGCGGCGTGCGGACCAAAACAATCTGCCCCGCCGCCCCAGACGCCCGAAGTCGGCGTCGTCACCCTCCAGCCGACGACCGTGCCCGTCGTCACCGAACTCCCCGGTCGTACCAGTGCCTTCCTCGTCGCGCAAGTGCGCGCGCGGGTCGACGGCATCGTGCTGCGCCGCGAGTTCACCGAGGGTAGCGAGGTCAAGGCCGGTCAGCGTCTGTACAAGATCGATCCGGCGCCCTTCATCGCGTCGTTGAACAACGCGAAGGCATCGCTTGCCAAGGCGCAGGCGAACCTCGTGACAACCACCGCGCAGGCCAGTCGCTACAAGGTGCTGGTCGCGGCGAACGCGGTCAGCAAGCAGGACTACGACAACGCGGTCGCCGCCGAAGGCCAGGCCGCCGCCGACGTCGCCGCCGGCAAGGCCGCGGTCGATACCGCGCAGATCAACCTCGGCTATACCGACGTGACCTCGCCCGTAACCGGCCAGATCGGCGTGTCGCAGGTCACGCCGGGCGCCTTCGTGCAGCAGAGCGCGGCCACACTCATGGCCACGGTCCAGCAGCTCGATCCGATGTATGTCGACCTCACGCAATCGAGCCTCGATGGTCTGAAGCTGCGCCGCGACATGCAGGAAGGGCGTCTGAAGACGACCGGCCCGGGCGCCGCGCAGGTCACGCTGGTGCTGGAGGACGGCCGCATCTATTCCGAGAAGGGCAAGCTGCAGTTCACCGACGTGACCGTCGACCCGGGCACCGGCTCGGTCACGGTGCGCGCGATCTTCAAGAACCCGAACCACGTGCTGCTGCCGGGCATGTTCGTGCGCGCGAAGATCGAAGAGGGCGTGAACCAGAACGCGCTGATCGTGCCGCAAGTCGGCGTCACGCACGACCAGAAGGGTCAGCCCACCGCGCTCGTCGTCGGCAACGACAACAAGGTCGAGCTGCGTCAGCTCGTCACCACGGGCACTTTCGGCTCGTACTGGGTGGTGTCGAACGGCCTGAAGCCGGGTGACCGCGTGATCGTCCAGGGCACCGACAAGGCGCGTCCCGGCCAGCAGGTCAAGCCCGTGCCGGCGCAACTGCCCGGCACCCCGGCTTCCGACGCGGCCGCTGGCGGCGCCCAGACAGGTCAACCCGCGGCTCAGCCTGCCTCCGCCGCTTCGGGCGCGTAATAACAGGGAGCCCGCCTCATGGCAAAGTTCTTTATTGATCGCCCGATTTTTGCATGGGTGATCGCCATCATCCTGATGCTCGCGGGTCTCGCGTCGGTGTTCACATTGCCGATCGCGCAATACCCGACCATCGCGCCGCCGGCCATCCAGATCAGCGCAACCTATCCGGGTGCTTCGGCGGAGACGGTGCAAAACACCGTCACGCAGGTGATCGAGCAGCAGATGAGCGGTCTGGACCACCTGCTGTACCTCGCGTCGACCTCGGACGACTCGGGCACGGCCACCATCACGCTGACGTTCGCTGCCGGCACCAACCCTGACATCGCGCAGGTGCAGGTGCAGAACAAGCTGCAGCTCGCCACGCCGCTGCTGCCGCAGGCGGTGCAGCAGCTCGGCACCCGGGTCACGAAGTCGAGCAGCAGCTTCCTGCTGGTGATGGCGTTCGTGTCGACCGACGGCAGCATGAGCAAGTACGACCTTGCGAACTACGTCGCGTCGAACATCCAGGATCCGATCAGCCGTATCGACGGTGTGGGTACGGTGACGCTGTTCGGCTCGCAGTACGCGATGCGGGTCTGGCTCGATGCCAACAAGCTGAATAACTTCAGCTTGACGCCGCTCGATGTCCAAGCCGCGCTGCAGGCGCAGAACGTGCAGGTCGCGGGTGGCGCGCTCGGCGGCACGCCGTCGGTGCCGGGCCAGGTGCTGCAGGCCACGATTACGCAGGCCACGCTGCTCAATACGCCCGAGCAGTTCGGCAACATTCTGCTGAAGGTGAATCAGGACGGCTCGCAGGTGCGTCTGCGCGACGTGTCGCACATCGAGCTCGGCGGCGAAAACTACAACTTCGACACCAAGTACAACGGCCAGCCGACGGCAGGCTTCGGTATCCAGCTCGCCACGGGCGCGAACGCGCTCGCCACCGCGAAGGCGGTGCGCACGAAGATCGCCGAACTGTCGAAGTACTTCCCGCACGGTCTGGTGGTGCAGTACCCGTACGACACGACGCCGTTCGTGCGCCTGTCGATCGAGGAAGTGGTCAAGACGCTGCTCGAAGGTATCGTGCTGGTGTTCCTCGTCATGTACCTGTTCCTGCAGAACCTGCGCGCCACGCTGATCCCGACGATCGCGGTGCCGGTGGTGCTGCTCGGTACGTTCGCGATCATGAGCGTGGTCGGCTTCTCGATCAACGTGCTGTCGATGTTCGGTCTCGTGCTCGCGATCGGCTTGCTGGTGGACGACGCGATCGTGGTGGTGGAAAACGTCGAGCGGGTGATGCAGGAGGAGGGCTTATCGCCTCGCGAGGCAACCCGCAAGGCGATGGACCAGATTACCGGCGCGCTCGTCGGCGTGGCGCTCGTGCTGTCGGCGGTGTTCGTGCCGGTGGCGTTCTCGGGCGGTTCGGTCGGGGCGATTTACCGGCAGTTCTCGCTGACGATCGTCGCGGCGATGGTGCTGTCCGTGCTCGTCGCGTTGGTTCTGACGCCGGCGCTGTGCGCGACGATCCTGAAGCCGATTCCGAAGGGTCATCACGAAAAAGCCACCGGCTTCTTCGGCTGGTTCAACCGTACCTTCAACAGGAGCCGCGACAAGTATCACTCGGGCGTGCACCACGTGATCAAGCGCTCGGGCCGCTGGCTCATCATCTATATGGTGGTGATCTTCGCGGTGGGCCTGCTGTTCGTGCGCCTGCCGAAGTCGTTCCTGCCTGACGAAGACCAAGGCACGATGTTCGTGCTGGTGCAAACGCCGTCGGGTTCCACGCAGGAAACCACCGCGCGCGCGCTGAAGGACGTGTCGGACTACCTGCTGACCGACGAGAAGGCGATCGTCGAATCGACCTTCACGGTGAACGGCTTCAGCTTCGCGGGTCGTGGCCAGAACGCGGGTCTGGTGTTCGTGCGGATGAAGGACTACGCGCAGCGTCAGCATGCGGACCAGAAGGTGCAGGCACTGGTGCGGCGGCTGTTCATGCACTTCAGCGGCTACAAGAACGCGGTCGTGTATCCGGTCAATCCCCCGTCGATTCCTGAACTCGGCACCGCGGCGGGCTTCGACTTCCAGTTGCAGGACCGCGGGGGCATCGGTCACGCGAAGCTGATGGAAGCGCGCAACATGCTGCTCGGTCTGGCGGCGAAAGATCCGACGCTCGCGCAGGTGCGTCCGAACGGCCTGAACGATACACCGCAGTTCAAGGTGAGCATCGACCACGAGAAGGCTTCGGCGCTCGGCGTGTCGCTCTCCTCGATCGACCAGACGTTCTCGATCGCCTGGGCCTCGGCGTACGTGCAAAACTTCCTCGACACCGACGGCCGGATCAAGAAGGTGTACCTGCAGGGCGACGCGCCGTTCCGGATGAAACCGGAAGACGTGAATGCCTGGTTCGTGCGCAATGGCGCGGGCGCGATGGTGCCGTTCTCGGCCTTCACGAACACCGCGTGGACCTTCGGTTCGCCGAAGCTCGAGCGCTACAACGGTATCCCGTCGGTGGAAATCCAGGGTGCGGCCGCGCCGGGCAAGTCGACCGGTCAGGCGATGGTGGCGATGGAGCAGATCGTCACCAAGCTGCCTGCGGGTGTCGGCTACGAGTGGACGGGTCTGTCGCTGCAGGAGCGTCAGTCGGGCTCGCAGGCGCCGATCCTGTACGGCATCTCGATTCTCGTCGTGTTCCTGTGTCTCGCGGCGCTGTATGAAAGCTGGTCGATCCCGTTCTCGGTGATCATGGTGGTGCCGCTCGGCGTGATCGGCGCGCTGCTGGCCGCGACGCTGCGCGGGCTCGAGAACGACGTGTTCTTCCAGGTGGGTCTGCTGACCACCGTGGGCCTGTCGGCGAAGAACGCGATTCTGATCGTGGAATTCGCGCGAGAACTGCAGCAGAGTGAAGGCATGGGGCCGATCGAGGCCGCGCTCGAAGCGGCGCGTCTGCGGTTGCGACCAATTCTGATGACCTCGCTCGCGTTCATTCTCGGCGTGCTGCCGCTCGCGATCAGTAACGGCGCGGGCTCGGCCAGCCAGCACGCGATCGGTACCGGCGTGATCGGCGGCATGTTGACGGCGACCTTCCTCGCGATCTTCATGATCCCGATGTTCTTCGTCGTGATTCGCGCGAAGTTCGGCGGTGAGAAGGAAGACCCGGACGAGGCGCTGCGCCACTACGAACAGCACCATCCGCACGATCCGCAAGGCGGCGCGACGGGTGGCACGACCGACGGGTCGAATGGCAATGGCTCGGGCAAGGATGGGCATTGAGATGCAAAAACACTCTTTGATTGCAGTGGCAGTCGCGCTGCTCGCCACGGGTTGCACGCTGGCGCCGCATTACCAGCGGCCCGCGGCGCCCGTAACGGCGACCTTCCCGACCGGCGGCGTGTACGACCAGCAGCCGGGCGCGCAGGGCGCGCGCAGCGCGGACGGCCAGGCCGCCGCCGACATCGGCTGGCGCAACTTCTTCGTCGATCCGCGTCTGCAGCAGCTGATCGAAATCGCGCTGAAGAACAACCGCGATCTGCGTGTGTCGGTGCTGAACATGCAGGCGTCGGCGGCGCAGTACCGCATCGTGCGCGCGGGCCTGTTCCCGACGCTCGACGCCGCGGCTTCGCAAAGCAGATCGCGCACGCCGAAGGACCTGACTTTCACCGGCGTGACGATCTCCAACACGTATTCGGTGGGCTTGAACGCGTCGTGGGAAATCGACTTTTTCGGGCGCGTGCAGAGTCTGAAGGATCAGGCGTTGGCCAAGTATCTCGGCACCGCGCAGGCGCGCAAGGCCGCCGAAATCGCGCTGGTCTCGCAGGTGGCGAACCAGTACATGACGGTGCTCGAACTGGACGATCTGCTGAAGGTCACGCAGAACACGCTGGTTACGGCGCAGGAGTCGTATCGCATCACCAAACTGCAGTTCGACAACGGCACGGGATCGGAACTCGATCTGCGCCAGTCGCAAACGGTCGTCGAGACCGCGAGCGCGAACCTGCAGTCGCAGATGCGTTTGCGGGCCCAGGCCGATAACGCGCTGGTGCTGCTGATCGGCGAGCCGTTGCCGGCGGATCTGTCGCCAGGCCTGCCGCTGAGCGACCAGAATCTGCTCACGGATATTCCGGCGGGCCTGCCGTCCGATCTGCTGACGCGTCGTCCGGACATCATGGAAGCCGAGGAGAATCTGCTCGCGGCCAACGCGAACATCGGCGCGGCGCGCGCCGCGTTCTTCCCTAAGGTCACGCTGACGGGCAGCGCCGGCACGTTGAGTCCCACGCTCGGCGGCCTGTTCAAGCCGGGTTCGGCGGCATGGAGTTTCGCGCCGTCGATCACGCTGCCGATCTTCGAGGGCGGTCAGAACATGGCCAATCTCGATCTCGCCAACATCGAGAAGAACGTGCAGATCGCCACCTATGAAAAGGCGATCCAGACGGCCTTCCGTGAAGTGGCGGACGGACTGGCCGCGCGCGGCACCTACGACGAGCAGATCGCGGCGCTCGAGCGGGATGTCGCGGCCGAGCAGCGCCGGCTGGATCTGTCGACCCTGCGTTACAAGAACGGTGTCGACAGCTATCTGTCGGTGCTGACCGCGCAGACCGCGCTGTACGTGGCTCAGCAGGCGCTGGTGACCGCGCGCATGGAGCGTCTGCAGAACCTGGTCACGCTGTATCAGGCGCTCGGCGGCGGCTGGATCGAGCACAACGGCGACCAGCCGCGTCCCGCCGACGCGCCGGTCGACTACGGTGCGGCGAGCGCGCCGGTCGCGGCATCGGCGGCGACCGCGGGGTGAGCCCGGCAGGTTGATGAAACGCTGAAGCAAAACAAAAACGCCACGGCATGCCGTGGCGTTTTTGTTGATGTGCGGCGTTCGTTGCCGCTCGGCGCGTCAGCGACGCATCAAACGCTCAATGCAGATCCGCCGCCCGCAGCATCTCGTTGCCCTGCGGCTCGCTGCCCGCGCTATTGTCGAGATCGTGCCCGGCGCGGCGAAGCTCGCTCTTCGCCTTCTTCTCGCTCTTCACGCCGTTGAAGATCAGGTTCAGCACGACCGCCGACACCGACGTAAGCAGAATCCCGCTGTGCAGCAGCGGCGACAACGCCGGCGGCAGTTGCGAGAAGAAGTGCGGCGACACCACCGGCACGAGGCCGAGCCCGATGCTGACCGCGACGATGAACAGGTTGTGCTGATTCCTGACGAAGTCGACTCGCGACAGCACCTTGATGCCGTTCGCCGCGACCATGCCGAACATCACGATGCCCGCGCCGCCGAGCACGAACGCCGGCACCGACGCGACCACCTGCGCCATCTTCGGAAACAGTCCGAGCAGCACGAGGATCACGCCGCCCATCGCGCAGACGAAGCGGCTCTTCACGCCGGTCACGCCGATCAGCCCGACGTTCTGCGAGAAGGACGTATGCGGGAACGAGTTGAAGATGCCGCCGATCAGCGTGCCGAGACCATCGACGCGCAAGCCGCGCACCAGCGTTTTCTGATCGACCGGACGATCGACCATGTCGCCGACCGCGAGGAACATGCCGGTCGATTCGATGAACGTGACGAACATCACGGTGACCATCGTCGCGATCGACAGCGGATCGAAGCGCGGCAGACCGAAGTGGAACGGCATCACGAAGCCCACCCACGGCGCGTGCATGACGCCGTCAAGGTTGACGCGGCCGAGCATCAGCGCGATCGCGAAGCCCGCGACGATACCGAGCAGCACCGAGATATTGGCGACGAAACCCCTGGCAAACTTGTTGATCAGCAGGATCAGCGTCAGCACGAGCAGCGACAGGCCGAGGTAGACCGGATTGCCGTATTCGGGATTGCCGACACCGCCGGCCGCCCAGTTGATCCCGACTTCCATCAGCGACAAACCGATCACCGAAATCACGACGCCGATCACGACCGGCGGGAAGAAGCGCAATAGCTTGCCGACCGCGGGCGCGAGCAGGATACCGATCACGCCGGCCGCGATCGTCGAGCCGAAGATGTCGAGCAGGCCGAGCGAAGGATTGGTGCCGATCGCGACCATCGGGCCGACGGCCGCGAACGTGCAGCCCATGATGACCGGCAGGCGGATGCCGAAGATCCACAGTCCGAGCGTCTGGATCAGCGTGGCGATGCCGCAGGAAAACAGATCGGCGCTGATCAGAAAGGCGACCTGGTCTTTCGGCAGCTTCAGCGCGGCGCCGATGATGAGCGGCACCGCGACCGCGCCAGCGTACATGACCAGCACGTGCTGGATGCCGAGAGTAAGCAACTGGCCGGCCGGTAGGCGCTCGTCGCACGGGTGAACCGTGTTCGCTTGCATATCGTCTGTCTCCACCATCTCGTTTTGGGATGACTCCAAGGTATCGGGGACGAAAAGTCGCAACAAGACCATACGTGGCTATTCCGGCATTCCCGGCGACGATATGCACAGGCCCATTTTGAAAGGCAAATCAAAGCCGGGCGTGGGACGGATCGGCAGCGCAGCGGCGGCAAGCCCTATGCGGCGGGCGATTACCGGCGGTGCGTCGCGTGCGCGGCGCGGCTTCGTCGTCGGCGGGGATATGTGTGAGAATCAATGGCGTGTATCACGCTTCACGCATAGTCCTGTTTTGACGACGCTCGCCGCACGAGGGGGTTAACCCGCGAATGGGCTTTTTTCCGCGAGTGTTTCGACCCGTTCGCCGAACGTTCGCGGTGTCGCGGCGGCCTGGTTTATTTGCTTCGCTTGCATGTCTCGTCGCCAGCCTCGCTGGCTCCTTCCTCATCGTCATTCCAACGTCCCTGCGCTCATGAGTTTTCTCGGCATCGACCTCGGCACCGGCTCCCTGAAAGCGGCAATCGTCGACGAACATGGACGCGAGCAGGCGGTATCGAGCGTCGCGTATGCGCTGGTTACGCCGCACGCGGGGTGGGCCGAAATCGACGTCGAGACGTGGTGGAACGCGCTCGTCGATGCGATGGCGGGCCTGCCGCGCGAGCTGCGCGATGGCGTGCGCGCAATCGGTTTCTCCGGTCAGATGCACGGCGTCGTGCTGCTCGATGCAAACGGCGCGGCGGTGCGGCGCGCGATGCTGTGGCCCGACTCGCGCGCGCTCGCCATGCTCGACGCATGGCCGGAGCCGCAACCGAACCCGGTCGCGCCCGGCATGGCCGGTCCGCTGCTGCGCTGGCTCTTGCGACATGAACCGGAGGCCGCGCGCCGCACGCGCTGGGCGCTGCAGCCGAAGGACTGGCTGCGCGTCGCGCTCGGCGGCGCGTGCGTAACCGATGCGTCCGACGCGTGCGCGACCGCGCTCGCTGATCCCGCCGGCGCGTGGGACACGGCGCTGCTGGAGCGGCTCGAGATTCCGCGCGAGTGGTTCGCGCCGCTGGCGTCGTCGTATGCGGCGTCGGGCGCGCTGTCGCCGCAGGCCGCGCAGGCACTCGGTTTGCGGGCCGGTATCGTGCTCGCGACCGGCGCCGCGGACACACCGTGCGCTGCGCTCGGCAGCGGACTCGCGCAGGACGGCGACGCGCTGCTGACGACCGGCAGCGGGGGACAGATCGTCGTGCTCGCGAACGACGAACCGGCGCCGCTGAAGGGTTTGCATCGCTATCGGGCGGCGAGCGATCACTGGTATCGGATGGCGGCGATGCAGAACGTCGGCATCGCGTTGGAGCGGGTGCGCGGGTGGCTGTCGTATGAGTGGGCGCAGGCTTACCGCGACGCATTCGGCGATGCCGCCGATGCAACGGGTCACGCCGCGTCGACGCTGACTTTCCTGCCGTACCTGACCGGGGAGCGCACGCCGTGGCTGAACCCGCAGGCGCGCGGCGGCTGGCTCGGTTTATCGCTCGAGCACACGCGCGGGGCGATGATGCGCGCCGCGTTCGAGGGTGTGGCGTTCTCGTTGCGCGCCGGGCTCGACGCGATTCGCGCGAGCGGCGCACCGGTGACGGCGCTCAAGCTCGCGGGCGGCGGCTCCGTCGATGCACGCTGGCGGCAACTGCTCGCCGATGCGCTCGACGTCGAGCTGCACGCGGTCGATTGCCCGAACGCGGCACCGCGCGGCGCGGCGATCCTTGGCGGCCTCGCGTGCGGCCACTGGCTAACGCGCGATCTCGCCGCGCTCGCGCCGGGCGCGACGCGCGTCGCGGGTCCGCGAGGTGATGCGGTCCTTGCTGAACGGTATGCGCGCTTCGTCGAGCTGTACGGCCGGGTCGAGCCGTGGTTCGGCGGCGGGGCGCCACGCGAAGCGCAGTAGCAGCGGCGGCGCAGCCTTCGCGCGCTATGCAATACCATTACGCTTTTCGCGCGCCACGTGGTCGCCGGGCACGCGATGCCCATTTCGCATTCACGCACTCACGGACTGGGAGGAGCATTGACGATGAAGAGCAAAGCAGCAATCGCATGGAAAGCCGGCGTCCCGTTGACGATCAAGAAAGTCGATCTCGAAGGTCCGCGCGCCAGTGAGGTCCTGATCGAGATGAAGGCGACGGACATCTTCCATACCGACTACTCCATCACGCACCGTCTGCCGCTCGAGCGTATCAACGAGGGCTTTGATCTGATGAAGAAGGGCAAGTCGATCCGCTCGGCCGTGCTCTACTAAGCGAGGAATCTCACGATGCTCGAACTACTATCGTCGCACGCCTGTCATGGCGGCGAGCAGCGCTTTTACCGGCACGAGTCGCGCGCGATCGGTCTGCCGATGCGCTTCTCGGTCTATCTGCCGCCGCAGGCATTGCATGAGAACGCGGGACGTGTGCCGGCGTTGTTCTATCTGGCCGGACTGACCAGCACGGAAGAAACGTTTCCGATCAAGGCCGGCGCGCAGCGCTTCGCGGCACAGCATGGGCTCGCATTGATCGCGCCGGACACGAGTCCGCGCGGCGCGGGCGTGCCAGGCGAGAGCGATTCGTGGGACTTCGGCGTCGGCGCGGGCTTTTATGTGGACGCGACCGAGGAGCCGTGGTCCAGGAACTACCGGATGTACTCATACGTGCGGGATGAACTGCGCGAGACGGTCGTGAACGAATTGCCGGTCGACGGCGCGCGCCTCGGCATCTTCGGTCACTCGATGGGCGGGCACGGTGCGCTGGTGCTCGCGCTGCGCAATCCGGACATCTATCGGTCGGTGTCGGCGTTCGCGCCGATCGCGGCGCCGATGCGTTGTCCGTGGGGCGAGAAGGCGTTCAGCGGCTATCTCGGCGAGAACCGTGAAGCGTGGAAGCAGTACGACGCGAGCGAGCTGGTCGCGCACGCGACGCGCAAGTTCGCGGCAGGGATTCTCGTCGATCAGGGACTCGCGGATCAGTTCCTGCCCACGCAGCTGAATCCCGACGTGTTCGAAGTGGCGTGCAAGGCCGCGGGGCAGCCGTTGACGTTGCATCGTCACGAAGGCTACGACCACGGCTACTACTTCATCTCGACATTCATCGAGGATCATCTCGCGCATCACGCGAAGGTGTTGCTAGGCTGAAAAACGTCGTAAAGCGCGGCGCGAAATGAAAAACGGCGACACGTGACGTGCCGCCGTTTTCATGTGATCGACGAAAGCGCCGCTCAATGCCGCTTCAGCAAACTCCCGCCATACACCGCCGCCGACAGCACGGTGATCCAGAAGCTCGTCGGCCAATCGGTATAGAACGCGAGCGTCAAGCCGAGCCACGCCTGCGCGAGTGCGAAGACGGCCGCGAGCACGAGACCGGTGGACAGCCGCGTGCTCACGTTCTGCGCGGCGGCGGCCGGGCCTACCATCAGCGTGAACACGAGCAGCACGCCGACGATCTGCGTGCAGGCGGCAACGGCCAGCGCGGCGATCGCGAGAAACAGCACCGACACGCGGCGCAGCGACACGCCCTTCGCTTCGGCCAGCTCCGGCTGCAGCGACGCGAACAGCAGCGGCCGCATGATCGCCGCGAGCGCCACGAGACTCACTACACCGAGCGCGGCAAGCACCCCGAGCGTCGATGCATTGACGCCGAGCACGTTGCCGAACAGCAGCGCCGTCACCTGCGTCGCATACGCGGTGAAAAAGTGCAGAAACAGCAGCCCGAAGCCGAGCGACAAGGAAAGGATCACGCCGATCGCGACGTCGCGCCCAGCGAGCCGTTCGCCGAGCGCGCCCATGCCGACACCGGCCGCGAGCGTGAAGCCGATCATCCCCCAGATCGGCGAGATGCCGATCAGCACCGCGCCGGTCGCGCCGGTGAAGCCGACATGCGACAGTGCGTGGCCCGCGAAGGTCTGTCCACGCATCACCAGAAAATAGCCGACCACGCCGGCCAGCACCGCGACGATCCCCGACGCCGCGAATGCGTTCACCATGAAATCGTATTCAAACATCGTGCTTGTGTCCGTCGCGTGAGTCTTGCGGGTTCGAGTGACTGTGTGAGTGGCCGTGTGAATGACCGTGGCCGTGGTCATGCGGGTAGCCGTGCGAATGCGTATGTCCGCCTTCCTCGTCGTCTTCGTGCTCGTGATCGTGCTTCTCGACTTCGACGCCGCCCGACATCACGAAGATGCGGCCGTTCACGCGCATTACGTCGATCGGCGAGCCGTACAGACGCGACAACACCGGCCGCGTGATCACTTCGTCGACGGTGCCGAGCGCCGCGACGCCGCTGCCGAGATACAGCACGCGATCGATCGAGTTCAGCAACGGATTGAGTTCATGCGCGGAGAACAGCACCGAGATGCCGAGCTCCCGCTGCACGCGCCGCACGAGTTCGACGACGCTCTTCTGATGATGCGGATCGAGACTGATCAACGGCTCATCGAGCAGCAGCAGTTTCGGATTACCGAGCAGGCATTGCGCGAGCAGGAGCCGCTGCCGTTCGCCGCCCGACAACTCCGACAGCGGCCGCTTCGCGAGATTCGTCCCACCGACGAGTTCGAGCACCCGATCGACGTCCGCGCGCGTTTTCGCATCCGCATGCGGCAAGCCCCAGCGATGACCATCGGCGGCCATCGCGACGAAATCGCGGCCGCGCACACGGCGGCCGGCGAGCGCGCTGCGCGTCTGCGGCATATAGCCGATCGACGCGTTGCCGCGCTCGACCGTCTGCCCGAGCACGCGAATCGCGCCGGCCGCGGCGGGCACGAGGCCGAGTACCGCGCGCATCAGCGTCGTCTTGCCCGCGCCGTTCGGCCCGAGCACACCGATGAACTCGCCCTGGTTCACGTCGAAGCTGGTGTCGCGCAGGATCGTGCGGCCGCCCAGATCGAGCGTCACGTTGTCGAGTTCGAGCACGGGCGTGTCGCCGTGCGCGGTCGGTACGTCTGCCGGCGCACCTGCTGGCGTTCGATGGACAGTCGGAGTCATGGAGTCTGTCCTTTTGCGTTGGTCGCACCGTTCGGGCCGTTTGTATCACCCGCCGCGAGCGCCTTCTGCAGCGCGTCGAGCTGCGTCAGCATCCACGTCTGATAGGTCTTGCCGGCCGGCAGGGTTTCGGTGACGCTCACCGTCGGTACCTTCGATTGTTGCGCGAGCTTCAGCATGCGTCGGGTCAGCGCCTCGGTGGCCTGGCTGTTGTAGATCAGCACGCGCACGCGCCGCTCGCGCAGATCGCGTTCGAACGCGGCGATATCGGCCGCGCTCGCTTCGGTGTCGTTCATCGCGGCGAGCTGGAAGCGCTGGTTGCGCATATTCAGGCCGATCGCGTCCGACATATAGCCGAACACCGGCTCGGTCGCCGTGACCGGCAGGCCCGCATAGCGGCCATGCAGCTCGGCTACTTTCGCGTCGATCGGCTTCAGCGAATCGAGAAACTTCGCGAGGTTCGCATCGTACGCCGACTTGTGCGCCGGGTCAGTAGCGCTGAGCGCGTCGCTGACCGCGCGCGCGACTTTGGGCATCGTCGCCGGGTCATACCACAGGTGTGGATTGTCGCCACCTTTTTTGCCCACCAGATCGGCCGCGACGATCACGGTGCGCTGCGCGCCTTTCGACGCGGCTAGCAGCTTGC
Organism: Paraburkholderia sp. BR10923; assembly: GCF_040948765.1. NCBI lineage: Bacteria > Pseudomonadati > Pseudomonadota > Betaproteobacteria > Burkholderiales > Burkholderiaceae > Paraburkholderia > Paraburkholderia sp. BR10923. The sequence goes on along the minus strand of NZ_JBFPKO010000021.1, from coordinate 116,306 downwards.
CCATCCACGGATCGTAGTCGGCGCCGCTGTAGACGATGAGACTCGCGTGCTGCAACGCGCGCGCGGTGGCCGGGCTCGCTTCGAACAGATGCGGGTCCTGGTCCGGGTTGTTGAGGATGCTGGTCACGTCGACACGATCGCCGCCGAGTTGCCGCACCACATCGCCATAAAAATTCTCCGCGGCGACGACCGAAATCTTCGCGTCGGCGGCGAACGCGCCATGGCCGAAGCCGAACGCGGCGAGCGCGAGCAGACAGGTGCGCAGATGGGTGCGTACAGACATCGAACCCTTCAGCGCGCGCTGCGCTCGGGACAACATCAAGCGGATCGTTTTCATCGTTGTTTCCTGCTGCTTGAGAGTTTGAATGAGTTACTCGGGGTGGCAAGGCCAAATACAGCGCGGCGCCGCGCGTCTGATTACGACGAAGCGCCCGCTGCGCCGCCGCCAGGCTTCGCGGCTCGCGCACATAGCCCGCACAGGCCGCTCAACTCGATCACCTGGCGATGCACCTCGAAGCCATACGCGGGCGCGCTGTGCGACAGGCGGTCGGCGAGTTCGTCGCCGGGAATCTCGACGGTCGCGCCGCAGCCGTCGCACATCAGGAACTGGCTGCGATGCGGCACGCCGATTTCGCAGCAAGCGACGAATGCGTTCTTCGATTCGATCCGATGCACGAAGCCATGCGCGACGAGGAAGTCGAGCGCGCGGTAGACGGTGGTCGGCGGCATGCGACCGCGCTCGGGCGCGAGCGCGTCGAGCAACTCGTACGCGCCGACCGGCCGCTCGCTTGCGACGATCGCCGCATACACCTGGCGACGCAGCGGCGTCAGCGCGAGCCCCTGCGCCGCGGCGTGCGCATCCGCATGCGCGAGGCGCATGGCGTGCTGTTCGGCGAGCGAGGTAGTCATCGGCGTGAATCTCCTGGCGTGACGCCCCCGGCGGGCGACGAGGTCGAAATGATATAACGTATCGCGATTTTTTGTCAGCAGCGCGGATCTTCGCGGATTGGAAGCCTGCCGCGCTGCACCATCGAAATTCGCCCGCGTGCCTTGACATGACCCGGCCCGTATCCGATCATTCGATCACTAGCCGAGCAATTGATCGCACGATGAGCGTTCGCTCACTACGCGCGAGGATGTAAAAACGAACCGGAGACAGGCAGTGGCACGATTGCAGGATAAGGTCGCCATTCTGACGGGCGCGGCCAGCGGTATCGGTGAAGCGGTAGCCCTGCGCTATCTCGACGAAGGCGCGCGCTGCGTGCTGGTCGACGTGAAGCCGACCGACAGCATCGGCGGCGCGCTGCGCGGCACCTACGGCGAGCGCGTGTTGAGGGTCAGTGCCGACGTCCGGCGCCGCGAGGACATCGAGCGCATCGTCACGAGCACGCTCGGCTGCTTCGGCCAGATCGACATCCTGTTCAATAACGCGGCGCTGTTCGACATGCGCCCGCTCCTCGACGAATCCTGGGACGTGTTCGACCGCCTGTTCGCGGTCAACGTGAAGGGCATGTTCTTCCTGATGCAGGCGGTCGCGCGGCAGATGGTCGAGCAGGGCCGCGGCGGCAAGATCATCAACATGTCGTCGCAGGCCGGCCGGCGCGGCGAGGCGCTCGTGTCGCACTACTGCGCGACCAAGGCGGCGGTGTTGAGCTATACGCAGTCCGCGGCGCTCGCGCTCGCGCCGCATAAGATCAATGTAAACGGCATCGCGCCGGGCGTCGTCGACACGCCGATGTGGAACGAGGTCGACGCGCTGTTCGCACGCTACGAGAACCGGCCGCTCGGCGAGAAGAAGCGCCTCGTCGGCGAGGCCGTGCCGCTCGGCCGCATGGGCGTGCCCGACGACCTGACCGGCGCCGCGCTGTTCCTCGCGTCTGCCGATGCCGACTACATCACCGCGCAGACGCTGAACGTCGACGGCGGCAACTGGATGAGCTGAACGAAGAGCAGGGAGCGGGCACGTTGGCTGCTCGGAGCGGCGCGTCATTCCGTCAAACGAACGCAGCATCACATAACGTATGAGAAAGGAGACAACCATGAAACCAGCTTTCAAATTCGCGCTGAAGGCGGCCGGTGCCGGCGCGGCCACCTGCTTCGCGCTGAGCGCATCGGCGGCGACGGTGACGATCGCGACACTGAACAATCCGGACATGATCGAGCTGAAGAAGCTGTCGCCCGCGTTCGAAAAAGCGAATCCGGACATCAAGCTGAACTGGGTGATCCTCGAAGAAAACGTGCTGCGTCAGCGCGCGACGACCGACATCACGACCGGCAGCGGCCAGTTCGACGTGATGACGATCGGCGCGTACGAAACGCCGCAATGGGGCAAGCGCGGCTGGCTCGCGCCGATCGCGAACCTGCCCGCGAACTACGACCTGAACGACGTCGTCAAGACGGCCCGCGACGGCCTGTCCGCGAACGGCCAGCTGTACGCGCTGCCGTTCTACGTCGAAAGCTCGATGACCTATTACCGCAAGGATCTGTTCGACAAGGCCGGCCTGAAGATGCCCGACCAGCCGACCTATGACCAGATCGCGCAATTCGCCGACAAGCTCACCGACAAGTCCAAGGAGCAATACGGCATCTGCCTGCGCGGCAAGGCGGGCTGGGGCGAGAACATGGCGTACGGCACGACGGTCGTGAACACGTTCGGCGGCCGCTGGTTCGACGACAAGTGGAACGCGCAGCTGACCTCGCCGGAATGGAAGAAGGCGATGACGTTCTATGTCGATCTGCTGAAGAAGGACGGCCCTCCGGGAGCGAGCTCGAACGGCTTCAACGAAAACCTGACGCTGATGTCGTCCGGCAAGTGCGCGATGTGGATCGACGCGACGGTCGCGGCCGGCATGCTGTACAACAAGCAGCAGTCGCAGATCGCCGACAAGGTCGGCTTCGCCGCGGCGCCGGTCGCGGTCACGCCGAAGGGCTCGCACTGGCTGTGGGCGTGGGCGCTGGCGATTCCGAAGTCGTCGAAGCAGGCCGATTCGGCGAAGAAGTTCATCGAGTGGGCGACCTCGAAGGAGTACATTGAACTGGTCGCGAAGGACGAAGGCTGGGCCTCGGTGCCTCCGGGCACGCGCCAGTCCACCTATGCGCGCCCCGAGTACAAGCAGGCCGCGCCGTTCGGCGACTTCGTGCTGAAGGCGATCCAGACCGCCGACCCGGATCATCCGACCTTGAAGCCGGTCCCGTACACCGGCGTCCAGTTTGTCGGAATTCCTGAGTTCCAGTCGTTTGGCACGGTGGTCGGGCAAAGCATCTCCGGCGCGATCGCCGGTCAGATGACGGTCGACCAGGCGCTCGCGGCCGGCAACGCGGCCGCGGACCGCGCGGTCAAGCAGGCGGGTTATCAGAAGTAACTGCGCAGAAATAACTGCGCTGCTGTAACCCGGCATGCCCGCCGCATCGACCGATGCGGCTCATGAAGCAGGGCGGCCGTTGGTCTGCGCCGTAAGCGATGCGGCGCGTGCCGTGCGTCATTCAGCACGGCACGCCGCGTCGCACACACGCGGCTCGGGCGAACGCTCCGCGCATTACCGAACAGGTGGTCCATCATGCGTCCTTTGCGCCTACCTTTGATGCACGCCCATCCCCAGACAGAAAAAGAACGCGAGGAGCGTAAGGCCAATTCGGCCCGCTGGCTCGTGGCGCCGTCGGTCAGCGTTCTCGTGCTGTGGATGGTCATTCCGCTCGCGATGACGATCTGGTTCTCGTTCTCGCACTACAACCTGCTGAATCCCGATCTGCGCGGTTTCGCAGGTTTCGACAACTACCGCTATCTCGCGACCGATCCGTCGTTCGGCCCGTCGATCGCGCACACGATCGAGCTGATCGTGTGGGTGCTCGTGATCACCGTGGTCGGCGGGGTGCTGATGGCGATCCTGTTCGATCGCAAGTTCTACGGGCAGGGCATCGCGCGCCTGCTCGCGATCGGGCCGTTCTTCGTGATGCCGACGGTCAGCGCGCTGATCTGGAAGAACATGATCCTGCACCCGGTGTATGGCCTCGTCGCGCAGGGCATGCGCGCGCTCGGCATGCAGCCGATCGACTGGTTCGCCGACTATCCGCTGACGGCGGTGATCATGATCGTCGCGTGGCAGTGGCTGCCGTTCGCGTTCCTGATCCTGTTCACGGCGATCCAGTCGCTCGACCAGGAGCAGAAGGAAGCCGCGAAGATCGACGGTGCGGGTCCGTTCTCGATGTTCTTCTACATCACACTGCCGCATCTGAGACGCGCGATCGCGGTCGTCGTGATGATGGAGACGATTTTCCTGCTGTCGATCTTCGCCGAGATCTACACGACCACGGGCGGCGGCCCCGGCAACGCGACCACCACGCTGTCGTATCTGATCTTCTCGCTCGGCCTGCAACAGTTCGACGTCGGTCTCGCATCGGCGGGCGGTATTCTCGCGGTCGTGCTGGCCAACATCGTGTCGTTCTTCCTCGTGCGGATGCTCGCGAAGAACCTGAAAGGGGAGTACGAAAAATGAGCCACGTTGCCTCTACTGCTGCATCGACGACCCAACCCGTCGCGTTGCCGACCAAATCGCCGTTCGACACGATTCGCCGCGGCATTCCCGGCGTGATCGCGTGGCTCGTCGCGCTGCTGCTGTTCTTCCCGATCTTCTGGATGACGATCACCGCGTTCAAGACCGAGCAGCAGGCCTACGCGTCATCGCTGTTTTTCATGCCGACGCTCGACAGCTTCCGCGAAGTGTTCGCGCGCAGCAACTACTTCGCGTTCGCGTGGAACTCGGTGCTGATCTCGGTCGGCGTCACGCTGCTGTGCCTGATCCTCGCGGTGCCGTGCGCGTACGCGATGGCGTTCTTCCCGACGAACCGCACGCAGAAGGTATTGCTGTGGATGCTGTCGACGAAGATGATGCCGTCGGTCGGCGTGCTCGTGCCGATCTATCTGCTGTGGAAAAACAGCGGCCTGCTCGATACGGTGTCGGGTCTGATCATCGTCTACACGCTGATCAATCTGCCAATCGCGGTCTGGATGGCGTTCACGTACTTCGCCGAAATACCGCGTGACATTCTCGAAGCCGGGCGCATCGACGGCGCGGCGACGTGGCAGGAGATCGTCTATCTGTTGATGCCGATGGCACTGCCCGGACTCGCGTCGACCGCGCTGCTGCTCGTGATCTTGGCGTGGAACGAGGCGTTCTGGAGCATCAACCTGTCGAGCTCGAACGCCGCGCCGCTGACCGTGTTCATCGCGTCGTATTCGAGTCCTGAGGGGTTGTTCTGGGCGAAGTTGTCGGCCGCTTCGTTGCTGGCGGTCGCACCGATCCTGATCGTCGGCTGGCTGTCGCAGAAGCAGCTGGTGCGCGGCCTCACGTTCGGGGCGGTCAAGTGACGGCGGACCCGACGGCGGGTCCGGACGTCGCGCGATATGCGTTGATCTGCGATTGCGACGGCGTGCTGATCGACAGCGAAGCGGTGGCCGCGCGCATGCTGGTGCGGGAACTCGAGGCGCGCTGGCCCGGCGTCGAGGTCGAGCCGGTCGTGCTGCCGCTGCTCGGGCTGCGCATCGAGCGCGTGCTGCAGGACACCGCGACGCAGCTCGGCCAGCAGCTCGGCGCGGACGATATCGACGCGATCCGCCGCGCGGTCGAAGCGGCGGCGATCGATGCGCCCGCGGTAGACGGCATCGAGATGGCGCTGACCCAGGTGCCGCTCGTCAAAGGCTGCGCGAGCAATAGCTTCCGGCCGTACGTCGAGACGGTGCTGGCGCGCACGGGCCTGAAGCGGTTCTTCGGCGAGCGGTTGTTCTGCGCCGACGCGGTGCCGAATCCGAAGCCCGCGCCGGACGTGTATCTGGCGGCGGCGCAAGGCTTCGGGCTTGCGCCTGCCGCGTGCCTCGTCGTCGAGGACAGCGTGACGGGTGTCACGGCGGCGGCCACGGCGGGCATGGCGGTGCTGGGGTTTATCGGCGGCGGTCATGCGAGCGATGCGCAGATCGAGCGTCTGCACGCGGCGGGCGCGCGTCATGTATTCGACGATATGCGGCAGTTGCCCGACCTCGTCGCGCAATGGTCGCTGTCCGTGACGGCCGCGGCGCCATGAGCGCGCGAAGGTATGCGACACGACACGGCATCAGGTAGCAGCACGAAGTAACGAGCAGCATCGAACAGCATTACACGGAGACACATCATGGCAAGCGTAACCTTGCGCAACATCAGAAAGGCCTACGACGACAACGAAGTGATGCGTGACATCAATCTCGACATCGCCGATGGCGAGTTCGTCGTGTTCGTCGGGCCGAGCGGTTGCGGCAAATCGACCCTGATGCGGATGATCGCGGGCCTCGAGGACATCACGGGCGGCGATCTGAACATCGACGCCGCGCGCATGAACGACGTGCCGCCGGCCAAGCGCGGCATCGCGATGGTGTTCCAGTCGTACGCGCTGTATCCGCACATGACGCTGTACGACAACATGGCGTTCGGCCTGAAGCTCGCCGGCGCGAAGAAGCCGGAGATCGACGCGGCCGTACGCAACGCGGCGAAGATTCTGCATATCGACCATCTGCTCGATCGCAAGCCCAAGCAGTTGTCGGGCGGACAGCGGCAGCGTGTCGCGATCGGCCGCGCGATCACGCGCAAGCCGAAGGTGTTCCTGTTCGACGAGCCGCTATCGAATCTCGACGCCGCGTTGCGCGTGAAGATGCGCCTCGAGTTCGCGCGCCTGCACGACGAGCTGAAGACGACGATGATCTACGTGACGCACGACCAGGTCGAGGCGATGACTTTGGCCGACAAGATCGTGGTGTTGTCGGCGGGCAATCTGGAACAGGTCGGCAGCCCGACGATGCTGTATCACGCGCCCGCGAACCGTTTCGTCGCAGGTTTCATCGGTTCGCCGAAGATGAACTTCATGGAAGGCATTGTGCAGTCGGTGTCGCGCGACGGTGTCGCGGTGCGTTACGAGACCGGCGAGACGCAGCGGGTGTTGGTCGAGCCCGGCGCGGCCAGGCAGGGCGACAAGGTAACGGTCGGCATTCGCCCCGAGCACCTGCACGTCAGCGCGACCGAGGACGGCATCGAGGCACGCACGATGACGGTCGAATCGCTCGGCGATGCCGCGTACCTGTACGCGGAGTCGAGCGTCGCGCCGGACGGTTTGATCGCGCGGATTCCGCCGCTCGAACGTCATGCGAAGGGCAACACGCAGAAGCTCGGCGCGACGCCGGAGCATTGCCATCTGTTCGACAGCGACGGGAAGGCGTTTCAACGCAAGATTGTTGAGGTGTTGGCGGCGTGATCGGGCGATGACGCATTGCGGAAACAGACGGCGCACTCAAGGCGCTGTCTTTCGAGGATGTTGGGCGCTTTGGGTTTCCGATGTGAAATAAAAGCAGGGAAAACCTCCGGACGGCGGGAGCCGTCCGGTTCGGGGAAAGCGACGCTATTCGCTCATGAGACGCTTAAGCTCATTAAGAAAAGACTCGGTGGTATGTCCCCACAGCGTCGGATCAAAGCCCGCTCCATAGCTTTTTTCAAACGCACAATCCAGATCGGCCGAGTGCTCATCCATGAACGAATTGATTTCATGAATCAAATTCGAATAAGTGTGGGGGCTGTCCTTTTTGTAACAAGCCACGATTTCGGCAATGGTTTCGCCAAAAAGGTCAAAGTCCTGACCAAAATATACGTGAAATATGCGGTGCATCGCGGGGTAGCGTTCGGGCGACATCGTTTTCCCTTCAGTCAATATAAGCGGTAAGCACGTAATATGGCATGCCATTATAGGGTTCGTACCTTAGAAAGACTGTCACTCTATTCATTTTCGTCAGCTTTCCTGTTCCCTCGATATCCCATATCCAACGTCGCCTGCGACGTGCTTAATCAGTGTAAGAGTAATATCTCGCGTCGGATTCTGCGCCCACGCGCGGAGTCTAATTGCGTTTGAAGACATAACTTCCGATATAGCCAATTCCGCAGTTCCGCGGTTTGTGAACGATGACACGACTTTCCGCTGCGGCTCATTTACCAGTCTTTCCCGCAACTGCGCTTCAGTCCTTCCGACATGTTTCAAAAGCGTATGTCCACCGATCCTGCTGCCCTCCTTCGCTTCATGCATGTCCAGGTTGATCCGGCCTACTGCTATGCGGGCGGCGCGCGCCGCCCTGACCAAGCCAGAGAAGCCGAATGGCACGGCGATATCGAGGGACAGGCCGATGTTGTTCGCCATGTCGGGGCTCGCTTGCATCGCTTCAGCGAGTTTAGTCGTGCCCCGCTGGGTCAGCGTGGCCGTGTCCTGACCCGTCCAGACCTGCCGCAGCCCAGCCGCCGCTGAGTCGGAGCCATGTATCCCGAATACGACACAGCCGGCTTTGCTCGCCATCGTCGGATCTGGCAAAGCGCACAGCACACCCGCGCCGACCATTTCCAGCACGCCGCCGACGACCTGTAACCCGCCCCAAAGCCGGTTGGAAAGCATCTCCGTCTGACTGATCAACTGGCGAGACAGCACGGCCGCGACTTGCGGAGCACTCAGTACAACCTTCACTCCTTCGGCGTTATCGGCACCGGGCATATTGAAACCCTCTGATGTTTTTGTGGGGCTCCAATGCTGACTTGCTGACCGCCTCTCAAGATTGGGACAACTCCGAATTTTCCGTAGGTCGGATGCGCGGTGCCTGTTTTGCGTGAAGCGGGAATAGCCAAAGCATTACGCTCGTTGCGACTGTTTCGTCGTAACGGAGCTACAGATAGTGTGAGCGCGGTGCCGTCTGACTGTCGGTCAGCGATAGCAGCTTTGGCGGCCCGGTATTGGTCGCCGAACAGCGCCTTCTCTCCGAATCATCCCTCGCCCATAGACGGACCGTGAATCCACCGGTTATCTTTCTCACCGCTTATTTGGATGTTTAATTGAGGCAAGTGAAAATGAGTTTAATCACCGATATCCTCGCGGCGAGAGGCCCAACGATGGTCAGAATTTCCGATGTACTGGACTATTCAGATGACCTGTCCTTGGCGCTGTCCAAATTCGGCCTGACGCCCGACGAGAAGATGCTTATGCCCCAGGATAGAGCCAGGGCCATTGCTATTCTTACGAATCTGCTATGGAAAGAACAGGCTTATGATTGTGAGCGCATGAACAGGGGTAAAGCGGAAGAGCTTGCTGAAAGAATAATTTCTGAAAATGAATTAAAAGACAGTAGGTATTTTTCAAACAAGGAATCGCCATTGTCGAATTCATGGAATGGTCTTACGGACTCGACATTTGACTCGGGTATTATTATAAGTAGTGGAGATGGTCAATATTTCTGTATCTGGTTTGAAGATGAAGATTGATTTGACGCCTTCAGATAAATCATGGAAAACCAGTCAACTTATCAAGATTACGAACTTTCAGGAGACGCAATCGCTGAGGTCGTTGAATGCTACAAACAGGGAACGCCTGTGGACGCGCATGAAAGGATGTTGTCTGAGATGGGGCGATTCAAGCGCGAGCACCCTGACCCGGACAGGGCATTTGAGGAGACTTACGGACTTTTCGCCAGACCTGTGGGGGCGCACGGCCGCCTCATTTATTGAGGAGTTGACGAGGCTCCTGAGCGAGTAAGCTTCCAACCGCGCCATCTTGCGGCGCGTCTACACCGATCGCCCGCCTTCTTCTGCGGGCGTTTTTTCACGCCTCCAACGCCGCCCGCGCACACAACTCATCCGTCACGAGCCCCGACAACCACCCACCCTTGAGCACCGCGATCAACGCCTCACGCTTGCGCTGTCCGCCCGCAAACCCGATGGTCGGCCGGCGCGGCGGCGCGTCGAGCGCGATGCTCGTCACGCGCCGGCCGGTCGGCGATTCGACGTGCGCGCCGGCCGCATCGATCGGCAGGCCCAGCATTTCGGCGACCGCGCCGTTGTGCATCAACTCCTTCACCTCGCCTTCCGTGATGAAGCCGTCCTCGTGCAACGGACAGGTCATGCCGATGTTGCCGATGCCGACGAACGCCACGTCGGCCTGCGCGGACAGCGACTCGACGATCCGATAAAGACGGTGATTGCACCACTGCGCGCGCTCGGCCTCGCTGTCGGCGAGTAGCGGCGCGGGCAGCAGAAAATGCTTGCCACCGGTCTTTTCAGAAATGTGCAGCGCGACGTCGTAGCGGTTCGAGGAGCCGTCCTGCGCGATCGCCCCGACCATTGATACCAACCGGTGCTGCGGACGGTCCAGCTGCGCGATCTGATCGACCGCGGCCTTCAGCGTGCGGCCACTGCTGACTGCGACCACCATCGGCTTTTCCGCGGTCAGATAACGCTCCATCACCTGCGCGCCGGCCACCGCGAGCTTGCGGTCGAGTTCCTCGGGGGTATCGCCATCGATCGGCACGACCTCGCACATGCTCAGGCCGTAGCGCTTCGACAGCTGATCGGCGAGCGACAGACAATCGGCGAGCTTGTGATCGACCCGCACGCGGATCAGGTTCTTTTCGACCGCGAATGCGACGAGCCGCTGCGCGACCGGCCGCGACACCTGCAGCTTCTCGGCGATTTCGTTCTGGGTATTGCCCGCGACGTAGTAAAGCCACGCGGCGCGCGTGGCGAGATCGAGTTTTTCTGTGGACCTGGGCACGATGAGATTTCGCTTGAAGTGTGCCGATGATAGCGGCCGGCGGCGCGTCTGTCGCGCAGGCCGGCCGCGGATGACGCTCAGGCGAGCGGGGCGCGGGCGGGATCGAACAGCGGCCGTACGTGGCGATACAGCGCGCGATACGCTTCGAGGCGCGTGCGCAATTCCGCGTGGCGGCGCGGATTCGGCGTGAACTCCTTTTCGACGGGCGGCTTGGTCAGCACGGTGGCCGGCTCGCCACCTGCCGCGAGCCAGCCGAGACGCGCCGCGCCGAGTGCCGCGCCGGTTTCGCCGCCGCCATGCTTGACGGTCACGGTGTCGAGCGCATCGGCGAGCAACTGGGCCCAGTAGTCGCTGCGTGCGCCGCCGCCGAGCAGCGACAGCACCTTCGCTTCGGTGCCGGCCGCGCGCAGCGCGTCGAGGCCGTCGGTCAGCGCGAGCGTCACGCCTTCGAGCACCGCATAGCCGAGCAGCGCGCGGTCGGTAGCGTGAGTCATGCCGAAGAATACGCCTTGCGCGTAGGGGTCGTTGTGCGGCGTGCGCTCGCCCGACAGATACGGCAAGAAGAGCGGCGCGGTGGTCAAGGCCTCGGCGGGCAGCGCCTCGATTTCGGCGAGCAGCGTCGGCTCGTCGGTCGACGTGAGCTTGCAGACCCAGCGCAAACAGCTCGCCGCCGACAGCACCACGCTCATCTGATGCCAGCGGTCCGGGATCGCATGACAGAACGCGTGCACGGCGGAGGCCGGGTTCGGCCGGAAGCTGTCGCCGACCACGCACAGCACGCCCGATGTACCCAGCGACACGAAGCCGTCGCCCGGTTGCGTCGCGCCGATGCCGATCGCGCTGGTCGCATTGTCGCCGCCGCCGGCCGCGACGATCACGTCATCGCGCAGGCCGAATTCGCGCGAGAGTTCCGGCAACAGCGTGCCGGCCGGCGCGCTGCCTTCGCGCAGCGCCGGCATCTGCGCGCGCGTCATGTTGCAGGCCGCGAGCAGCGAATCCGACCAATCGCGTTTCGCGACGTCGAGCCACAGCGTACCGGCCGCGTCCGACGGATCGGACACCTTGCCGCCCGTCAGTTGCAGGCGCAGATAGTCTTTGGGCAGCAGCACGCAGGCGGTTTTCGCGAAGATCTCCGGCTCGTGACGCGCGACCCAGAGCAGCTTCGGCGCGGTGAAACCGGGCATCGCCAGATTGCCGGCGACGCTGTGCAGGTCCGGCGCACGCTCGGTCAGCTCCGCGCATTCCTTGTCGCTGCGCATGTCGTTCCACAGGATCGCGGGCCGCAGCACGCGATTCTCCGCATCGAGCAGCACCGCGCCGTGCATCTGCCCCGACAGGCCGATGCCGCGAATCTGCGCGAACTCGTCGGGATGACGCTCGCGCAACGCGGCGAGCGCGCTGCGCGTGCCCGCCCACCAGTCTTCGGGATTCTGCTCGGCCCAGCGCTGGTGTGGGCGCGAAACGGTGAACGGCGAGCCTGCGGTGCCGATCACGCGGCCATCGGAGGCGAGCAGCAGAACTTTCACTTCGGACGTGCCGAGGTCGATGCCTAGGTACATGGGAGCGAAACCTTCGTCGTTGGAGATGCGCTACTTTATCCGCACATCGCGCGCGCTGTCATGCGCATTAAGCCTGGCTCGTCAAGCCGCGCCGCGTTTCGCGAGCCAAGCGTCGACACGCGCGAGCGCGCCCGCGAGCGCCGCTTCGAGCTCGGGCGTCTGCGCCATGCCGCCCCACAGCAGCCGGTCGGCCGCGAATGCGCGCAGCGGATCGGGCGCCGTGAACAAGCCGTGGGCGACGCGCTCGTCCATCACGCCGTCCTGATACGCGTAGGGCAGCTTGCCCGTGTGCCAGCGCTCCAGAAAGCGGAAGAACAACGCGGGCAACATCGCGGTCGCCGCCGGCGTGACGCCACGCTCGAAGCATTCGGCGAGTGTCGGCGCGATGAAGCCGGGCAGCTTCGAGAAGCCATCCGCGGCGACGCGCTGGTTCGTGTCGAGAATATGCGGATTGCTGAAGCGCTCGAGCACGACGTCGCGATAGCGTTCGAGATCGAGCGGGCTCGGTGTCAGACACGGGATCACGTCCTCGGTCACGTAGTCGTATGCGAACTGGCGGATGTCGGCGTCGAGCGTGCCTTCGTGGATGTAGTTCAGGCCGACCAGCGTGCCCGCCCACGCGATGCAGCTATGCGTCGCGTTGAGGATGCGGATCTTCGCTTCCTCGTACGGCAGCACCGAATCGACGAGTTCCGCGCCGACCTTCTCCCAGGGCGGCCGTCCCGCGATGAAGCGATCTTCGATCACCCACTGGATGAACGCCTCGCCCATCACCGGGCTCGCGTCGTCGACGCCGGTCGCGGCCTTCACGCGCTCGCGCACGTCGGGCGTCGGACGCGGCGTGATGCGATCGACCATCGAGCACGGGCATGACGTATTGTCGTCGAACCATTGCGCGAGTTCGTTCGCGCCGCGTCGTTCGAGAAACTCGCTCATCCCCGCATGAAAGCGCTCGCCGTTGCTGCGCAGGTTGTCGCAGGTCTGCAGCGTGACGGGTCCCGCGCCGCGCTTCACGCGCGCGTCGAGAATCGCCGCGAGCGCGCCGTAGATCGTCGTGTGACCGCCGGCGAGGTCGGCGGCGAGATCCGGATTCGCGGTGTCGAGCCGGTCGTGTTCATCGAGGTAATAGCCGCCTTCGGTCACGGTGAACGCGATGATCTTGCAGGCCGGATCGGCACCCGCTTCGATCAACCCGTCGAGGCTTTCGCTCCACGGCAGCACGCGCTCGATCGAGCGGATCGTCTCGTAGGCGCGCTGGCCTTGCGGCGTGACCGTTTCGAGCGTGTAGACGCCGTTCTGCGCAGCGAGCGCTTCGAGCACCGGGTTCATGTCGCCGCGAATATTGCCGACGGTCAGCGACCAGTGCGGCTCGCTGGCCGCGCTCGCTTCGTTCAGCCGATGCAGATACCACGCCTGATGCGCGCGATGAAACGAACCCGCGCCGATGTGCAGGATCACGTGTGCGGCCGCGCCGCTGCCTTGCCCGCTGTTCATGTCGTGTCTCCGGAAACTACGGCGCTCGTGGCGCGCGTTTTGTGCGTGCAGAGCATTTGCTCTGTATGTGAGCGAATGATCGTCCCCGGCGAAACGAAAGTCAAGGCAACGGGGCGGGGTTTTGATGGCGCAGCGCGGCATGCTGGATGCGCGGGCGGCAGCGAGCAGTGTCCGCGGCGGGAACACGCGCTGCGCTCTTCATATTGCATTGCATCAAATTTGACCTCGCGCGCGTCCGGATTAACCCCAGTGCAAAAAAGTATCGGTCCGCGGCTTCTTTTTAAGTGGTCGCCAACGCGTTTGGGGGTTACTTTTTGCTTTACAAGATCAAGATCGGCGGCGCCTCACCCGTGCCGCTCCGTGGAGGCAGACAGTGCAACCTGATCTCGAAATCGTGGCCGTACGCCACGACGAATCGTTCAAAGTGTGGTCGCATGGCTATCCGTATCGCACGGTGCGCTGGCACTTTCATCCGGAGTACGAGATCCATCTGATCGTCGCGACGACCGGCAAGATGTTCGTCGGCGATCACATCGGCAGCTTCGCGCCCGGCAATCTCGTGCTGATGGGGCCGAACCTGCCGCACAACTGGGTCAGCGACGTGCCCGAAGGCGAGAGCGTCGCGCAGCGCAATCTGGTCGTGCAATTCGGCCAGGAGTTCGTGTCGAACTGTCTTGAGAGTTTTCCGGAGTGGCGTCAGGTCGAGGCGATGCTTGCCGATGCGCGTCGCGGCCTGTCGTTCGGTCACGAGACCTCGGCGCAAATCAAGCCGCTCTTTCTCGAACTGCTCGGGGCGCGCGGACTGCGCCGGCTCGTGCTGTTCATGTCGATGCTCGAGATCCTGATGAACGCGCCGGATCGCGACACGCTCGCGAGTCCCGCATACCAGGCCGATCCGACCAGTTTCGCGGCGACCCGCATCAATCATGTGCTCGCGTATATCGGCAAGAACCTCTCGAACGAATTGCGCGAGTCGGAGCTTGCGCAACTCGCCGGCCAGAGCGTCAGCGCGTTTTCTCGTTACTTCCGCCGCCATACCGGGCTGCCTTTCGTGCAGTACGTGAATCGCATGCGCATCAATCTCGCGTGCCAGTTGCTGACCGACGGCGATCTGAGCGTGACCGACATCTGCTTCAAGGCGGGCTTCAACAACCTGTCGAATTTCAACCGGCAGTTTCTGGCCATGAAGGGCATGGCGCCATCGACGTTCCGCCGTTATCAGCAACTGAACGATGCGAGCCGCGACGCTTCCGAGCAAGCGGCCGCGCGTGGCAGGGGCATCGACAACGCGCCGGCGATCGTGCTCGCGCCGGGCTTGCCGCGTAGCGGCGTCGCCTATCCGGTCACATAGTGCCCAACCGGTGGTCCAAAAGCTTTAGTCCACTCGCGTTTCAACACGCATCGATCGCGCTGTGCGCTCACAGCGCGACGGGCGTGCTCACTTCAAAAAATGGAGACAACCATGAAGCCGTCTACTCTTTCGCTCAACCCATCGATCCTGTTCGCGCGCCGCTTCGCCGCGCTGGCGTTCGGTTTGTCGCTCGTTGGCGTGTCGGCTGCGCAGACCGCGCAGGCCGCGCCGCTGAAAATCGGCATGACGTTTCAGGAGCTGAACAACCCGTACTTCGTGACGATGCAAAAAGCGCTGAACGACGCGGCCGCGTCGACCGGCGCGACCGTCGTCGTCACCGACGCGCATCACGACGTCAGCAAGCAGGTCAGCGACGTCGAAGACATGCTGCAAAAGAAGATCGACATCCTGCTCGTCAATCCGACCGACTCGACCGGCATCCAGTCGGCGGTCACGTCGGCGAAGAAGGCGGGCGTCGTCGTGGTCGCGGTCGATGCGAACGCGAACGGCCCGGTCGATTCGTTCGTCGGCTCGAAGAACTACGACGCGGGCGTGATGGCTTGCGACTACCTCGCGAAGTCGATCGGCGGCAGCGGCGAAGTGGCGATTCTCGACGGCATTCCGGTTGTGCCGATTCTCGAACGCGTGCGCGGCTGCAAGGCGGCGCTCGCGAAATCGCCTGGCGTGAAGCTCGTCGATACGCAGAACGGCAAGCAGGAACGCGCGACCGCGCTGTCCGTCACCGAGAACATGATCCAGGCGCATCCGAATCTGAAGGGCGTATTCAGCGTGAACGACGGTGGCTCGATGGGCGCGCTGTCGGCGATCGAATCGTCGGGCAAGGACATCAAGCTGACGAGCGTCGATGGTGCGCCTGAGGCGATAGCCGCGATTCAGAAGCCGGATTCGAAATTCGTCGAGACGTCGGCGCAGTTCCCGGCAGACCAGGTGCGCATCGCGCTCGGCATCGCGCTCGCGAAGAAGTGGGGCGCCAATGTGCCGAAAGCGATTCCGGTCGACGTGAAAATGATCGACAGGAGCAACGCGAAGGGCTTCAGCTGGTAACGCAAGCGCAGGCCGCCGCGCGTGGCGATCATGCGCGGCGGTGCGCAGCAAAGGAACACGCGATGGATACGCTTCTGAAGCTCGACAACATCAGCAAGAGCTTTCCCGGTGTGAAGGCGCTGCAAGGCATTCACCTGGAGATCGCGCGTGGCGAGATTCACGCGCTGCTCGGCGAGAACGGCGCGGGCAAATCGACGCTGATGAAAATTCTGTGCGGCATCTATCAGCCGGACGAAGGAACGATCACGCTCGACGGCGAGCAACGCCACTTCGCGAACTACCACGACGCGGTGGCCGCGGGCGTCGGTATCGTGTTTCAGGAGTTCAGCCTGATTCCGTATCTGAACGCGGTGGAGAACATGTTTCTCGGCCGTGAAATGCGTAATCGCTTCGGCCTGCTCGAACGCGCCAGGATGCGCCGCGCGGCGGCCGCGATTTTTCAGCGGCTTGGCGTTGCGATCGACCTGTCGGTGCCGATCAGGGAACTCTCCGTTGCGCAGCAGCAGTTCGTCGAAATCGGCAAGGCGTTGTCGCTCGATGCTCGCGTGCTGATTCTCGACGAACCGACCGCGACGCTGACGCCCGCCGAAGCCGCGCATCTGTTCACGATCATGCGCGAGTTGAAGCAGCAGGGCGTCGCGATGATCTTTATCTCGCACCACCTCGAAGAGATCTTCGAGGTGTGCGACCGCATCACGGTGCTGCGCGACGGCCAGTACGTCGGCATGACCGAGGTCGCGCAATCCGACGTGAGCCGGCTCGTGCAGATGATGGTGGGACGCCGCATCGAAAGCAGCTTTCCGCCGAAGCCGGCGCCGCGCGCCGATGCGAAGATCGTGCTCGACGTCGTGCGCTTGCAGTTGTTCAAAGACAGCCCCGAGTTGAGCTTCACGCTGCGCGAAGGAGAGATTCTCGGTTTCGCGGGACTCGTCGGTTCGGGGCGCACCGAGACCGCGCTCGCGGTGATCGGCGCGGAGCGCGCGTACGTGAAGGAGATTCGCGTGAACGGCACCGCCGCAAAGCTCGCCGATCCGGCCGAAGCGCTGCGCGCGGGCGTCGGCATTCTGCCCGAGAGCCGCAAGACCGAAGGGCTCATTACCGACTTCTCGATCAAGCAGAACATCTCGATCAACAACCTCGGCAAGTACCGGTCGCTGCGTTTCTTCATCGACCAGCGCAGCGAGGCGCGCGCGACCGCCGACATCATGAAGCGCGTGGGCGTGAAGGCGCCGACGATGCACACCGAAGTCGCGACGCTGTCGGGCGGCAATCAGCAGAAGGTCGTGATCGCGCGCTGGCTCAATCACCACACCAACATCCTGATCTTCGACGAACCGACTCGCGGCATCGACGTCGGCGCGAAGGCCGAAATCTATCTGCTGATGCGCGAACTGACCGCGCGCGGCTACTCGATCATCATGATCTCGTCCGAGTTGCCGGAGATCGTCGGCATGTGCGACCGCGTCGCCGTGTTCCGGCAGGGCCGCATCGAAGCGCTGCTCGAAGGCGACGCGATCGAATCGAACGCCGTGATGACCTATGCGACCGCCGGTTCGCTTGGAGCTTCTCATGAACATGCCTAATCCTTCCTCTTCGCCGAAAACATCGAGCGTCAGCAGCGACACGCCGGGCGCGCCAGTGCGCTTCACCTGGGCCGCGCTGAAACGCTCGACGCTGTTCTATCCGTTCATCGGCCTGCTGGTCGTCTGCATCGTGATGGTGTTCGCGAGCGACAGTTTTCTGTCGGCCGCAAACATCGAGAACGTGCTGCGCCAGGTGTCGATCAACGCGATCATCGCGGTCGGCATGACCTGCGTGATCCTGACGGGCGGCATCGATCTGTCGGTCGGCTCGGTGATGGCGCTCGCGGGCACGCTGTCGGCCGGGCTGATGGTCGCGGGCATGAACGGGGTGGCCGCGCTCGCGATCGGCCTCGCGGTCGGTCTCGGCTTCGGCGCGGCCAACGGCTTTTTCGTCGCGTTCGCCGGCATGCCGCCGATCATCGTCACGCTCGCGACGATGGGTATCGCGCGCGGCCTCGCGCTGATCTACACCGGCGGCTACCCGATCGACGGCCTGCCCGACTGGGTCAGCTTCTTCGGCAACGGCAAGATTCTCGGCATCCAGGCGCCGGTCGTAATCATGGCGGTGATCTATGTGATCGCGTGGGTGCTGCTCGAACGGATGCCGTTCGGCCGCTACGTGTATGCGATCGGCGGCAACGAGCAGGCGACGCGCTTGTCCGGCGTGCGCGTCGCGCGCGTGAAGCTGATCGTCTACACGATCGCCGGCTTGACGTCCGCGTTCGCCGCGATCGTGCTGACCGCGCGTCTGATGAGCGGCCAGCCGAACGCGGGCGTTGGCTTCGAACTCGACGCAATCGCCGCCGTCGTGATGGGCGGCACGTCGATCTCCGGTGGACGCGGCTCGATCATCGGCACGCTGATCGGCGCGCTGTTACTCGGTGTGCTGAATAACGGCCTGAACATGGTCGGCGTCAATCCATACGTGCAGAACGTGATCAAGGGCGGAATCATTCTGCTCGCGATCTATATCAGCCGCGACCGCAGAAAGTAACGCTCACTTCCCCACATCTTTTTTGCAGGACCATGCAATGACGACTCCAT
This sequence comes from Paraburkholderia sp. BR10923, assembly GCF_040948765.1. Taxonomy (NCBI): domain Bacteria; kingdom Pseudomonadati; phylum Pseudomonadota; class Betaproteobacteria; order Burkholderiales; family Burkholderiaceae; genus Paraburkholderia; species Paraburkholderia sp. BR10923. The sequence goes on along the minus strand of NZ_JBFPKO010000021.1, from coordinate 97,617 downwards.
CCGACCAGCAGAACATGACCGCCATCGTCTGTCATGCACCGAAAGACTATCGCGTCGAGCAAGTGCAGAAGCCACGCGCCCGCGCGCACGAGCTGGTGATCCGCATCGCCGCGTGCGGCATCTGCGCGAGCGACTGCAAATGCCATTCGGGCGCGAAGATGTTCTGGGGCGGCCCGAGCCCGTGGGTCAAGGCGCCGGTGATTCCGGGCCACGAGTTCTTTGGCTATGTCGAGGAACTGGGCGAGGGCGCGGCCGAGCATTTCGGCGTGCAAAAAGGCGAGCGCGTGATCGCCGAGCAGATCGTGCCGTGCGGCAAGTGCCGCTACTGCAAATCAGGCCAGTACTGGATGTGCGAAGTGCACAACATCTTCGGCTTTCAGCGCGAGGTCGCGGATGGCGGCATGGCGGAGTACATGCGGATTCCGCCGACCGCGATCGTCCACAAGATTCCCGACGGCATCTCGCTCGAAGACGCCGCGATCATCGAGCCGCTCGCGTGCGCGATTCACACGGTCAATCGCGGCGATCTGCAACTCGACGACGTCGTCGTGATCGCGGGCGCGGGGCCGCTCGGTCTGATGATGACGCAGGTCGCGCATCTGAAGACGCCAAAGAAGCTCGTCGTGATCGATCTCGTCGAAGAGCGGCTCGCGCTCGCGCGCGAATACGGCGCGGACGTGACGATCAATCCTCAGAAGGACGACGCGCTCGCGATCATTCGTTCACTGACTGACGGCTACGGCTGCGACGTCTATATTGAAACGACGGGCGCGCCGATCGGCGTGAACCAGGGGATGGACCTGATCCGCAAGCTCGGGCGCTTCGTCGAATTCTCGGTGTTCGGCGCGGATACGACGCTCGACTGGTCGGTGATCGGTGATCGCAAGGAACTCGATGTGCGCGGCGCGCACCTTGGACCTTATTGCTATCCGATCGCGATCGATCTGCTCGCGCGCGGACTTGTCACGTCGAAGGGCATCGTCACGCACGGCTTTTCGTTGGAAGAATGGGACGAAGCGATCAGGATCGCGAATTCGCTCGACTCGATCAAGGTGCTGATGAAGCCGCGCGCATGAATCTCGTGTGCGGCGTTTCAACGGAGACTCTATGAACTACGTCATCGGCGTCGATATCGGCACGCAGAGCACGAAAGCGTTGCTGGTCGACGAGCATGGCGCGATCGTCGCGCAGCATGCGTCGAGCTATCAACCCGATACGCCGAAGCCGTTGTGGGCCGAGCAGTGGCCCGCGGTATGGCTGAAGGCCGTGGTCGAATGCGTGGCCGCGTGCGTCGGCGACGCGAAGGCGGCCGGCATCGCGCCGGGTGCGATCAAGGCGCTGTGCGTGAGCAGCCTGTACGGCGGCTCTGGCATCCCGGTCGATAACGACATGCGGCCGCTCGCACCGTGCCTGATCTGGATGGACCGGCGCGCGACCGCGCAGGTGGACTGGGTGCGCGAGAACGTCGATCTCGAACGGCTCCATACGATCACCGGTAATGGGGTAGACAGCTACTACGGCTACACGAAGATGCTGTGGCTGCGCGAGAACGAGCCGGACGTGTGGGCGCATACGCGCTATTTCCTGCCGCCGAACGCGTACGTGATCTACATGCTGACCGGCGAGGTCGCCGTCGATCACAGCTCGGCTGGCAATATCGGCGGCGTCTACGATATCGCGCGGCGCGACTGGTCGGACGAAGCGCTCGACATGCTCGGCATTCCCGCGACGATGATGCCGGATCGGCTCGTCGAATCGTCGGAGGTGGTGGGCGGCTTGTTGTCGCAATGGTCCGCGCAACTTGGGCTCGATGCAGGCACGGCGATCGTCGCGGGCGGCGTCGATGCGGCGATGGCGACGTTCGCGGCCGGTGTCACGCGCGCCGGGCAGCACGTCGCGATGATCGGCACCAGCATGTGCTGGGGCTACATCAATCAGCGTGTCGACGCACGCCACGGTCTGGTCAGCATGCCGCACGTTTTCAACGGGCAGCACGATATCTACGTATTCGGCGGCGCGATTACCGCGGGCGCGTCGGTCAGCTGGTATCGCGAGCAGTTCTGTCACGCGGAGATCGAGGCCGCGCGCGCGACACCGCACGGCGATCCGCATCGGCTGCTCGAAGAAACGGCCGCGCAAGTGCCGGCCGGCGCCGACGGCGTGCTGTTCCTGCCGTATCTGATGGGCGAGCGAAGTCCGGTGTGGGATGCGAAGGCGAGCGGCGCGTTCGTCGGGTTGTCGCTGTTTCATACGCGTGCGCATCTGTATCGCGCGGTGCTCGAAGGGGTGTCGTTCGCGCTGAAACACAACATCGAGGCAGGGCGCAAAGGCGCGCAATCGCTCGACGACAAGCTGATCGTCGTGGGCGGCGCCGCGCATTCGGACCTGTGGATGCAGATCACCGCCGATGTCACCGGCTATCCGGTCTACACGATCGAGCAGGACGTGGAAGCGGCGATGGGCGCGGCGTTGCTCGCCGCGCTCGGCGTCGGCCTCGTGTCGCGCGAAGCGGCGCAAGGCGGCTGGGTCACACTGATCGAGCGCGCGCAGCCCGACGCACGGCGCATGGCGTTATACGAGCAGCGCTTCGGCGTGTACGTGGATCTCTATCCGGTTTTGAAGCCGGTCATGCATCGCTTGCAATCATCATGAACGCTACTTTCGATTTTTCCGGACGCTCGATCCTGGTGACGGGCGCCTCCAGCGGCATCGGCCGCGCGACGGTCGAGGCGCTGTGCGCGAGCGGCGCATCGGTCGTCGCGGCCGCGCGCAACGTGAACGAGCTCGCGCGGCTCGCCGAGGAAACCGGCTGCGAGCCGTTGAAGCTCGATGTTAGCGACGAAGCCGCAATCGACGAAGCATTCGCGTCGCTCGAACCGTTCGACGGTCTCGTCAATTGCGCGGGCATCGCGTTGCTGGAACGCGCGGTGGATACCACGGCCGCGAGCTTCGATCGCGTGATGGCGGTGAATGCGCGCGGCGCGGTGCTGGTCGCGAAGCACGTCGCGCGCGGCATGCTCGACGCGGGGCGCGCGGGCAGCATCGTCAACGTGTCGAGTCAGGCGGCGCTCGTCGCGCTCGACGATCATCTGAGCTATTCGGCGTCGAAGGCGGCGCTCGATGCGGTCACGCGCGCGTTGTGCATCGAGCTGGGGCCGCACGGGATTCGCGTGAATAGCGTGAACCCGACGGTCACGCTGACGCCGATGGCGGTGCTGGCGTGGAGCGATCCCGTCAAACGCGATCCTGCGTTGCAGGCGATTCCGCTCAGGCGCTTTGCTGAATCCGCCGAGGTCGCGGCGCCGATTCTGTTTTTGTTGAGCGATGCGGCGTCGATGGTTAGCGGGGTGTGTTTGCCGATTGATGGTGGTTATACCGCGCGTTAGGGGGTGTCAAGCGCCGTTGGTTGCGTGGTGAAATGAAAATAGACGTAAGCCCCGCCAGACGGCGGGGCCGTCCGGCGGGCGGTGGTGCAGGCTACTCACTCAGAAGAAGACGTTTAAGTTTGTCGAGAAAAGATTCGACGGTGTGCCCCCACAGCGTCGGATCGAACTGCCTGCCGAATTCCTCCTCGAAGGCAGCGCCAAGATTTCCAGCGTGATCTCTCTTGATCCGATCTATGTCGGCCACCTTTGCGTTAATCATTTCTGGCGTGCATCCGCTTGCACAAGTCCGCACCAACTCTTCAATTGTGTTTCCCCAGTAGTCGGAATCCTCATTGAAGTAGACACCGATCAATTGATCCAGATCGTCGTATCTCATGTATCGCCGTCCAGTGCGAGGAAAATCAGGCTACTCGCTCAGGAGAAGACTCTTAAGTTTGTCGAGAAAAGCCTCGGTGGTTTGCTCCCACACCGTCGGATCGCACTGATAGCCAAAATTTTTCTCAAACGCGGCGTCGAGATTCCCAGCATGATCGCTCTTGAATCGGTCTATCTCGGCCACCGTCGCATTAATCTCTTCCGGTGTGCACTCGCATGTAAAAGACAAGACCAATTCCTCGATTGTGTTGCCAAAAAGGTCGAAGTCTTCATTGAAGCGGCCACAAATCAATTGATACAAATTTTCGTATCTCATATATCAATATCCATGTGAAATTCAGCCTTCGATCATGGCCGTGAGAATGTAGTACGGCATCCCGTTGTACGTCCCGTGCTTCAAGATGACCTTCACTTTACTGCTGTCCACTAGGGTGTCAGTCTTCTGGCAAAGCGCAAAGCGCACCCGCACCGACCATTTCCAGCACGCCGCCGACGACCTGTAAACCGCCCCAAAGCCGGTTGGAAAGCATTTCCGACTGGCTGATCGACTGACGAGATAGCACGGCCGCGAGTTGCGGAGCACTCAGTACAACCTTCACTCCTTCGGCGTTATCGGCACCGGGCATATCGAAACCCTCTGATGTTTTTTATGGGGTTCCGATGCTGCCATGCTGACCATCTCTCAAGATTCGGAGAACTCCGAACTTTCCTCAGCCCGATGCACGGTGCCTGTTCTGCAGCAAGCGGCAATAGTCGCAGCACTACGCTCAGCACGATGGCTTGCTTTTTGTCTCCCGCTAGGTCCGCCAGGGCGATGCTTTATACGCGCCAACCGTTACAGCATCGTCCGCACATGCCAGAGCTCGGGAAACAGCACGACATCGAGCATCTTGCGCAGATACGGCGCGCCGCTAGTGCCGCCGGTGCCCTGCTTGAAGCCGATGATGCGCTCGACGGTCGTCACGTGGCGGAAGCGCCATTGGCGGAACGCATCCTCGAGATCGACGAGTTCTTCCGCCATCTCGTACAGCTCCCAATGCTCGGACGGATTGCGATACACCTCGAGCCACGCGGCCTCCACCGACGCATCATGTTCAGTCGGCCTGGTCCAGTCACGTTCGAGCCGCGCGGACGAAATCTTGAAGCCGCGACGCGCAAGCAGCCGCACCACTTCGTCGTAGAACGACGGCGCTTCGAGCGATGCCTTCACTTGCGCGTATACGTCGGCGCGATGCGCATGCGGCTTCAGCATCTGCTCGTTCTTGTTGCCGAGCAGGAACTCGATCTGCCGGTACTGATACGACTGGAAGCCCGACGAAGTGCCGAGGTATGGCCGCATCGCCGTGTATTCGGATGGCGTCATCGTCGCGAGCACGCTCCACGCCTGCACCAGTTGCTCCATGATCCGCGACACGCGTGCGAGCATCTTGAACGCGGGCGGCAGCTCGTCGCGATGCACGGCCGCGAGTGCCGCGCGCAACTCGTACAGCGCGAGCTTCATCCACAGCTCGCTCGTCTGATGCTGGATGATGAACAGCATCTCGTTGTGATCCGGGGACAACGGATGCTGCGCGTCCAGCACCGTGCCGAGCGACAGATAATCGCCGTAGCTCATCGACTCCGAGAAGTCGAGCTGCGCGTCGTGCCAGCCGCTATTTGTCGTGCTCGCGGCGCTCGCTGCCGGCGCCGAAGCCATCTGTCCGTGCCCGAACGGGCAGCCCTGTGCCGCCGGTTCTTCTGGCAAGCCCGGCGTGTGCATGTGATCGGTCATTCTGTCGTCCTCAGGTAACGGCGCCGCGCTGGGCGAATTCAGGAGCTTTCCAGGCCTCGCGGGTGAGCACGTCGCGCAAGGTTTCGACGGCGTCCCAGACGTCGACGAAACGCGTGTACAGCGGCGTGAAGCCGAAGCGCAGCACGTGCGGCTCGCGATAGTCGCCGATCACGCCACGCGCAATCAGCGCCTGCATCACCTCGTAGCCGTGCGGATGCTCGAAGCTCGCATGCGAGCCGCGCTGCGCATGCTCGCGCGGCGTCACGAGCTTCAGTGGAAATTCGCTGCAACGCGTCTCGACCAGTTCGATGAACAGATCGGTCAGCGCGAGCGACTTCTCGCGAACCGCCTGCATGTTGGTTTGCAGAAACACGTCGAGCCCGCATTCGACGAGCGCCATCGACACCATCGGCTGTGTGCCGCACAGGAAGCGGCCTACGCCGTTGTCGGGCTGATACGTCGGATTCATTTCGAACGGCGCGCGATGCCCCCACCAGCCCGACAGCGGCTGCGCGAACTCGTTCTGGTGGTGCTTGGGCACCCACACGAAAGCGGGCGAACCGGGGCCGCCGTTCAGATACTTGTAGGTGCAGCCGACCGCGTAGTCGGCGCCGACGCCGTTCAGATCGACCGGCACCGCGCCCGCCGAATGCGCGAGGTCCCATAGCGCGAGCGCGCCCCTGTCGTGGATCAGCTTCGTCAGCGCGGCCATGTCGTGCATATAGCCGGTCCGGTAGTTCACGTGCGTGATCATCGCGATCGCGGTGTCCGCGCCGATCGCGTCGGGCAGCTCGGACGGATCGTCGACGAGGCGCAGCTCGTAGCCGCGATCGAGCTGTTCGATCAAACCCTGCGCGATATACAGATCGCTCGGGAAGTTCGAGCGCTCGGACACGATCACGCGACGCTGCGGATCGCGCGCATTCGCGAGCCGCAGCGCGGCCGACAGCAGCTTGAACAGGTTGGTCGAGATCGTGTCGGTGATCACGACTTCGTCTTCGGCTGCGCCGATCAACGGCGCGAGCTTGTTGCCGAGCCGGCGCGGCAGCACGAACCAACCGGATTTGTTCCAGCTGCGGATCAGCCCTTCGCCCCATTCGGCGGCGATCACGGTTTGCGCGCGCTGCGCGGCGGCGGCCGGCGGTACGCCGAGCGAGTTGCCGTCGAGATAGATAGTCGTCGGCGATAGCGCGAACTGGTCGCGCAGCGCTGCGAGCGGGTCGGCGCTGTCGAGCGCCACGGCTTCGTCACGATGGTTCATGGTGGTTCGATGGGTTGGGTTTGGGTTGTCGGGTCAGTAGCTCGCCGCGGGCGTGGCCTGGCGCGAGCCGGGTAGTGCGCGCAGCACCGCGCGCACCGGGCTCGCGTCGAGCGTGGTCAGCTTCAGCGGCAGCGCGATCAGCTCGTAGTCGCCGGGTTCTACCGCGTCGAGCACGATGCCTTCGAGAATCGCCATCCGGTGCGCGCGAATGCGGTGATGCGCGTCCATCGTCTTCGATTCCTGCGGATCGAGCGATGGCGTATCGATGCCGATCAGCTTCACCCCACGCGCGGCGAGCAGATCGACGGTCTCGGGCGCGACCGCGCAGAACGCGCTATCCCACTCGCGCGTCGGCGCATTCCTGTAAGTGCGCAGTAAGACTCGCGGCGGCAGATCGTCGAGCGAGCCGGTCAGGTGTTGTGGCGTCACAACAGGCGAAGCGCCGATACAGTCAATCACTCTGCATAAACCGAGATACGCGTCGAGCGGCACGTCGCCGATCGCGGCGCCGTCGGCGTCGTAGTGCAGCGGCGCATCGGTATGCGCGCCGGTGTGCGGCGACATCGTCAGACGCGCGACATTGACCGGCGAGCCAGCCTCCATGCGCCAGACGCGTTCGATGCCGACCGGCGTGTCGCCCGGCCAGACGGGCGTGGCGGGATCGACGGCGGGGGTGATGTCCCAGAGTGCGCGCATGACGGTTTCGACGGAAGGTGACTATCTCTAAATGATAGAGGTCAAGCCGTGAAATGTGATTGCGAAAAAATCTCCTAACAAGCCGTGTCTTGGAACATAATTTGAGCCAAACCGGAAAGGGAGACCGAATATGAACGCGATCTCGCTCGACGCCACCGATTGCCGTATCTTGACGGTGCTTCAGCAGGAAGGACGGATCAGCAATCTCGACCTGGCGGAGCGTATCTCGCTGTCGCCATCAGCCTGTCTGCGACGCCTGCGTCTGCTGGAGGAGCAGGGCGTCATCGAACACTACCGCGCGTGTCTGAACCGCGAAGTTTTGGGGTTCGAGCTGGAAGCGTTCGTGCAGGTGTCCATGCGCAACGACCAGCAGAACTGGCACGAGCGCTTTGCCGAGGCGTTGCGCGACTGGCCCGAAGTGGTCGGCGCGTTCGTCGTGACCGGCGAAACCCACTACCTGCTGCGCGTGCTTGCGCACAACCTCAAACACTATTCGGATTTCGTGCTCAACCGCCTGTACAAGGCGCCGGGCGTGATGGACATCCGCTCGAACATCGTGCTCGAAACGCTGAAGGAAGATTCGGGCGTGCCGGTGTCGCTCGTGAAGAAGAGCAGCGGGCACGGGGCCACGCATAGCGACCGTTGACGATGACGAGGGGGCGCGCCGTTTTGGCGCGTCCGACCGACAAGCACTACCGGCGCGAGGGGCGCGCCGCGCCGCTCAAAGCGGCTTCAGGCCGTGGAACTGTCCGCTCTGGAACACGAGCGGCAGCATGTCCGCGGCATTTTCGTGCACGCCGCAGCGCTCCACTTCGCCGACGAAAATCACGTGGTCGCCTTCGTCGTAGCGGCTGCGGTTATGACATTCGAACCACGCGAGCGCGCCGTCGAGCACCGGCATGCCGGTGTCGCCCGCCGCGTGCGATACGCCCTCGAAGCGGTCGCCCTTCACGGTCGCGAAGCGCTTGCACAGATCGAGCTGCGTCGAAGACAGCACATTGATCACGTAGTGACTGTTGGCGCGGAACACCGGCATCGACGCCGAGCGCGTCGCGAGACTCCATAGCACGAGCGGCGGAGAGAGCGACACCGAGTTGAAAGAGCTGGCCGTGATGCCGATCAGCTGTCCGGACGCGGCGCGTGTCGTGATCACGGTGACGCCGGTCGCGAACTGGCTGAGCGCCTGTCTAAACGCGGACTGGTCGAAGTTGGGTGGGCTCGCGCTCTTCATCGGGGCAGGGTCCCCGGCGCGCGCCGTGTGAAAGACGGACTTAAGCGCGAATCGAGCCGCGGATACGAACGCGGATATGTGCGGCTGGCAGCGGATGTTTCGAAAGTCATGGTGAAAATCATCGATTTTCGCCAATTTTAACTGTAATCGCCGCGCGCGCCGCACGACGTTGCGTACGGTGCGCAATCCGGCGTTCGCTCGTTCACAGTCGAACACGAACCGGCCGCCGTGTTTCGTGCGGACACGCCGATCATCATGCTTCGTCTCGCCGCAGTTTTCGCTTCGCTTCGCTGAGCATGCGTTCGCCTGGGCGCGGCGCTTGCTGTTGTGCTGCATGGTTATTCACCCGTCGCGCGACGGCCTTTCTATACTCGATATCTGCACTGCGGGATTCGCGTGGAATGGCGCGACGCGTTGCAAACCGCGCCGCGCGACGGGTGCATCAGTTGTGCCTTTTAGTCCGCGTTTTCGGCCATATATTCGGATGCGGTGGCAGACCCGGCGGCGCTGCGCAGGCCGACTGCCGATCATTGTGTGGATCTGATCCTGGGGTGAAGCTTATGAACGAGACGGCAACGCTCGGCGGTGGATGTTTCTGGTGCCTCGAAGCGGTGTATCTGGACGTCGAGGGCGTCAACGCGGTGGAGTCGGGTTACGCGGGCGGTCACACGCGCCGTCCGAGCTACGAGCAGGTCTGCGACGGCGACACCGGTCACGCGGAAGTGGTCAGGGTCGACTTCGATCCGGCGAAGATCAGCTATCGCGAGATTCTCGACATCTTCTTCGCAATCCACGATCCGACCCAGGTGAACCGGCAGGGTAACGACGTCGGCACGCAATACCGTTCGGTGATCTTCACGCATTCCGATGCGCAACGCGAAACCGCGCTACAGGCGATTCGCGAGATCGGCGAACAGGGCATCTACGACGGCAAGATCGTGACCGAGGTGCTGCCGCTCGACGACAACTACTGGCCCGCCGAGGCTTACCATCAGAACTATTTCGCGCAGCATCCGAATCAGGGCTACTGCTCGTTCGTGGTCGCGCCGAAGGTCGCGAAGTTCCGCCAGAAGTTCGCGCATCGGATCAAGGCGCGCTAACGGCGCAGCGCGAGGATCGGAGTCGGCAGCGGGCGGACACGCAAGAACGCCCGCTGCTGTTCGTCACAGCGGTTCCTGTGCTTGCGACCGCGCGTCATCAACGCCGGCGCCATCATTCCCGCGTCCCTGGGTGACACGCACGCAGGCTTCGACGATCTCTTCGGCCAGCTTCACGCAGCTGAGCGGCGCCGATCCCTCCGCCTTGTTGTTGACCGCGATCACAACCGGCTGACCGGCCAGCGCGTAGCGCGCGGCCAGCTCGGCGAGCGACGCGCGCGTCGCCGGATCTTCGTCGACGAGCCGGTTGAACGGCTCGTACTTCGCCTTCGCCTGTTCGTATTTGAAGCCGCCGTGCAGGCTCCAGCGCACGATCAACGGACCGGCCGGCTCGCCGTCGAGCAGCGCGAGCGCCGCGGCCTGACGCAGCGGATCGGGCATCCGCGCATGAATGCCAACGCAGTAGCGAACGCCCGCCGTCTTCAGCATCCGGATGAAACGTGGCGTGAGCAGACTCGCGTCGCGAATCTCGACCGCGTAGCAACTGCCGTCGGGCAGCCTCGGCAGCGCGCCGAAAAACTCTCCCAGACGCTCGATGAACACCGCCGGCTGCGCGAGCATCTGATCCGGCAGCGGCGAGAACTGGAACACCAGCGCGCCGGCCTTAGCGCCGAGGCCTTCCACACAGGGCGCGACGAAGTCGTCGATCGCCATCTGCGCGTTCAGGAAGCACGGGTTCAACGACACCGGCTCGCCGCGCTCGGCGCGCACGGTGGCGTCGGTGATCGTCATCGGCGCCTTGACGATGAAGCGGAAGTGCTCGGGCACCTGCTGCGCGTAGCGCAGGTATTCGGTGACCGTCAGCGCCTGGTAGAACGAGCGGTCGATGCTGACCGCCTTCAGCAGCGGATGCGCGCCGTACGCGCTCAAGCCCTCGCGCGACAGTTTGCTGTTGCTGTAGTCGTCGCCGTAGACGATGCCGCTCCAGCCCGGGAACGACCATGTGGACGTGCCGAGGTGGATCTGCGGCGGCAATTGCGCCGCAAGCGCGAGCAGTTCGGGCGAGGGCGGCGCGGCGAGCACGTCGCGGCCGCGGCGTCTGTTCGGGGCGTCGATGGGGGCGGGTGCCGAGTCTGGTTCAGCAGCGGGGCTGTCGGGCGGGGCGTCGTGTTCGAACAGCGACGCGGCAGCGTTGGCCTTTGCGGGCTTCGGCGCGCGCTTGCGCGCTGGCTGCGCGGCAGCGCTTGCGATGGAGTCGGCCTCGTTCGTGGACACGGCCGGCGCTTCTACAGCAGCCTCCACCGGCATCCCGAACAGATCGAACTCCTGCGCGGCGTCGTGCGCCGCATCGTCCGCGCTGCCGTCCTTGCCGTTCAACGGCTCTTCAACGTCACTCGTCCTGCTCTGGTCCATCAATGTCCGGCCTGCTGTTGATCAGAAATGCGCCGCGGCGCGCGCTTCATGCACGCCGCCGCGGCGTAACCGGTCACAGCACGGTCACAGCGGTTTTTCGTACATGTAGCGGCGCGACCACGGCAGGGTTTTCGCGCTGCGGCCGGCTTTGCGGCACACCACCTGGAAGATCGACACGTCGTCGTTTTCGAACGCATACGCGCAGCCGGCCAGATACACGCGCCAGATGCGGAATTTTTCGTCATCGACGAGCTTGCGCGCCTGATCCGCGTGGGCTTCGAAATTTTCCGTCCAGATGTCGAGCGTGTGCGCATAGTGACGGCGCAGGCTTTCGACGTCAATCGGCTCGAGTCCGCCGCGCTGCATCGATTCCAGCGCGAGGCTGATATGCGGCAGCTCGCCGTCCGGGAACACGTAGCGGTCGATGAACTCGCCGCCGCCGAGCGCGGTTTCGCCGCTATCGGCGTCGCTCGACGTGATGCCGTGGTTCATCGCGATGCCGTCGTCGGCGAGCAGATCGTGCATCTTCTGGAAATAGCCGGGCAGGTTCTTGCGGCCGACGTGCTCGAACATGCCGACGCTCGTGATGCGGTCGAACTGCCCCGGGATGTCGCGATAGTCCTGCAGGCGGATTTCGATCTGGTTCTCGAGCCCCGCCGCCTTGACGCGCGCGGTGGCGAGATCGAACTGGTTCTGTGACAGCGTGACGCCGACGCACTTCGCGCCGAACTTCTGCGCGGCGCGCAGCACGAGCGCACCCCAGCCGCAGCCGATGTCGAGCAGACGCTGGCCGGGCTGCAGCTGGATTTTGGTCAGAATGTGATCGATTTTCTTCAGCTGCGCCGTTGCGAGGTCTTCGGTGCCGGTCTCGAAGTACGCGCACGAGTAGACCATGTTTTCGTCGAGCCACAGCTTGTAGAACTCGTTCGACACGTCGTAGTGATACTGGATGGCTTTTTTATCCGACGTCTTCGAATGATTGAAGTAGCGCCGCACGCGCGCGAGCTTGCCGGCGCTCGTCACGGTACTGCGCGCGAGCTGATAGCCGATATTGATGATGTCCGATAGCTTGCCCTCGATGTCGATCTTGCCTTTGACATAGGCTTCGCCAAGATTGTCGAGGCTCGGTTCGAGCAGATAGGGCAGCGCGGTTGCGCTCTTCACGTGTAGCGTGACCTGGGGCGCGGCGAACTGCCCGAAGTCGTGTTGCTGACCGTCCCACAGCACGAGGCGTGCGGGCAGGTTAGCTGTGGTTTTGACATCTTCAACCCACTGCGCCAGCTTTTTCTCCCAGAACATGTGATCTCTCCGTGTCCGTTGATTTAAAGCAAAGCTATGTGGATCGCGATAGGGCGCGGCGCATTCCGCGGGCCGCGCAACGCAATCCCGCCGACGCGCGCCGCTACGATGGCGGCACGGCCGGCGTCATTCGTCCCATCATCGTCCGGTCAGGGCTGCAGGCGTGCGATCAGCCAGTTGGCGCCTTCTTCCGCGCGCGTATAAAGCAGACGATCGTGCAGCCGCGATGGCCGCCCCTGCCAGAATTCGATCGCGTCGGGCACCAGACGGTAGCCACCCCAGTGCGGCGGACGCGGAGGATTTTCGCCGTATTGCAGGCTGATTTCACGTTCGCGTACTTCGAGCTGCGAGCGGCTTTCAATTACCTGACTCTGATTCGATGCCCATGCGCCGATCCGCGAGCCGAGCGGACGCGATGCGAAATACGCGTCACTGTCTGCCTCGCTCGTTTTGACGACACGGCCCTCGATGCGCACCTGGCGTTCGAGTTCGATCCAGTGAAACAGCAGGCTCGCGTAGGGATTCGCGCTCAGTTCGCGGCCTTTGCGGCTCTCGTAGTTGGTGAAGAACACGAAACCACGCTCGTCGACCCCCTTGATAAGCACGATGCGTGCCGAAGGCCGGCCGCGCGCGTCGACCGTGGCCAGCGTCATCGCATTCGGCTCGGGCAGCTTGGCGTCGATGGCCTGCTGGAACCACGTGTCGAATTGACGGAACGGATCGTGGTTGACGTCGGCAACGTCCAGTGAGCCCAGCGAGTAGTTTTTTCGAAGCTCGGCGAGTGAGATCATGTTCTTATGCGAACGCTACAGTGGGCCAAGTATAGCTAAGGCACCAGGTTTTTGCGCGCGAGCGGATCAACGTATGGCGGGCGCATGTTGCGAGCGCCAAGCCTGCAACGTTGTGTCGCTGCTCGGGGTCCTGCGCGGCTGCTTTCACGTGTTCAGGCAAAATACGGGCTGCGCGCCTGATTGGCCAAAGCGAATTGCCAACGCGCCGCCGCCTGTTACGTTCCGCCTGTGTTTTCGAGCCCTGCCATCATGTCCAGCACCACCGCGCAATCCGATCTTACTACCAGCCTTGACGCGAACGAAACCGCCGACCGCGCCCGCCGGTTCGGCGGCGTCGCCCGTCTGTATGGCGCGCCCGCGCTCGCCGCATTCGAGGGTGCGCACGTCGCGGTGATCGGCATCGGCGGGGTGGGGTCGTGGGTCGCGGAGGCGCTTGCGCGCAGCGCGCTCGGCACGCTGACGCTGATCGATCTCGACAACGTCGCGGAAAGCAACACTAACCGGCAGATTCACGCGCTCGACGGCAACTACGGAAAACCGAAGGTCGAAGCGATGGCCGAGCGCATCACGGCGATCAATCCACACTGCGACGTGCGGCTGATCGAAGACTTCGTCGAACCGGACAATTTCGCGGCGACGCTCGGCGACGGCTTCGACTATGTGATCGACGCGATCGACAGTGTGCGCACGAAGACCGCGCTGATCGCGTGGTGCGTCGAGCGCAAGCAGCCGCTGATCACGGTCGGCGGCGCGGGCGGTCAGCTCGACCCGACGCGTATCCGCATCGACGATCTGGCGCTGACGATTCAGGACCCGCTGCTGTCGAAGGTGCGCGGGCAGTTGCGCAAGCAGCACGGCTTTCCGCGCGGGCCGAAAGCGAAGTTCAAGGTGAGCGCAGTGTATTCCGACGAGCCGCTGATCTATCCGGAAGCGGCCGTCTGCGACATCGATGAAGAAGCCGAGCACGTGAGCACGTCGCCCGGACATACGGGGCCGGTCGGTTTGAACTGCGCGGGGTTTGGGTCCAGCGTGTGCGTGACCGCGAGCTTTGGTTTCGCGGCCGCGGCGTATGTGTTGCGGGAGCTGGCGAAGAAGGCGACGGTTTAGGTTTAGGTGGCAGCCTGGGCGGCGGCGTCAGCCTCTGCGGCCCAGACTGCCATCGAGTCGAACATCACAAACGATCAATTCAACGACGCGCTCAGCTTGCGCCGCCACTGCGCCACCAGTTCCGGCTGATGCGCGGCCAGATCGAACACCGACAACATCGTCTTGCGGCCGATATCTTCGCGGAACGCGCGGTCGCGCTGCACGATCGCGAGCAGATGTTCGAGCGCCTGCGCATATTTGTGCCGCGCGATAAACGCATTCGCGAGATCGAAGCGCGCTTCGAGATCGTCGGGATTGCCCGCGACGCGCGCTTCGAGCGCATCGGTGGGCGGCAGGTCCGCGGCGGCGTCCACCGCGTCGAGCCTGGTTTTGATTGCGTTGAAACGCGCGTCGATGCCTTGCGTGGTTTTCGGCGACAGCAAATCGACTTCGTTGCGCGCCTCGTCGATGCGGTTGTCTTCTAGCAGCAACTCGATGCGGTCCATGCGCGCGTCGTCGAACCCCGGGTCGTACGCGAGCGCCGCTTGCAGCAGGTCGTAGGCGTCGTCGCGGCGGCCTTCGGCGAGCGCGGTCTGCGCTTCGATGCGCGCTCCCGGCGCGCCCTGCGGCACGAGCCGGTCGAGGAACTCGCGCAGTTGTCCTTCCGTCAGCACGCCGATGAACTGATCGACGGCCTGGCCGTCGGCGAACGCGATCACGTGCGGAATGCTGCGCACCTGGAAGTGCGCGGCCAGTTCGTGGTTCTCGTCCACGTTGACCTTCACGAGCTTCCATTTGCCGGCGGCTTCGGCTTCGAGCTTTTCGAGCATCGGGCCGAGACTCTTGCAGGGGCCGCACCACGGCGCCCAGAAATCGACCAGCACGGGGGCCAGCATCGACGCCTTGATGACGTCCTGTTCGAAAGTGGCCAGAGTGGTGTCCATTGCGTCCTCGTCGATAGAAACGGTTTGTAGCTAGCTGGGGCCGAATCGCGCGATTTCAATGCGGTCCCGCGCATGCGGCCCCGGCGCCGTTACTTGCGCTGCGGCAGCGGAATCCATTCGGTTTCGCCGGGCACGTGGCCCATTTCCTGATTCGTCCATGCGAGCTTCGCGGCTTCGATCTTCTCGCGCGAGCTCGCGACGAAATTCCATTCGATGAAGCGCTCGCCGTCGAGCTTCTCGCCGCCGAGCAGCATCACGCGCGCGCCGTGGGTGCTTGCGAGCGTGACGGTTTCGTCCAGCGCGAGCACGGCCATCTGGCCGACTTCGAGCGTGGTGCCGTCGATCTCCAGATCGCCTTCCACCAGATATACACCACGCTCCTCGTGCTCCGGTTCGAGCGCGAACGCGCTGCCCGGCGTGAAGTCGGCGGCGACGTACAGCGTGCCCGAGAACGTCGCGACCGGCGACACCGCGCCGAACGCGGTGCCCGCGATCACGCGCAGCGTCACGCCATTGCGCTCGACGACCGGCAAGGTCGCCGCCGCATGATGCGCGAACGACGGCTCGGCGTCTTCATCGGCGAGCGGCAGTGCGACCCAGGTCTGGATGCCGTGAATTTTCTGGCCGCGCGCGCGGTCTTCGGCCGGCGTGCGCTCCGAATGGACGATGCCGCGTCCGGCCGTCATCCAGTTGACGTCGCCGGGGACGATCTTCTGCTCGGAGCCGAGGCTGTCGCGATGCATGATCGCGCCGTCGAACAGATAGGTGACGGTCGCGAGGCCGATATGCGGATGCGGGCGCACGTCGAGGCCGGTGCCGGGTTCGAGGGTCGCCGGGCCCATGTGGTCGAAGAAGATGAACGGGCCGACGAGGCGCGCCGCCATTGCCGGCAGCACGCGTCGCACGGCCAGATTGCCGATGTCGCGTAGGTGCGGTGTGAGGACGGCTTTGATCGAGGAAGTCATGGGCAGGCTCGACGGGAAAGTGGAAGAAGAAAGCTCGAATGGACGATTCTACTGCGCGTCGCGCGCGGCCGACGGCAACGGTGCACGCTCGCCATCGGCGGGCACAACGAACCGGGGTCGCAGCCTCGGCTACACTGCCGGATCGAACCATTTCATTGGAGACCTGGATGTCGCCCAGGGACTTGCTGCTCGCGCTGATCGTCGTGGTCGCGTGGGGCGTCAATTTCGTCGTGATCAAGGTCGGCCTGCATGGCGTGCCGCCGATGCTGCTCGGCGCGCTGCGCTTTGCGCTCGCCGCGGTGCCGGCGGTGTTTTTCGTCAAGCGGCCGCAGATGCCTTGGCGGTGGCTATTCGCCTACGGCGCGACGATCTCGTTCGGGCAATTCGCGTTCCTGTTCTCGGCGATGTACGTCGGCATGCCGGCGGGGCTCGCGTCGCTGGTGCTGCAGGCGCAGGCGTTTTTCACGCTGATTTTCGCGGCGCTGTTTCTGCACGAACGCTTCCGTTTGCCGAACGTCGCGGGTCTGCTGATCGCCGCGGCGGGGCTCGCGGTGATCGGCCTGCAAGGCGGCCACACGATGTCGCTCGTCGGGTTCCTGCTGACGCTGTGCGCCGCGTGCATGTGGGCGCTCGGCAATATCGTCACGAAGAAGGTCGGCAAGGTCGATCTGGTCGGACTCGTCGTGTGGGGCAGCCTGATTCCGCCGCTGCCGTTTTTCGCCGCGTCGTTCGTGTTCGAGGGACCGCGCGAGATCGCCGCCGCGCTGACCGGTATCAGCGCGCTGTCGATCTTCGCGATCGTCTATCTGGCGTTTATCGCGACGTTGGTCGGCTATGGCTTGTGGAGCCGTCTGCTGTCGCGCTATCCGGCGAGCCAGGTCGCGCCGTTCTCGTTGCTGGTGCCGATCGTCGGTCTCGCGTCGGCGTCGTTGCTGCTCGGCGAGGAACTGTCGGCGATGCAGGTGGCGGGCGCATTGCTCGTGATGGCGGGGCTCGCGGTCAACGTGTTCGGCGGCTGGGTCGTGCAACGCTTGATGCCGGCGCGCTGAGCAACCGTTGCGCCACGCGTTGCGCGCGTGAATAGAAAAACGGTCGTGAGGCCTAATGCCGTTCGGTCAAGCGACTGAACGGCATTTCGTTTTTTGGCGCAAAGCAGTTGTAATCGGGACGGCGGCGTCGGCTACCCGCACGCCAGGCACGCACCCGAAGCACTGAGCTTCATCCGCGCGTTGCATACCATTCAGTACGAAATGGGCTAGGCGGACGTGACGCGCTCGTACGGCAAACTGCCCGCGTTGCTCAGGCGCTTGCGAGCGCGGCTCAAGCAACTTCCGAATGAGAAACGGCCCGGGCGCACCTGCGCTCGGATCGTCAAATCCAGACCGTTTCGCTATACCGTTCGCGTTCTCAAAAGAGACCTTAATTGGACGGCATACGGCTCAATGCCGCTTTTTTGTTGGACGGTGATGTTGGAGAAATGCACCTGAAAATAAGATGGCAGAGCAACTGCGAATATCTGGCAACGCGGTTTTATCTCAATTTAAAGTCGTTGACTATGTCGCGTTTTAGATGATTAATTCGTCGGATGTGTTCTGGAAAAATAGCGTTCGCCGGAGTTTTTCTAGATTCCGGCAGTCATAGATTGGCTGTGCGAACCAGGCGTTCCGGTGAACAGCGATTCGAAATATCAATGCAGGCAACGCGAAAAAGACACCAGGAAATGAACGAGAAACGTTGATGGCTATTCCATTCCCGGCGACGCTCGCGCGCGCAGCAAACGCAATGGCGCAGGCAATGCCACTGCCTATTCCAGGCCCCACCGCCGCACCGTCTGCTGGTCCTGCAGGCAGCGGCGGCACTGGTGCGGGTGCAGACGGCGGATGGGGCGAACTACCGCGCGATCGCTCCCGCGAGCGTGAGAGGCCGTGCAAGTGCCCGCCTGAGAAGGGCGGCGAAAGGGTACAAAGGAATCACGGAATGAATCCTGAGCCGCGACGCTACCAGGCCCGCATCACAGGGTTTGAGTACGGAATTGTGTCGGACGGGAAAGGCAGGGAAACCAGCCAGGGCTGGAATATGGAATGGGCGTGGCTGGGCACAGACTTTGATGGTTTCCAGCCTTCCCAATGTCTCTTGCAGGAAGCCAAGGGGAATTACGACCAATTTATCGGTGGAAATGGAAGACCGCTTGAGTTTTTTAAAGGCTTTACAAACATGGCTGAACAAATCAAAAAGCAAGGCACGATTGCACGCAGCAATCCACCCGCCAAACTGATGTGGTATTTTCAGACATCTAAAACGAGAGAGTTTATGTTGCCGCCACTGCAGAGATTTGGCGTTTCTTCCGTTTTCCAGCCGTGAGAAAATAATGAACCTGTCAGAACAACATCGTGATCGGACTGATTTACCCAATGCAGATTGGCAAACTCACTTGAGTCGCCTGTGGCCTGTCATCGACCTACTGAAACGCAAAGATAGGGAGTTGAGCGAATGGTATCTACAGGGCGAGAGCGAGCAAGAGGCACTTCAGCATCGCGCCTATGACGACAAAGTTCCATCAACGACTGCAATCGATGCTCTTTCGAGAGAGTACCCGGGGAAAAGCAAAGACGATCCAAAATCAATCGGAATATGGAATGGGGTTAGATCGGATCAGGTTGGCGCATCAATAACAGTCGAGATTGATGGCGGAGAGATTTTTTCAAAATCGCTTGACATATCCCTTAACGAGAAGATGGGAAATCGGAATTCCCGCCTGGGCGACTATAACTCCGTAGCAGAGGTTCTTTCTAAAATTGTGGAAATCTATGGGTCGTTCTACATCACATTCGGTCCGTACTTCTATTTCAAGGAAAAAGTGTTTGAAGATCGTCCTGGCGTTAGCTGGATGCTCTACTTGCCACATACTCTGACAGCCGCTCAAGTGCCAGAAGCGCGCGCCCTGATCCCTGTCATGCGGGAACACAAGCAGCAAGGCACGATCATCGTCAGCGTGACGGATGACGTCTTCGACGTGAACAACCGCAAACACGTCAAGGCGGCTAACGATATCGAAATCCGTCTGGCAGACCAGGATTTGCTGCCACGATTCGTTGACCTTTGAGTTTTGATCGTTGCCCCGCTTCAGCGGGGCTTCTTCATGCGAAAAAGGCCCGCGCCGTATCGGGCCTCCCGATCTTCGTCAGGCGTCGGCTCGACGCCATCTCAGGCTTCGGCCGGCGAGAACCGTCCAGCCAACGCCAATACGTGCTGGCAGGCGGCGAGTGGCTGCCGACATCACGTCATGCGGCTCTTGGCGAGCGGCGGATTCGCCGCGAAATAGCGCTTGATGCCGGTCAGAATCGCGTTGGCCATCTTGTCGCGATACGCGTCGTCGTTCAGGCGCCGCTCTTCATCTGGATTGCTGATGAACGCGGTTTCGACGAGGATCGACGGAATGTCCGGCGCCTTCAGCACCGCGAAGCCGGCCTGCTCGACCGAGCCCTTGTGCAGCTTGTTGATGTCGCCGATCTCCTTGAGCACGAAGTTGCCGTAGCGCATCGAGTCGCGAATCTGCGCGGTGGTCGACATGTCGAATAGCGCGCGGTTCACGGTGGCGTCGTCGGATTTGATGTTGATGCCGCCGATCAGGTCCGACGAGTTTTCCTTGTTCGCCATCCAGCGCGCGGCCGCGCTCGACGCGCCGTGCTCCGACAGCGCGAAAACCGACGAGCCCTTCGCCTCGGGCGTCGTGAACGCGTCCGCGTGGATCGACACGAACAGGTCCGCGCCGACGCGCCGCGCCTTCTGCACGCGCACGTTCAACGGCACGAAGAAGTCGGCGTCGCGCGTCATCATCGCGCGCATGTTCGGCTGCGCGTCGATCTTCGCGCGCAGCTTCTTCGCGATGTCGAGCGCGACGTGCTTCTCGTAGGTGCCTGAGCCGCCGATCGCGCCCGGGTCCTCGCCGCCATGACCCGGATCAATCGCGACGGTGAGCAGTCGCACGGTGTTGCTGCGGCCCGACTTCGGCGTAGTGAATGCGTAGGTGTCGCCGTTGTCGCCGAGGTTGTCGTTGTTGCTGTCGAGGCCGCGTGCGGTGCCGTTGCCGTTGGCGCTGCCATCCTTGTTGCGGGCGATCACGCTGGGCGGCGCCGACGGCGCAGAGGGTGTGGGCTGCCTGCCGGCAATGGCGGGTGCGGACGGCGCCGGCGTGCCACGCGCCGGCGGACGCGGTACGCCCGCACCGCCATTGCCAGCACCACTACCCGCGCCACCGTTCTGCGCGTAATGCTCGAAGAACGCCTCGCTGTTGTCGACGGGCGGCGGCGTGCCGGGGCCGGAAAGCGTCGCCGGCGGCGCGCCGTTTTCTTCGTTGAGCGCCTGCTGCTTGCGCTCGGACTGCGCGAGCAGGTCCATCAGCGGATCGGGCGCGACTGCCGGATACAGGTCGAACACGAGCCGGTACTTGTACGCGCCGACTGGCGGCAGCGCGAACACCTGCGGCTTCACCGAGCCCTTCAGGTCGAACACCATTCGCACCACGTGCGGCTGATACTGCCCGACCCGCACCGACGATATTTGCGGATCGTTCGGTGTGATCTTCGACACCAGTTCCTTGAGCGCCTGATCGAGATCGAGGCCGTTCAGATCGACGACGAGCCGGTCCGGTCCCTGCAGCAGTTGCTGCGTGTTCTGCAGCGGCTGATCGGATTCGATCGTCACGCGCGTGTAGTCGCGCGCGGGCCACACACGCACGCCGAGCACCGAGCTCGCAAACGCGAGGCGCGGCGCGACGAGGCCGAGCACCAGCGTCGACGCACCCGCGCGCAGGATCTGCCGGCGCCGCCAGTTATGCGTTGCGCCCGCTGCCGATTCGATCGAATGGAACGGTTTGATTAACATCTTTCGAGACATGCCTTTCCTGATTCGCTATAAGCGCGTGCGACGAGTGTGCGTGCGTCCGCGTTTGCGTCCATGTTGCCGACGAGCCCGAGCGAGAAGACGAGATCCGGCACACCGAGCAGCGGTCCCGCGCGTTGCGGCCATTCGACGAGGCAGACCGCGCCGCTATCGAAATATTCGCGAAAGCCCGCGTCGGCCCATTCGGCCGGATCGGAGAATCTGTACAGATCGAAGTGATAGAGCGCGAGTTCCCCAGCGGGCCGTGCGAGCACATACGGTTCGACGAGCGTGTAGGTCGGACTGCGCACGCGGCCGGTGTGGCCGAGGCCGCGCAAGGTCGCGCGCACGAGCGTGGTTTTGCCGGCGCCGAGATCGCCGACGAGTTGGACTTGCAGGCCGTGGAATGCGAGGTCGCTTACGGCGCCGGGCTGTGCTGACTGTGCCTGCTGCGAGGCCGCGCGTACGCTTTCGATCGCCTGTGCGAAGCGCGCGCCGAACGTCTGCGTGGCGGCCTCGTCCGCGAGCGCGAAAGAGCGTTCGAGCAGCACCGGAGCGGACGGTAGGGTCGCGTGATCGGGATTGACGGGCATTCTCGTAAAATGGCGTGATGAACCGAAGTCCGAAGTCCCCTGTTTCCTGCACGCCCGCATCGGCCGATGATGCCGTGCGAGCTTCTGATGCAACGTCCCGTTTCGATGAGGCGGCGCTTCGTGCGCTCGCGCTCGACATCAAGGCGTGGGGCCGTGAACTCGGTTTCGGGGCGATCGGCATTAGCGATACCGATCTGTCGGCCGCCGAAGCGCCGCTTGCAGCGTGGCTCGAAGCGGGTTGCCACGGCGAGATGGATTATATGGCCAAACACGGCATGAAACGCGCGAGGCCCGCCGAGCTTGTGGCCGGCACGCGACGCGTGATCACCGTGCGCATCGCCTATTTGCCTGCGCGGACGCTGGAAGCAGAGGCGGCTGAAGAGACGTATGAGGGGGCGCATGAACGCGCGCCTGAAAGCATGCCGCAAGACGTAAGGCCACCCCCGTCACGCGCGACACCCCGCGCGCGCGACTGGCGCGCGGCCGAGCACGCGCGGCTCGCGGACCCATCGACGGCGGTCGTGTCGATCTATGCGCGCGGCCGCGACTATCACAAGGTGATGCGTCAGCGCTTGCAACAACTGGCCGACCGGATCGAAGCGGCGACCGGGCCGTTCGGCTATCGCGTGTTCACCGATTCGGCGCCGGTGCTCGAAGTCGAGCTCGCGCAGAAGGCCGGCATCGGCTGGCGCGGCAAGCATACCTTGCTTCTGCAGCGCGACGCCGGCTCGCTGTTCTTCCTCGGCGAGATCTACGTCGACATCCCGCTGCCGACCGACGCCGAAACCTCGCCCGAGGCCGCGCCCGAAACGCCGGGCTCGCATTGCGGCAGCTGCGCGCGCTGCATCGGCGCCTGTCCGACCGGCGCGATCGTCGCGCCGTACAAGGTCGACGCGCGCCGCTGCATTTCGTATCTGACGATCGAGCTGAAGGGCAGTATCCCGCGCGAGCTGCGGCCGCTGATCGGCAATCGGGTGTATGGCTGTGATGATTGCCAGCTCGTGTGTCCGTGGAACAAGTTCGCGCAGGCCGCGCCAGTCGCCGATTTCGACGTGCGGCACGGGCTCGATCGCGCGTCGCTGGTCGAACTGTTCGCGTGGAGCGCGCAGGAGTTCGATACGCGCATGCAGGGCAGCGCGATTCGCCGCATCGGCTACGAGTGCTGGCTGCGCAATCTCGCGGTCGGCATGGGCAACGCGTTGCGCGCCGCGCCCGGAGCTCTCGACGCCGATGCGCGCGACGCGATCGTGCGGGCGTTGAAGCAGCGAGCCGACGATCCGTCGGCGCTCGTGCGCGAGCATGTGGAGTGGGCGCTGGAAGCGGCGTAAAGTCGTGGCAATTCGGTGCCGGCAATCCGGCACGCTAGAGGAGCAGGCAATCATGTTCAACGCAGTGATCGATGCGCCGTTCGGCAAGGTCGGCATCCGGCTCGAAGGCGAGGCGGTGCGCGAGATCGTCTATCTGCCCGACTCGACGCGCAACGTCGCGCCCGAGACGCCGCTCGCACGCGAGGCGGCCGAACAGATCGAGCGTTACTTCGAGAGCGCGTCGGCGAAGTTCGAGCTGCCGCTCGCCGAGTGCGGCACCGCGTTCCAGCGGCGCGTGTGGCAGGCGATCTGCGCCATTCCGCCGGGTGTCGTGCTGACTTACGGACAACTCGCGAAGCAGCTCGGCAGCGTGCCACGCGCGGTCGGCCAGGCGTGCGGCGCGAATTTCTTTCCGATCGTGATTCCGTGTCACCGCGTGGTGAGTGCGAGCGGCATCGGCGGCTTCGCGCACGACGGGGGCGACGGCTTCTTTCGCGACGTGAAGCGCTGGCTGCTCGCGCATGAAGGTGTGCCGTACGCATGAGCATGAGCCCCGATACCGCTGAAAACGTCGAAGACACAGCCGCCGTATCGCCGCTGTTGCTGACCAGCTCCGCATCGATCGACGCCTTTTGCGACGCGCTGTGGCTCGAACACGGCCTGTCGCGCAACACGCTCGACGCGTATCGCCGCGACTTGCGCCTGTTCTGCGAATGGCTCGCGCACACCCGCAATGCGTCGCTCGACACCGCGAGCGAAGCCGACCTGCGCGCCTACAGCGCGGCGCGGCAAAAGGACAAGGCGACCTCGGCGAACCGCCGTCTGTCGGTGTTTCGCCGCTATTACGCTTGGGCGGTGCGCGAGCATCGCGCGGCCGCCGATCCTACGGTGCGTCTCCGCTCGGCGAAGCAGCCGCCGCGTTTTCCGTCGACGTTGAGCGAAGCGCAGGTCGAAGCGCTGCTCGGCGCGCCCGACCTCGATACGCCGCTCGGCTTGCGCGATCGCACGATGCTCGAGCTGATGTACGCGAGCGGATTGCGCGTGACCGAACTGGTCACGCTGAAGACCGTCGAGGTGGGGCTCAATGAAGGCGTCGTGCGTGTAACCGGCAAGGGCTCGAAGGAGCGGCTGGTGCCGTTCGGCGAAGAGGCGCACGCGTGGATCGAGCGCTATCTTCGCGAGGCGCGCCCGGCGCTGCTCGGCCCGCGCGCGGCCGACGCGCTATTCGTGACGGCACGCGCCGAAGGCATGACGCGCCAACAGTTCTGGAACATCATCAAGCGACACGCGCAGGCGGCGGGTGTGCATGCGCCGTTGTCGCCGCATACGTTGCGGCATGCGTTCGCGACGCACCTGCTCAATCACGGTGCCGATCTGCGCGTCGTGCAATTGCTGCTCGGCCACACCGATATTTCGACGACGCAGATTTATACGCACGTCGCGCGAGAGCGTCTGAAATCGCTGCATGCGCAGCATCATCCGCGCGGCTGAGCGCGACTTGAAGCGCGCGGGGCTGCGCTCGCTTCACACCAACTCGCGCAACCGGTGCTTAAGAATCTTGCCGGTCGATGCGGCCGGCAGCGCCGCGAGCACCATCACCTCGGCCGGCCGCTTGTACGGCGCGAGCCGCTCGCCGCACCACGCGATCAACTCCGCGGGCGCGACCGTCGCGCCGGCAATCAGCTCGACGAACGCGATCACCTCCTCGTTGCCCTCGACCGCGCGTCCGATCACCGCCGACTGCACGACCTGCGGATGCGCGTTCAGCACGTGCTCGACCTCGGCCGGATACACGTTGAAGCCCGAACGGATGATCAGCTCCTTGCTGCGCCCGACGATATGCAAGGCGCCGTCCGCGTCGCGGCGCGCGAGGTCGCCGGTCTTCAGCCAGCCATCCTCGGTGACGGTCGCGCGGGTCTGCTCGGGATTGCGATAGTAGCCGAGCATCACGTTCGGGCCGCGCACCCACAGTTCGCCAGTCTCGCCCGGCGAGGCTTGCGCGCCGTCGAGTCCGACGAACTTCACTTCGACGCCCGGAATGACTTCGCCGACCGAGCAATCGGCGCGCGGTGCGTCGACCATCGTCTGAGATACGGTCGGGCTGCTTTCGGTCATGCCGTAGCCGTTGTGCAGCGGCAGACCGTACACGGCTTCGGCCTGCACCTTCAACGCGGCGTCGAGCGGAGAGCCGCCCGAGTACGCGAAGCGCAGCCGCGGCGCGGACCATGCGTGGCCGTGCGTGTGCAGATGTTCGAGCAGCTTCGCGTGCATCGCCGGCACGCCCTGGAAGATCGACACCTGCTCGTCGGCGAGGGCGCGGCGCACCGCTTCCGGCACGAAGCGCGGCGCGAGCCGCAATGTCGCGCCCGCATGCAGGCTGCCGAGGCATACCGACGCGAAGCCATACACATGCGAGATCGGCAGCACCGCATAGACGACGTCGTCGGGCCCGACCTGGCGCAGCCGGCTCGACACGGCCGCGATGTACAGCAGATTGCGATGCGACAGCATCACGCCCTTCGGTGCGCCGGTGGTGCCGGTCGTGTAGATCAGTGCCGCGCATTGGCTGTCGCTGGCGGCTTCGACGGCTTCGGCCTGCACGCTGCCGTCCAACGCATACGACCATGCGCCGATGTCTGGTGACAGCGTGGGTGCCGGTGTCGCTCGATGACGCTCAGCATGCTGGCACGCGTCGGGCGAGCTTTCGACCGCATATGCGACGACGCGCGGTTGCGCGTGCGCGCGGATCGAATCGAGTTCGGCCGCCGAGAGGCGCGCGTTCGACACCAGCGCCCACGCATCGAGCCTGGCGGTCGCGAACAGCAGCACGACCTGCGCGATGCTGTTCTCCGCGACGATCATCACGCGATCGCCGCCGCGCACGCCCCATTCGCGCAGCAGCGCGGCGGCGGCATCGACGGCCTCTAGCAGTTGCGCATTGGTCAGGCGGCGCGCGTCTTCGATCAGCGCGACATGCCGCGGATCGCGTGCGGCGGCGAGCGCGGGAATGTCGCTGATGCGGGCGGGCAGCGCGGCGAGCAGCGCGGGGATGTCGATCGTGGAACGGATGGATGAAGCCTGGTTCAACGCTGTCTCCTAGCTCTGCGCGCACTATCTCGCACCATGCCGGCATAATTTCGAACGATCGTGCCACAAGCGTCGAGCGCGCACAATTGCCGGTTCGGCAAATAGCCGTTGTGCAATCTCGCCATTACAATGCGCCGATGAGCAAATCCAGACACGTGTCCGAAACCGCCGCCACGCAGCTGCTGCGCCGTCACGGCGTTACGTTCGGCGAGCATCCTTACGACTACGTCGAGCATGGCGGCACCGCGGAATCGGCGCGCCAGCTCTGCGTCGACGAGCATCACGTCGTGAAGACGCTGGTGATGGAAGACGAGCACGCGAAGCCGTTGATCGTGCTGATGCACGGCGATCGCACCGTCAGCACCAAGAACCTCGCGCGGCAGATCGGCGCGAAGCGCGTCGAGCCGTGCAAGCCCGAAGTCGCGAACCGGCACTCGGGTTATCTGATCGGCGGCACCTCGCCGTTCGGCACGCGCAAGCAGATGCCGGTGTATGTCGAGTCGACCATTCTCGAGATGGACAAAATCTGGCTGAACGGAGGGCGGCGCGGCTTTCTCGTCAGCATCGAGCCGAAGGTGCTCACGGATCTGCTTGCGGCGAAGCCGGTGCAGTGCGCGAGCGTGGACTGACGCCGACGCGCCAGTTGACGTTTGCCTGAATGTTTTTCGCGCGGACGCCTTCGGTAAAATGTGCGCCGCCTTGTTTCGACGGGCGTACCCTGTTGCGGTTGGGGTATCGAATGTCAGACCGCGATCCTTATAAGAGTCCTAGATGCAAAACCTGATCGTCGCTGTCGTTGCCTATCTGATCGGTTCGTTGTCGTTTGCCGTGATCGTGAGCGCCGCGATGGGTCTCGACGACCCGCGCTCGTACGGCTCGGGCAACCCGGGCGCCACCAACGTGCTGCGCAGCGGCAGCAAGAAGGCCGCGATTCTGACGCTGATCGGCGACGCTTTCAAGGGCTGGCTGCCGGTGTGGCTGGTCGTGAATTTCGGCGCGCGCTACGGGCTCGACGAGCGCTCGATCGCGATTGCGTCGCTCGCGGTGTTTCTCGGCCATCTGTATCCGATCTTCTTCCGCTTCAAGGGCGGCAAGGGTGTCGCGACCGCCGCGGGCGTACTGCTCGCGATCAACCCGACGCTCGGCGTCGCGACCTTGCTGACCTGGATCATCGTCGCGTTCTTCACGCGCTATTCGTCGCTGGCGGCGCTGTGCTCGGCGCTGTTCGCGCCGCTTTTCTACGTGTTCCTGTTCGGGCCGCGCATCGTTGCGCTCGCGGTTCTGGCGATGAGCCTGCTGCTCGTATGGCGCCATCGCGGCAATATCGCGAAGCTGATGAAGGGGCAGGAGAGCCGTATCGGCGACAAGAAGAAGGCCGCCAGCCCGGCGGCGGGCAACGATCTTTGAAGCGGGCTGAGCCGCATCGCCCCGCCTGAGCTGAAGCGGCTCGAAGACTTTGCGCGCGGCGCGTTGCGTTGCAAGCCTCGCGCGCCGTGCCGCTTAGTCGCGGAAGTTGTTGAAGTCGAGCGGCGTGTCGGTCACGTCCTTGCGCAGCATCGCGATCACGCTTTGCAGATCGTCGCGCTTCGCACCGGTGATGCGCACCGCATCGCCCTGAATGCTCGCCTGCACCTTGATCTTGCTGTCCTTCACCAGACGCACGATTTTCTTCGACAGATCGCCCGACACGCCCTTCTTGATCTTGATGACCTGCTTGACCTTGTCGCCGCCGATCTTCTCGATCTTGCCGTAGTCGAGGAAGCGCACGTCGACGTTGCGCTTGGCCATTTTCGACAGCAGCACGTCCTTCACCTGGCCGAGCTTGAAGTCGTCGTCGGCGTACGCGGTGATTTCGTTTTCCTTGTGCTCGACGCGCGCGTCGGACCCCTTGAAGTCGAAACGCGTCGAAATTTCCTTGTTGGACTGCTCGATCGCGTTCTTGACTTCGATCATGTTCGCTTCGCAGACGACGTCAAACGATGGCATTGCTTTCTCCCAATAGTGCGGCAGTGCGCGACGCGGCCGGTCGGCTGCGCGCGAGGCACTCGCTATAATCACGGACCGGACGTCATTTTACCGACGCCGCTCTCTTTTGCCCAAGGCCGCCGCGCGGCGCCGCTCGTGTCGTCAGGCTGGTCATTGGTCGTTGTTTCCTGTCGCTTCCCGTTGTTGCCCTGCTGCCATTCCGATGCCCCAATCCGCTCTTGCCGCTCCCGTCGTCGCGTCTCTCCTGGCCGGCTATTCGCTGAAGGCCCACAACACGTTCGGCTTCGACGTGCGCGCGCAGTTCGCGTGCCTAATCGAGCGCGAGGAGCAGTTGCCCACCGCGGTGGGCGATCCGCGCGTCGCGGGCCTGCCGCGCCTCGTGCTCGGTGGCGGCAGCAACGTCGTGCTGAGCGGCGACTTCGCCGGGCTCGTGCTGCTGGTGGCGCTGCGCGGCCGCCGCGTGGTGCGCGAGGATCAGCATGCGTGGTATGTCGAGGCGGCCGGCGGCGAGCCGTGGCACGAGTTCGTCGCGTGGACGTTGGCGCAGGGTATGCCCGGCCTCGAGAATCTCGCGCTGATACCGGGCACGGTCGGCGCGGCGCCGATCCAGAACATCGGCGCGTACGGGCTCGAAATGTGCGAACGCTTCGCGTCGCTGCGGGCGATCGAGCTCGCGACCGGCAACGCCGTCGAACTCGACGCCAATGCGTGCCGGTTCGGCTATCGTGACAGCTTCTTCAAGCGGGAAGGGCGCGAGCGCTTCGTGATCACGTCGGTCACGTTTCGTTTGCCGAAGGCATGGCAGCCGCGCGCGGGCTACGCGGATCTTGCGCGCGAGCTGGCGGCGCGGGGTCCTGCGGCGAGCCAAGGGAAAGCCGGTGGCGCGGCCCCGCAGCCGACCGCGCAGGCCATTTTCGATGCGGTCGTCGCCGTGCGGCGGGCGAAGCTGCCCGATCCGCTCGAACTGGGCAACGCGGGGAGCTTCTTCAAGAATCCGGTGATCGATGCCGCGCAGTTCGAGGCGCTGAAGCGCCGCGAACCGGAAATCGTGTCGTATCCGCAGGCGGACGGGCGGGTCAAGCTGGCGGCCGGCTGGCTGATCGACCGATGCGGCTGGAAGGGCCGCGCGATGGGCGCGGCGGCCGTGCATGAACGCCAGGCGCTGGTGCTGGTCAATCGCGGTGGCGCGAGCGGCACGGAAGTGCTGGCGCTGGCGCGGGCGATCCAGCACGAAGTGTTCGGGCAATTTGGCGTGGAGCTGGAGGCGGAGCCGGTTTGCCTATGAGCGGAAGCGCGCTCTTTTCGCGCTGACTGGCCGCGCTGAGCTTCACCGTCGACGAATGCACAAAGGCGCCGGGAGTTTCCTCCCGGCGCCTTTTTTGTAACGCGGTCCCGGCTGGTGCCTGGGGGAACGCCTCGCTCAATGATTGAGCTTGCCGAGCAGCAGGTATTCCATCAACGCTTTCTGCACGTGCAGACGGTTTTCCGCTTCATCCCACACGACGCTCTGCGGTCCGTCGATCACCTCCGCGCTGACTTCCTCGCCGCGATGCGCGGGCAGGCAGTGCATGAAGAGCGCATCGGGATTCGCGCGCGCCATCATGTCGGCGTCCACGCACCAGTCGGCGAAGGCCTTCTTGCGCGCTTCGTTTTCGGCCTCGAAGCCCATGCTGGTCCACACGTCGGTGGTGACGAGATCGGCGCCCGCGCAGGCTTCGTTGGGGTCGTCGAACTCCTCGTAAAACGGCGCGCTTTCCGCCGAGACGAGCGCACGGTCGAGCTTGTAGCCGGGCGGCGTGGATAGGCGCAGTTTGAAGCCGAGGATCTGTGCGGCTTCGATCCATGTGTACAGCATGTTGTTCGCGTCGCCGACCCACGCGACCGTTTTATCGCGGATCGGACCTCGATGCTCGAAGTACGTGAAGATGTCCGCGAGCACCTGGCACGGGTGATACTCGTTCGTGAGCCCGTTGATCACCGGCACGCGCGAATTTTCGGCGAAGCGCTGGATGATGTCCTGGCCGAACGTGCGGATCATGATGATGTCCACCATGCGCGAGATGACCTGGGCGGCGTCTTCGATCGGCTCGCCGCGGCCGAGCTGCGTGTCGCGCGTGCTCATGAACACCGCGTGGCCGCCCAGCTGGAAGATGCCGGCTTCGAACGACAGGCGCGTGCGCGTCGAATTCTTTTCGAAGATCATCGCCAGCGTGCGGTCGTGCAGCGGGTGATAGGTCTCGTAGTTCTTGAATTTGCGTTTCAGGATGCGCGCGCGTTCCAGCACGTACTCGTAGTCTTCCAGCGAGAAGTCCTTGAACTGCAGGTAGTGGCGAATTTTCTTGGCGGTCATGAAACAAATACGGCGGTCTCACCCGGCAGGGTTGCCGGACTGTGCCGCCGTGGGTTTGGTGGTAACTCAATCCAGCATAAAGGATTTCGCCCTGTTTGACGAGTCGGCTGGAAGGCCGTGAAAGCGCTTAGAAAGCTATCAGAAGGCGTCGTGTTGGGCTGCGCGGGGTCATCGGACGGTGCTTGTGTGCGCTGCGGAAAAGGGCCCGCTGCGCTATAATTTAAGGGTTATCCCATAGCCCAGCAGGCCGGCGTTTCGCATCAAGAAACGCGGGTGGCGCGGCGCGGAAAGTCTGTCACGGCGTGGCCGGGCGCCAGAGCGGTTCAGCCGGTTCGCCGCAGCGGTTCTCGTGGTGCGGCTCGTCATTGTTGCGTTAGCGCCAAGCTGCCACGCACGTCGCAGGTGGCTGCAAGCGCTTGCCGTGCATGCCGCTTGCGGTGAATTCGAGCGTGCAACCGGTGTCGCCGGTTGGTCGTCATTCCGCTGGGCAGTCACACAGGTGTTTCTACATGGCCGAAGCAGCTCCAATCGAATATTTCATTCAGGGCATTACGTCGACCGGAAAAAGATTTCGGCCGAGCGACTGGTCGGAGCGGCTCGCGGGCGTCATGTCGTCGTTCGGGCCCGGCGTGAGGAAGGGGCCGAACGCCTATATGCAGTACTCGCTGTACGTGCGGCCAACCATGATCGGCGATCTCAAATGCGTGATTCTCGATTCGCGGCTGCGCGACATCGAGCCAATGGCCTTCGATTTCGTTATGAACTTCGCGAAAGACAACGACCTCCTCGTCACCGAGGCATGCGAACTGGAACTCGAGCATGCGCCTGCGCCGCAAGCCAAACGGCATGCGATCTGACGCAAGCTGGCCGGATCGGCAAAAGCAGAAAAACAAAAACCCGCAAGCAGCGGGTTTTTTTGTGGCTGGTCATCCGGCCAAAACAAAAAAGCCCGCCAAAGCGGGCTTCTTGTGCAGCGGAAACAGGAGGTAGCCCGCCGAAGCGGGCCGACCGGAATTACTGCGCTGCGGGCGCTTGCAGACCCTTGATGGCTGCAGCGAGGCGGCTCTTGTGGCGAGCTGCCTTGTTTTTGTGAATGATGTTCTTGTCGGCGATGATGTCGATGGTCTTCGACGATGCCTTGAAGATTTCGGCGGCCTTAGCCTGGTCGCCTGCGTCGATTGCCTTGCGGACAGCCTTGATAGCCGTGCGGAATTTCGAGCGCAGTGCCGAGTTGTGCGAGTTTGCCTTCGCGGCCTGGCGGGCGCGCTTGCGTGCTTGTGCGGAGTTAGCCATGACGGTTCCTTATCCTGTTCCTGTTTCCAGTACCCGGCCTTCAACGATGAGGCGAGGTGCTGCTTCTCGATCCGAACCCTTGGAAGCGATTGCCCAAGGGCGCAAAAGTGTCGAAAAAATCGATCGAACTACGCGAAGGCGGGCCCGTGTTTCCAGGCTTCCGGATGTATTGACAAGCGGCGCTGCGCCAACCTGAGAATCCCGTCCGAAGACCGTGCGAAAACTGAGCAAGCTTCGAAACCGACGATTATAGCAACAAAATCAGGCACGTGACAACGGGAAACGCGCGACGGCGTCGCAGTGACGGGAGTGGCGTCATGTTGACACTAAACTGCTGGCGCAGCACGGAAAGCCGCTGAAAATACAAAAATCGCACTTTCCAGCCGATTGCGGCGAACGTCCGCGCGGCAAATCGGTCCGAATCGCGTTCCGGCTCGTCGCCCGCATTAGCGGACCCGTATAATAAGCGCCCCATGAATCTATTCCGAGCCCTGCTGACGGTCAGCGGCTTCACGCTGCTGTCGCGCGTGACCGGACTGGCCCGTGAAACCCTGATCGCCCGTGCGTTCGGCGCCAGTCAATACACCGACGCTTTCTACGTCGCCTTTCGCATTCCGAACCTGCTGCGCCGCATTTCCGCCGAAGGCGCGTTCTCGCAGGCCTTCGTGCCGATCCTCGCCGAGTTCAAGAACCAGCAAGGCCACGACGCCACCAAGGCGCTCGTCGACGCGACCTCGACCGTGCTCGCGTGGGCGCTCGCCGTGCTATCGGTGATCGGCGTGGTCGGCGCGTCGGGCGTCGTGTTCGTCGTCGCTTCGGGCCTTGCGCGCGAGGGCCACGCATACCAGCTCGCGGTCACGATGACGCGCATCATGTTCCCGTACATCATTTTCATTTCGCTGACGTCGCTGGCGTCGGGCGTGCTGAATACGTACCGGAACTTTTCGTTGCCCGCATTCGCGCCGGTACTGTTGAACGTTTCGTTCATCGTCTCTGCGCTGTTTCTCGCGCCGCGCCTGCAAACGCCGGTCTATGCGCTCGCGTGGGCGGTGATCATCGGCGGCGTGCTGCAATTCGCGGTGCAACTGCCGGGCCTCAAGAAGATCGACATGGTGCCGCGCATCGGCCTGAACCCGCTGCACGCGCTCGCGCATCGCGGCGTAAAACGGGTGCTCGCGAAGATGGTGCCGGCGATGTTCGCGGTGTCGGTCGCGCAGATCAGCCTGATCATCAACACCAACATCGCGTCGCACATCGGCCCCGGCGCGGTGTCGTGGATCAACTACGCCGACCGGCTGATGGAGTTTCCGACCGCGCTGCTCGGCGTCGCGCTGGGCACGATCCTGCTGCCGAGCCTGTCGAAGGCGCATGTCGATGCCGATTCGCACGAGTATTCGTCGCTGCTCGACTGGGGGCTGCGCGTGACGTTCCTGCTCGCCGCACCAAGCGCGATCGCGCTGTTTTTTTTCGCCCAGCCGCTGACAGCGGTGCTGTTCAACTACGGCAAGTTCGACGGCACCGCGGTCGTGATGGTGAGCCGCGCGCTCGCCGCTTACGGCGTCGGCCTGGTCGGCCTGATCCTGATCAAGATCCTCGCGCCGGGCTTCTACGCGAAGCAGGACATCAAGACGCCGGTGAAGATCGGCATCGGCGTGCTGGTCGTCACGCAGCTGTGCAACTACGCGTTCGTGCCGGTGTTCGCGCATGCGGGTCTCACGCTGAGCGTCGGGCTCGGCGCTTGCGTGAATGCGTTGCTGCTGTTCATCGGTCTGCGCAAACGCGGCATCTATACGCCGTCGAGCGGCTGGCTCAAGTTTTTCGTGCAGCTGCTCGGCGCGTGCCTCGTGCTTGCCGGCGTGATGCGCTGGCTTGCGATCAGCTTCGACTGGGTCGGCATGCATACCCAGCCGGTCAGCCGGATGGTATTGCTCGGTGCGTGTCTCGTGCTGTTCGCCGCGCTATATTTCGGTATGCTTTGGCTGATGGGCTTCAAGTACGCGTATTTCAAAAGGCGAGTGAAGTGATCACCATGTCGCGGGTTCTCGATTATTTCAGTACGCTCGTCGCCGAAGACGAGAGCCTGCCGCTGACCGAGACGGCGCTCTCGCTGGCGCAGGACGCCTATCCTGACCTCGATCTGCAGTCGGTGCTCGCCGAGATCGACGAGCTGGTGCTGCGGCTGCGCCGCCGCATGCCAGACGACGCCGACATCCGTCAGAAGGTTGGCATCCTCAATCGGTTCTTTTTCCGTGAACTCGGTTTCGCGAGCAATCTGAACGATTACTACGACCCCGACAACAGTCATCTGAACGTCGTACTCAAACGTCGCCGCGGCATCCCGATTTCACTCGCGGTGCTCTATCTGGAGATGGCCGAGCAATTCGGCGTTCCGGTGCGCGGGGTGTCGTTTCCGGGCCACTTCCTGCTGCGCGTGACGACGCCCGACGGCGACGTGATGCTCGATCCCACCACCGGTCATTCGCTGTCCGAAGCGCAGATGGTCGAGATGCTCGAACCGTACGTCGCGTCGGCTGGGGATTCGGTCGGCCGGGCGCTGCGCATGCTGCTGCAACCGGCCACGCGTCGCGAGATCGTCGCGCGGATGCTGCGCAACCTGAAGGCGATCTATCTGCAAACCGAGCGTTGGCAACGACTGCTCGCGGTGCAACAGCGGCTCGTCATTCTGCTGCCGGACAATATCGAGGAAGTGCGCGATCGCGGTTTCGCGTATGCGCGGCTCGACTATCTGCGGCCCGCGCTCGAGGACCTCGAAAGCTACCTCGGGGATCGCCCCGATGCGGAAGACGCCACCGTGGTCGAGTCGCAGCTGCATGAATTGCGGCAGCGCACGCGGCACGATGGCGGCGAATAGCGCCGCGCGTTTCACGCTGCATAAAAGGCAAACGCCTGCACATGTCGCACATGTACAGGCGTTTTTTCATCGCCAGGCGCTCCTCACTTCGGCTGCATACGGATCGCGCCGTCCAGCCGGATTACTTCGCCGTTCAGCATCGGGTTGTCGAAGATCTGCTTGGCGAGCATCGCGTATTCGGCCGGTTTGCCCAGACGCGGGGGGAACGGCACCATCGCGCCGAGCGCGTCCTGCACTTCCTGCGGCATGCCGAGCAGCATGGGCGTTTCGAAGATGCCGGGGGCGATCGTCATCACGCGGATCGCGTTGCGCGACAGGTCGCGCGCGATCGGCAGGGTCATGCTGACCACGCCGCCTTTCGACGCGGAGTAGGCCGCCTGGCCGATCTGGCCGTCGAACGCGGCGACCGATGCGGTGTTGATGATCACGCCGCGCTCGCCGTTGGCGTTCGGCTCGTTCTTCGACATCTGCGCGGCGGCGAGCCGGATCATGTTGAACGTGCCGATCAGGTTGATCGAGATCGTGCGCGTGAACAGATCGAGCGAATGGGGGCCATCCTTGCCGACGGTCTTCGCGGCCGGCGCGACGCCCGCGCAGTTGACGAGTCCGCGCAGCACGCCGAGCTTCGTCGCGGCTTCGACGGCTTGTTGCGCGTCCTCTTCCCGGCTCACGTCGCATTTGACGAATACGCCGCCGAGCTCCTTGGCGAGCGCCTCGCCCGCGTCCAGATTCAGGTCGGCGAGCACGACCTTGCCGCCGTTCTCGACCAGCAGGCGCGCGGTGGCAGCGCCGAGCCCTGATGCACCGCCGGTGATCAGGAACACGTTGTCACGAATTTCCATGTCTTCTCCTTCGCTACGGTTGTTCAGTGCAGTCTGGATCGAAGCATTTTTTCGACGATCGATTGTAGCGGCTGTGCTGCGCTGCGGAAAGCGACGTGGGTCCCGGTCATGCGAGCGCCAGGGAAGACCAACTGGTTCTGTTGGACGCTCCGCACACAGCGCTTGCCGTTGCGGTTGGCGCGCTGAGCCAATAAAAAAGCCGCCCAATGTGGGCGGGTTTTGGCCGAACGCAAACAGCGGAAATGTTTAGATCAATCCAGCTTACTTCAGCGCATCGAACGCACGGGCGCGAATTTCATCGACGCTGCCGAGGCCCGAAATGCGGCGATATTGGGGCGCCTTCACCGAGCTCGACGCATCGCCGTTCTTCGCCCAGCCGTTGTAGTACTCGATCAGCGGCTTGGTTTGCGATTCGTACACTTCCAGACGCTTCTTGACCGTTTCTTCCTTGTCGTCGTCGCGCTGGATCAGCGGCTCGCCAGTCACGTCGTCGATGCCTTCGACCTTCGGCGGGTTGAACGTCACGTGATACGTGCGGCCCGACGCGGGGTGCGAGCGGCGGCCGCTCATGCGCACGATGATCTCGTCGAACGGCACGTCGATCTCGAGCACGTAGTCGATCGCGACACCGGCCTGCTTCATTGCTTCGGCTTGCGGAATCGTGCGCGGGAAGCCGTCGAACAGATAGCCGTTCGCGCAGTCCGGCTGCTGCAGACGTTCCTTCACGAGGTTGATGATCAACTCATCCGTGACCAGCTCGCCGGCGTCCATGAAGCGCTTTGCTTCGAGGCCGAGCGGCGTACCAGCCTTGACGGCCGCGCGCAGCATGTCGCCGGTCGAAATTTGAGGGATGCCGAACTTTTCCTTGATGAAGTTGGCCTGAGTGCCTTTGCCAGCACCCGGTGCACCCAACAGGATCAAACGCATGGATATCTCCAGATCTATGTGAATTCTTTGTTTACGCAGCAGGCTTCCCGGCGATTCTCGCAGGCTCCGCATCGGCTACCGTTGGCTAGTTCGCGCTGCACGTCGAAATGACGGCGCTGCAAGATCCGCACGGCGCGACCGGGATAACCCGAGTGTCGCCTGCGCTGGGAGGCGCGCATAACCGTTCGATTATGCCACGGCTTCCCGCGCTCAAGACCCGAATAAAGCCCGTACGCGCGTGAGATCGGCGGGGGTATCGACGCCCGGCAACGGCACGTCGTGCGTGACGAGTACTGCGATGCGCTCGCCATGCCACATCGCGCGCAGCTGTTCGAGCGCTTCGACCTGTTCGATCGGCGAGATCGCGAGACTCGGGTACGTGCGCAGAAATTTCGCGCGATACGCGTACAGTCCGATGTGCCGGTATACGACGGTGGGTGCGGGCGGCGCCGGCATCGACGCGACGTTGGGCCAGTGCGGCTGCCATGCGTCGCGCGCCCACGGGATCGGCGCGCGCGAGAAATACAGCGCGACGCCGCGCGCATCGGGCACGACCTTGACGACGTTCGGATTGAAAATTTCGGCGGGATCGGTGATCGGATGGGCGGCCGTCGCGATCGCGCAGTCGCTCGTCGTTGCCAGATGCGCGGCGACGCCGCGCACCAGCGCCGGGTCGATCAGCGGCTCGTCGCCCTGCACGTTGACGACGATCGTGTCGTCGCTCCACCCGAAGCGCGTCGCCACTTCCGCGAGACGGTCGGTGCCCGACGGATGGTCGGCGCGCGTGAGGACCGCGTCGAAGCCGTGGTCGTGCGCCGCGTCGAGCACTTCCTGCGCGTCCGACGCGACCAGCACCTGCTGCGCGCCCGATTCGCGCGCGCGCTCGGCGACGCGCACGACCATCGGTTTGCCGCCGATGTCCGCGAGCGGCTTGTTGGGCAGACGCGTCGACGCCAGACGGGCCGGCACGACGGCAATAAACGGATAAGGGGTGGGTTGGATCATCGGATCGGGAACGGGCGGCAATCAGGCCGAAGGAAGAGGCTGCGCGCGCGACGCGCACGCAGAGTCGGACGTAAGCCGGAGCGGCTAAAACGGCTACGGATCGATCGTGGAGCACATACGGGCGGGTTGGCGTTGACGAACCTTTGCCCCTTGACCCGCGCGCGAGCGAGACGACGCGGCGCCGCGCCGGGTCAGGCGACCGAGCCGGGATTCAGATCGACCGGCGTGCCTTCGACGGTCTGCCGCGCTTCGTCGACGAGCATCACGGGAATGCCGTCGCGGATCGGATAGGCGAGCTTGTCCGCGTTGCAGATCAGTTCCTGCGCGGCGCGGTCGTAGCTGAGCGGGCCCTTGCAGATCGGGCAAACGAGGATTTCAAGCAGGCGAGCGTCCACGGACTTTCTCCACAACTAATGCAGTGAGGCGGTGATCAAGCGCGGCTTCGACCGGGACTACCCAGATGCGCGCGTCGTGCCAGGCCCCCAATTTTACCGCATCCTTTTCGGTAATCAGGATCGCGTCGGCGTCGACGTCGGTGAACGGATTGCGCTCGAACGCGTAGTGATCGGGCAGTGCGCGCGTCGTGGGCGCGATGCCGGCCGCGCGCACTGTCGCGAAGAAGCGTTCCGGCGCGCCGATGCCGGCCGCGGCCAGCACGCGTTGACTGGCGAATTGCGCGAGCGGGCGGCGCAGTGCGGGATTGTCGAGATGCCACGCGTCGGCGGGCGCGAGCTGCAGTGCGAACGTGTTCGGCCACGCGGGCAGCGTGCGCGCGTACGGATCATTGATCAGCGTCGCGTCGCGGCGGCGCGACAACGGCTCGCGCAGTGGCCCGGCCGGCAGCAGGAAACCGTTGCCGCCGAGCCGGTGATCGAACACGACGAGTTCGACGTCGCGCGCGAGGCGGTAGTGCTGCAAGCCGTCGTCGCTGACGATCACGTCGACGTCGCGATGCGCAGCGCACAGCGCCTGCGCGGCGGCGACGCGATCGGGACAGACCCATACGGGTGCGCCGGTGCGGCGCGCGATCAGCAACGGTTCGTCCCCGCCGACGCGCGCCGAAGAACCGGGCGTGACCTGGGTCGGCGTGCTCACGCGCGCGCCGTAGCCGCGCGACACGATGCCAGGCGTGAAGCCCGCGGTGCGCAACGCTTCGACGAGCGCGATGACGGTCGGCGTCTTGCCGGTGCCCCCAACCGTCACGTTGCCGACCACCACCACCGGCACGCCGACGCGCACCGACTTCAGCCAGCCTTGCGAAAACGCGGCGCGGCGCGCGGCCGCGACCGCGCCGAACACGCAGGCGAGCGGCGTCAGCGCCCACGCGAGCGGGCCGCGTTGCTGCCATTCGCGCGCGAGGCGCGCTGCGAGACGGTCGCTGAGTTCGCTCATGGGCGGGTTGCGGGCAAGGACTGCGTGCCGTGCGCACTACGCGGGGTCAACTTCAACGCGGTTCTCCGGGCAATCGAATGCGAATACGGTCGAAAAATGAGTTGCAAACCGCGCGGCGAAAGGGCTCGTGCTGATTGGCCTCAGGCCGGCAAGCTCCCTGGCGCGCTGCGCGATCGGCATGCCGTCGAAACCCGCAACTCTAGCGCGCGGGCGTCCCGGCCGGCAAGTCGCGCAGGGCTTGATGGACGCTGGTCCATGCTATGTGCGGTCGCCCACAGTCTGTGGATAACTTTGTGGAGAACCTGCCATCCGATCGTCCGGGAGGGCCATTCCGTGCGCTTTGGATCGAAGTGCTCGCTCTCTATTGAGATGCAAACGCCATATAAATCAAGGGTCTGCCAGGAATCTACTGGCGTTGGCGGGCGTTCTGGCGGAATTCGTCAGGCGGTTCCCGCCATGTGGACACTTTTAACAATCCTGCGATTCCGGCTGGACGCCGCACGTCGCTCGGTCTATCGTCTGTCCCGCCAGCGCTATTTATTCCTCGCATGAACCCCGAAAATCCTTTTGCTTCTGCGGCCACACCAGGCGGTGAGGTCGTCGTTCCCGTCTCCGCGCTCAATCGCGCGATCGGCACGATGCTCGAACGCTCGTTTCCACTCGTATGGGTCGCGGGCGAAGTGTCGAACTTCACGCGCGCTGCGAGTGGTCACTGGTATTTCTCGATCAAGGACGCACAGGCGCAGATGCGCTGTGTGATGTTCCGCGGTCGCGCGCAGTACGCCGAATTCATGCCGCGCGAAGGCGATCGCATCGAAGTGCGCGCCCTCGTGACGATGTACGAACCGCGCGGTGAATTGCAACTGAATGTCGAAGCGGTGCGCCGCACCGGTCAGGGGCGTCTGTACGAAGCGTTCCTGCGGTTGAAGGCGCAACTCGAAGCCGAAGGGTTGTTCGCCGTCGAGCGCAAACGCGCACTGCCGACGCATCCTCGCGCGATCGGTATCGTCACATCGTTGCAGGCGGCCGCATTGCGCGACGTACTGACGACGCTGTCGCGCCGCGCGCCGCATATTCCGGTGATCGTTTATCCGGCGCCGGTGCAGGGTTCGGGCGTCAGCGCGAAACTGGCGGCGATGGTCGAGACGGCTGGCGCCCGCCGCGAGGTCGACGTGCTGATCGTGTGTCGCGGCGGCGGCTCGATCGAAGATCTGTGGGCCTTCAACGAAGAAGTGCTCGCGCGCGCGATTGCGGAAAGCGTGATACCGGTGGTGAGCGGCGTCGGCCACGAGACCGATTTCACGATCGCCGATTTCGCCGCCGACGTACGTGCGCCGACGCCAACCGGTGCCGCCGAACTCGTGAGTCCGCAGCGCGTCATGCTGCTGCGCGAACTCGATCATCGGCACGCGACGCTTGCGCGTGCGTTCGGCCGCATGATGGAGCGGCGCGCGCAGCAGCTCGACTGGCTGGCGCGCCGGCTCGTGTCGCCGGCCGAGCGGCTCGCGCGGCAGCGTACGCATTTGCAGCAATTGCGCGTGCGGCTCGTGTCGGCGGGCGCGCGGCCGGTGCGGGACGCTCGAGCGCGCTTCTCGCTGCTGCAGATGCGCTGGCAGCGCTGGCGTCCGGATCTCGCGGCCGAGCGCACGCGCGTCGACACGCTGGCGCAGCGCCTGAATGCGGCGCTATCGCGCCAGCATGAACGTCAGGTCGCGCGTATCGACATGCTCCGCGCGCGACTCGAAGTGCTGAGTCCACAGCGCACGCTCGAGCGCGGTTATGCGGCCGTGCTCGACGCGCAAAGCGGGCGGGCGATTCGCACGCCGTCGTCGCTGAAACCCGGACGTCGTTTGACGATGCATCTCGCCGAAGGGTCGGCCGACGTCGCGCTCGCCGACGTGCAGGCGCGTCTGACCGAGGGCTTCTGACGTTTTGCCGGTGGGCGCGTGGCGCCCATCTGCTGTCATGTCCTGCCTGCCGACGACCCGGGCACGCGCCATGCGCACCCTTCCGAAGGGCCTTGCGCACGGCGTGTTCGACATGCCGGACATAAAGGCCGGTCGTTTGCGGGGTTATTCCAACTCGCCTACAATCGAGTGCTCGATAGCGTCATCCGCAGACTCCCCACAACAGATATAGAGAAGGAAAGCACCATGGAACATACGCTCCCGCCGCTGCCGTTTGCGAAAAACGCGCTCGCTCCGCACATGTCGGAAGAGACGCTCGAGTTTCACTATGGCAAGCATCACCAGACCTATGTGACCAACCTGAACAATCTGATCAAGGGCACGGAGTTCGAGAACCTGTCGCTGGAAGAGATCGTCAAGAAGTCGTCGGGCGGTATCTTCAACAATTCGGCTCAGGTGTGGAACCACACGTTCTTCTGGAACAGCCTGTCGCCGCAAGGTGGCGGCGCACCGACCGGCGCGCTCGCTGACGCGATCAACGCGAAGTGGGGTTCGTTCGACAAGTTCAAGGAAGAGTTTGCGAAGACCGCGGTCGGCACGTTCGGCTCGGGCTGGGCATGGCTCGTGAAGAAGGCCGATGGTTCGCTCGACCTCGTGTCGACGAGCAACGCCGCCACGCCGCTCACCACCGACGCCAAGGCTCTGCTGACGATCGACGTCTGGGAGCACGCTTACTACATCGACTATCGCAATGCGCGTCCGAAGTTCGTCGAAGCGTACTGGAACATCGTCAACTGGGACTTCGCGGCGAAGAACTTCGCTTAAGGTTACCGGTTGCAGCTCGTCGTCTGATGTCGTGATCCTTGCGGTCGCGATTGAAGATGGTTAGCTAGAGACGAAAGCCCTCCATCGCGAGGGCTTTTTCCTTTTCTGAGGCGAGCGGAACGGGAGGGGCGCTTCTGAAAGAAGTTTGTCACAGTTGGTAACTGCGATTTCGCGGGGCGCTAAGTGGACCTCGGCCGCCGCCCGTCGACTTCGCCGAGCTGGCGGGGGCGGGCGCGCCGCAGGCAATGCAAGCTGCTGCGGCGGCGAGAATGAGCCGGTTGATTGAGGCGGCCTCCGCGCGGTCGATTGGCTTGGGCGGCGGGGATCGTTTGACGCGAGTGTGGGCGGCGTTCCTTGTCAATTGATTGCCCGCGCATTTACAAGCATCACTTGATATAACGTACCCAATGCCGCCACGACGCGCAGGCGGGTCGAGGCCAGCCGGCCGTGCAAAAACTTTCTGTAACGGAGCCGTAACCACGGAATTTTGCGATTAGCCTAACGTTTGAATTCCAATCCTCCGAAGTGCACCACCATGATTTCCAGCAATAAAACGATCAGCCTGGCGATTTCCGCCGCAGTCATCGCGCTCGCGTTAGGCGGTTGCGCAGTGGCGCCACCGAGCGGCCCGAGCATAGCCGCGATGCCGCGCGCCGGCGAGCCGCTCAGCCAGTTCCAACAGAACGACTACGCGTGTCGCGACTACGCGAATCAAACGACAAATCCGTCCGGCGCTGCGCAGGCTGCCACCACGAACAGCGTGAACAGCGCGGCGCTCGGCACGCTCGGCGGCGCGGCGGTCGGCGCGCTGCTCGGCGCCGCGGCGGGCAACGCCGGCGCGGGCGCGGCGATCGGGGCGGGCAGCGGCCTGCTGATCGGTGGCGCGAACGGTGCGAATGGCGCCCAGTACTCGGCGGCCGGCATGCAGGCACGCTATGACACCGCCTACGCCCAGTGCATGACATCGAAGGGCGAGACGATCGCTCAGCCGCAGCCTTACTATTCGACGCAGCCGGTGTATGTCGCGCCCCGTCCTTACTACTACGCACCGCCTCCGCCCGTCATGTATGCGCCTTATCCGGCTTACTGAGCGGTGACAGTGGGGCCGGCCGGCTTGCTCGTCTTGCATTGTCGGCCGGTACCGGGTTTCAATGCGTAGCCCGGTTGGGCGGTAGCTTGTAGCGACGATCGTCAAATCCGCGCTGCTTCTTACTCCGTGCTGTCCGTCGCCGCCGCTTTGCGCGGACGACGGCTGCGAGACGCAGTTTTACGGGCGGCCTTCCTGGCGGCCTCAGATCCTTCTTCCGAATCGACTGCTGGAGCAGGGGCTTCGGCCGGCGCCGCGATCTCAGGGACTTCCTCGATGGTGCGCGGCGTACTTTTCTTCACTTTCTTCGCGGCCGTTTTGCGGGATGCGCGCTTTTTGGCGCTTTCACGCTGTGCGAGTTGGTCGCTGTCGGCGGTCTGCTCGATTTCTTGACCGAAGACGCCTTGTTCAGCGGCTGTATCCGCTGCCGCTTTTACAGCGCGAGCTTCGGTCTCTTCAGCTATCGGTTTAACGACGAACTCATCTGGGAGCGGCGCGTGTTCACGCGGCTCCTGTCGCTGGATCTGCTCGGCGGGCTGCGCGTGTTCGGTGAGAGCAGGAACGCCAGCCGCAGGTTCTTCATCAGTCGTTTCGTGGTGACCGTGCTTGCCGTGCGGGGCCTCCTGTCCCCGCCCCGCCTTGCGGTTGGCGCGGTCCTTGCGACGCGACTTGTGCTTGCCGCCCGGCTCGGACACGGCCGCTTGCGCCGCCTGCGCTTGATACGAATGTTCGGCCGCCTGTTCAGCCGACGCCGACTCAGCCGACCCCGTTTCGGCAGACTCTGCCGCGGTTTCGCCGATAGTTTCACTGGCTGCTTCGCTCGCGACGTTCACAGCCGTGCTTCGATAAACGTACGCGCCTGATTTTTCATCGCGGCCGAATTCGAGCAGCCCGCGCGCCTGCGCCTCTTCCAGCAGATTGCCGAAAGCGCGAAACCCGTAATACGTTTCGTTGAAGTCCGGTTTGCGCCGTTTGATCGCGTTCTTCAGCACGGACGCCCAGATCTTGCCGCTGTCGCCACGTTCGGAAGCGAGTGCGTCGAACGTCTGCACCGCAATTTCAACGGCCTTGCTGCGACGCTTCTCCAGATCTTCCTTCGGCGGGGCTTTCTCTTCATCAGCCGCACGTTTGGCTGCCTGCTGCGCGCTCTGCTGCTGGCGCGACGATTCGCGCCTCGCGACTGCGCGCTGACTTTCGCGTACGAGATCGTCGTAAAAGAAGAACTCGTCGCAGTTCGCAATCAGCAAATCCGAGGTGGACTGCTGCACACCGACGCCGATGACCTGTTTGGCGTTCTCGCGCAGCTTCGACACGAGCGGCGAAAAATCCGAATCACCACTGATGATGACGAACGTATTGACGTGCGATTTCGTATAACAGAGATCGAGCGCATCGACGACAAGCCGAATGTCGGCGGAATTCTTGCCCGATTGGCGCACATGGGGAATCTCGATCAACTCAAAATTGGCCTCGTGCATGGCCCCTTTGAAACTCTTGTAGCGATCCCAGTCGCAATACGCCTTCTTGACGACGATGCTGCCCTTCAGCAGCAGGCGCTCGAGTACAAGCTTGATATCGAACTTGTCGTATTTCGCATCGCGCACGCCAAGCGCGACATTCTCGAAGTCGCAGAACAGCGCCATGCTGACGTTTTCGTTGGATGAC
This sequence comes from Paraburkholderia sp. BR10923, assembly GCF_040948765.1. Lineage (NCBI taxonomy): Bacteria > Pseudomonadati > Pseudomonadota > Betaproteobacteria > Burkholderiales > Burkholderiaceae > Paraburkholderia > Paraburkholderia sp. BR10923. The sequence continues at coordinate 53,283 of NZ_JBFPKO010000021.1, read as the reverse complement.
GCCATGTGTATCTCCGTTGAAGCGGTCGTCGAAGTCGACGAATCGCGACATGATAGCGATTCCAGCGAAGGTGAGCAGCTTTTGTGGTGCGCTCGCACCGATAGGTGGATGGGAATTTGCAGCAAGCGGTTTGTCCGGCGGCCCAGCGAGCGGTTCCATGTCAGTTCCGTTACAGGGTGTCGCGACGACCTGCGTTGTTCCACGTCGCGCGAGCTTCCAGCACGTCATCGATCAATCCGTACTCCCTCGCTTCGAGCGCCGACATGAAGTTGTCGCGGTCGGTATCGCGCGCGATATCTTCGATGCTGCGTCCGGTGCGCTCGGCCATCATCGCATTGAGACGCGCTCGCACATACAGCACCTCCTTCGCCTGGATTTCGATGTCCGCCGCGGTGCCCTGACCACCGCCGGAAGGCTGGTGAATCATGATGCGGGCATTCGGTAGCGCATACCGTTTGCCGCGTTGGCCCGCGGTGAGCAGAAAAGTGCCCATGCTCGCGGCAAAGCCCGTGCACAAGGTCGAGACCTCCGGCTTGATGAACTGCATGGTGTCGTAAATCGCGAGGCCGTCATACACCGAGCCGCCGGGCGAGTTGATGTAAAAAGAAATATCCTTGTCGGGGTTCTCCGATTCGAGAAACAGCAATTGTGCGACGATCAGACTGGCTGACTGCTCGTTCACGGGCCCGACAAGAAACACGATGCGCTCGCGCAGCAGGCGGGAATAGATGTCATAGGCGCGCTCGCCCCGGCCGGATTGTTCGATCACCGTGGGCACGAGGCCCAGGGCGGAGACAGACGGGTAACTGGAAGGCATGGGTTCCTCGTTCAGGATGGATGGCACGGGCATCCGGAGATGCAACAGGCGGCGTCGGGGCAGAAGCCGCGTGACATGCGCCGGTTCTTGCTCATTTGACGAAGCAGCGGCCCGAGTTGTGACAGAAGTTTTTTTGCGCCGAGCTGTCACATCACCCGTTGCCCATGCGTCAAGCTCAGGAATACCGAACATGACGCGCGCCTGACCCATGCCACTGGTGTACAGCCGCTTTTTCACGACGCAACATCGGGAGGTCTACGCATGACGGAACAGGGAATCGACAAGGCATCCAGTTTCGAGGCCGCGCGCGCCCGTCTGCTGGCGCTCGCATATCGGATGCTTGGCAGTCGTGCGGAGGCCGAAGACGTGGTGCAGGACGTCTGGCTCAAATGGCATCTGGCCGATACGCAGGCGGTGCAAACGCCGGTCGCATGGCTCACCACGCTCACCACCCGCACGGCGATCGACCGTCTGCGGCACGCGCAGCGCGAGCGCGCGTCGCAGGCTTGCGGCTGGTTGCCGGAGCCGTGGCTCGACGAGGTCGCACCATCGGCGGAGGAGTTGGCATTGCGCGCGGCCGATATGTCATATGGCGTGATGTTGCTGCTCGAACATCTGAAGCCAGACGAACGCGCGGCGTTCGTCCTGCATGAAGCGTTCGAGTGCGGTTATGCCGAAATCGCGTCGATACTCGAGCGCACACCGGCCTCTTGCCGGCAAATGGTTCATCGCGCCAAGGAGCGTCTGAAACGGGCGGGCGCGCCGTTGGAGCGGCCCGATCCAGCGGTGCATGGGCGAATCGTCGAGCGATTGCGCGCGGCGCTCGAAGCGCAAGACCGGGCGGGCTTGCTGCAGCTTTTCAACGACGCGCCGCAACTGATCAGCGACGTACCTCTGTACGCTACGCCCACTCCATTTCCTACGGCCAACCTGGCCCTTCGGGCACAAGGGCCAACACCTGGAGCCGAAGCGCAGCGCGCCCGCGAACCGGGTTCAGGTCCGAAGTGGATCGCTGTGGTTACATCGCTCGCGCAACAGGCGAGCTATACCGAGGTGGTGTCGATGGCGGGTGCCGTGTGTATCGCACTGTTCTGCGACGGCGATATCGTCGGGCTAATCGACGTGGTGACGGACGGCGCAACGGACCTTTCGGCGAGAATCGTCTCGCTGCGCATCGTGGCCAGCGCCGCGCATTTGCGGGCGGCCAACCGAATGCTGGGCCGTGAGGCGGTCAAGGAACTGCTTGCCCGCATCAAGGGCCATCCGGAGGTGTCAGCTGCGGTGAGCCGCGACTTCCCAGTTGATGTCGACGCATAGCACCTGCGTACCATGCGAGTTATGCGCGGCAATCGAGGCCGTGACGCACAGATGCGCTTCGTTGATCGACAGATACGGCGGTGTTAGATGAACCCGCCCCGGTTGACGCATCGCCTGAATGAAGTACGGGCGGCGCTCCCAACTGGCGCCTTCAGAATGCAGCAGCGGGCTGAAGCGCTTTGCGCGTTGCGATGTGCGGCCCGGCGGCAGCACGTTGTCGCCGATCTGCCGGCCCGATCCGTCCAGGACAAAGCAGCGCGCCGTTTCTCCCAGCGCGAGCAGAGGTGCGGTCGCCTGCGTGATCGATTCCCCGGCAATCAACTGAGCTGCGGCAGCCTCGAGCGCAGTGACATACGGCGCGAGCCGCGCGGATTGCGCTTTCTCTCGAGCGGCAACGCGTTCGCGCAGCGAAGCGGAGAGCGAATCCATCAGGCCAGCGGCAACCTGCGGCTTGACGGGTTCGACGCTCGGGCCCGCGAAAAATGCGCCCTGGACGAAGTCCACATTGCATTCGAGCGCGATCAGCGCGTCGCGCTCGGTGCTCAGACCGCCCATCAGCACCAGTTGCCCGGACTCGTGCAACAGGGAGACGAGGCCCGGCAACACGCGTTCGATGTGCGAGTGTTCACTCGCTTGCGCGAGGATGCAGCGGTCGAGCGTCACGATGTCCGGCCGCAGATTCCACACGCGGTCGATGTTCGAATGCTTGGCGCCAAAGCCGTCGAGCGCGATCAGAAAACCGGACTTGCGCAGCGAATCGACGATTTCGGCGAAGCGCGTGGTTTCGCCGCCGGCCTGTTCGGAAACTTCGAGCACCACGCGTTGCGGCGGCAGGCCGAGCGTCTTCAGGCTGGCAAGCAGCGCGTCGCCGTAGCTGGTGTCCATCAGCGCGGCCGGATGCAGGCTGAGGAAGAGCCATTCGTCGTGGCTGTCGAACGCGTTGAAGTTGCCGAGGTGCAGCGATTCGGCCAGCCGTCCGAGTTCGAGCAGGTCGCCGCGTCGCGCGGCCTGCGTAAAGACTTCGTGCGAGGGCACTTGCTGCTCATGCTCGTCGTGCACGCGCAGCGACGCGTGATACCCGATCGCGCGCCGGTGCGATACCGAGAAGACCGGTTGAAACACGCTGAAAACGGTGTAGCCGCCATACAGAACGGTACGGCGGGAGCCTTCGTCGCCGGCCATCGGGCGTGGTGGCTGGAAGCCGGGATGTTCGAGTTCGATCATGCTCATCATGTCGGTCGTGTGGAAATGGCGGCGCTTGCAGGGCTCGGCAGGAGTTCGCACGCGCAGACTAAGAGTTTACAGGATAGTCGAGCAAGAACTATGCGCGTGTACCAACAATGCTCGAGCGCCCACCAGCAATGCTCCGAGGAAAACCCGCTGCGCCCGCTCCGCTACGAAGGCGACGACACGCACTTCGCTGGTGCGGCACGCGCCCTGTTGCGGGTCGGTGACGCTGTTCAAGGATGCTGCGTACGGGCCGCGCGGAGCGATGCCAGGAAATCCGTTTGTGAGCGCGCGAGGATGCGTCGTCCTGGCGCGCGCGGCTTTCAGGTTCGCTCTGAAGGATCGGTCTTCGTCGCTGGCGTGCGGATCTCCGGCGACAACTGCGCAAAGATCCATGACGAACATGCGGTAATGATGCCGACACACAGGAATGTCGCATGAAACGCGGGCAGCGAATTCGCGGCGGTCACACGCTGCATGATGCCGGTAAAGGTCGTCAGCAACGCACCGGCCACGGTCACGCCGAGACTCATCGAAAGCATCTGCACGAGCGAAAACAGGCTATTGCCGCTGCTCGCGCCGCCGGTGCCCAGGTCCTTCAGCGTCAACGTGTTCATCGCGGTGAACTGCATCGAGTTCACGCCGCCAAAGATCGCCAGTTGCACGAGCCGCAGCCACAGCGGCTGATTCGTGCTCGTGAGCGCGAAACTCGCCATCATCAGACCCACCAGAATCGTGTTCGCCATCAGCACGCGCCGGTAGCTGTACTTCTGAATCAGCGTCGTCACGAGACGCTTCGTTGCCATGCCCGCGGCCGCCACGGGCAGCATCATCAGCCCGGCTTCGAATGCGCTATAGCCGAGGCTCACCTGCAACAGCAGAGGAATCAGGTAGGGCATCGAGCCGCTGCCGATCCGCGCGAACAGATTGCCGAGCAGCCCGACGCTAAACGTGTGAATCTTGAACAGATCGAGCGGAAAGATCGGCTCGGGCTCGCGCACCGCGTGCAGACCATATGCAACGAAGCACGCCATGCTCAGAATCAGCAGCACCAGCACCGTCGCATGTTGAATGCCGAACTCGGTGCGGCCATCGAGCGCGAACGAAAGTGCCACCATGCCCACCACCAGCAGCAGGTAGCCGCCGAGGTCGAATTTGCCTGTGTGTTCGTTGCGGCTATCCGGCATGAAAATAAACGTGGCAATGCAGCCCACGATGCCTACCGGCACGTTGATCAGAAAGATCCAGTGCCACGACGCGATTTTGACGAGCCAGCCGCCGAGCGTCGGTCCGATCAACGGTCCGATCAGGCCCGGGATCGCCACGAAGGCCAACGCCGTCAGATAGCGCTCCGCCGGAAAGGTACGCAGCACCGCGAGCCGCCCAACCGGCAGCAGCATCGCGCCGCCCACGCCTTGCAGAACGCGGAAGAGCACCAGTTGGTTCAGCGTGCGCGCGTTCGCGCACAGCAGCGAGCCCACTGCGAACACGAGGATCGCACTGAAGAACACGCGCCGCGTGCCGAGTCTGTCGGCGAGCCAGCCGGACACCGGGATCATCACCGCCATTGTCAGCGAGTAGGCGATCACCACCGATTGCATGCGCAGCGGCAGCTCGCCGAGGCTTGTCGCCATCGCGGGGAGTGCGGTGTTGACGATCGTCGAATCGAGCGTCTGCATGAAGAAGCCGGTGGCGACCAGCCACAGCATCACCGTCAGTGCGCGGGGCGAAGGGCCAGAGGGGAGGTCGGGAGCGAGGGCGGGCGGAGTCGGCGTCGTAGACATATGAAGCGGCTGGGCGCGCTCGGTCGGGCTGGGACTCGCTATTCTAGGGAAAAGCGAGTCCTGGCGCAGCAAGCGGCGCGGTCTTGCGCAAGTGTCGGCGCTGCGGCTCGGCCGCGCTCTGCGCCGTGTTCACACATCAGCCGGCAACTGCGCCGCCGCCTGAAAAAACGCCTGCGCCCGTGGCTCGTTGCCAAACGCCACATGAATCCTGATCCACGGGCTCGCCTCGCGATTCGGCCTGAAGTGTTGTCCAGGCAGCACCGTCACACCGAGCGGCACACCGCATTCAACGAGCCGCTCGGCGTCCGCGACATGGGGCACGCGCGCCCACACGAACTTGCCGCCCGCTGGTTCTTCGAAAATCTCCCAGCCGGAATCTTCGAGTGTCTGGACGGTCGAGCCGAGCGCGCCGCGCATCTGGCGGCGCAGTCGCTCCAGATATTTGCGATATGCGCCGCGCTCCAGCATCGACACCGCCACCGCTTCGGCAAACCGCGAGCCGCCGATGCTCGTCAGCATCTTGATATCGACCAGATCCTTGATGATCGCGTGACTCGCAACCACGCAGCCGATCCGTAGCGACGACGACAGCGTCTTCGACAGTCCGCCGATGTAGATCACCTGTTCGAGTTGGTCGAGGGTCGCGAGGCGATCGGTGAGCTCGGTCTGAAAATCCGCGTAGATATCGTCCTCGATAATCTGGAAGCGATGCTCACGCGCCAGTTGCAGCAAACGGAACGCGACCTGCGGTGCGACCGTGGTGCCGGTCGGATTGTGGAACACGGTGTTGATGAGCAGCAATCTGGGCCGGTGCAGCTTCAGTTGCGCCTGCATCGCATCGAGGTCGGGACCGCTGCCGGTGCGCGGAATGCCGATCAGCTTCATGCCGTGCAGTCGCAACAGGCCGTACAGGTTGTAGTAACCGGGGTCCTCGACAAAGATCGTGTCGCCAGGCTTCAGCATATAGCGCACGAGCAGATCGAACGCCTGGCTCGCGCCATTGGTGATCAGAATCTGCGACGCGTCCGCCTGGATGCCCAATTGGCCAATACGGCCGCGCAACTGTTCGCGCAAGACGGGATTGCCGAGCGGCGTCGCGTATTCGACCATGCTCGCCGGATCGGTTCGCGACACGTGGCGAATCGCCTGCGCAATGCCATCGATGTCGCGCCAGCTTTCGGGAATGAAGCCGGTGCTGAGCTTCAGCGTCTCGCCCGGAAAGTTGAATTGCTCAAGCAAATGGTCCGACTCGACATCGGCGCGGCGCGGGTCCGACGTGCCCTGGCAACGCATGTCCGTCGGCTGGCGATCGGCGACGTAAAAGCCGGAGCCGTGGCGCGAGTCGACATAGCCGAGCGACACCAGCCGGTCGTATGCCTCGATCACCGGGAAGCGGCTCACGCCGAAGTCGGCGGCGAACTGGCGGATCGACGGCAGCTTCGAGCCAGGATGCGCATTGCGCGAACGGATCCACGCCGAAACGCCCGTGACGATCTGCTCGGTAAGCGGTACGCCGTTGTCCCGATCGAGCTGGATTTCGAGTTTCATACGCTTGCCTTCTGACGCCGGCCCCCGAGCGCGCAAGCTTTTAACCTGCGTCGGGCGAGCCATGCCAACTGTTCGGTTTTTTGACTGAACAGTTCCGATGAAAGTGTTCGGAACTGTGCATGGGTTTCCGATCATCGCACGCCAATAATCGGTACAACAGAAAGTTCTTCGAGGAGAACGGCGATGCGAGAAGTGCGAGTTTTCGAACTGGAACATGGCGAGCCCGTCACGGCCTGGCGCGTTGGGCGCCCGTCGATTTTCAAGATGATCAGCGGCAAGGTCTGGCTGACCGTCGAGGGCGAGCATGAAGATCACTGGCTGGCGGCAGGGCAGTCGATCGAGTTAGCGCGTGGATCGGTGGCATGGATCAGCGCGGGGCGGGAGGGGGCGCGTTTCGCGCTGGCGAGCGGCTCGCAACGCAAGCTGCCGACGCTGCTACTCGGCTGGCCGGTCCCGGCTTGGCTGGCGCGTCGGCCGGGCGTGGTCTGATGCGTGGCGAACGGCGAGCCGCCGCTTTGCGGGCCCGACCTAGCCCCCAAAGCAGCCCCTAAGCATCCCCTCCCGCCTGATACTCCCCGATATACCGCGCTCGCGGCCGGATCAACCGGCCATCGCGCGTCTGCTCCATCGCGTGCGCGATCCAGCCGACCACCCGCCCGAGCGCAAAGAGCGTGAACGCGGCGCCGGTCGGCAAGCCGAGCACGCGCTCGATCGCCGCAAGCGCGAAATCCACGGTCGGCTCGGCGCCGGTCGTGTCGCGCACCGCACGTGAAAGCTGCAGCACCTCGTTGAGCGGCGAGCGGGCCGGCGCGCAGTCGGCGAGCATCATCAGCAACAACCGCGCGCGCGGATCGCCGTCCGGATAGAGCGGATGACCGAAGCCCGACAGCACCGGACCTTGCGCGCCGTGCTCGTGCCGCGCGAGGCGGTTCGCCAGATAGCGGTCCAGATCGGGCGAGCGCGACGCTTCATCGAGCAGGGCCGCAATGCGCACGGTTTCGCCGCCGTGACGCGGCCCGGAGAGCGCCGCGAGGCCGCCCGCGACCGCGCCGAACAAGTGCGTGCCCGTCGAGGTGATGCAGCGGACCGTGAACGTGGACGCGTTCAGCTCGTGATCCGCGCACGCGACCAGCGCCGCGCGCAGCAGCCCGCTTTGCGGCCGGCTGCGCACCCGCCAGGCCGTCGCGATCTGCCGATGCAGCGGTTCGTTCGACGGCGCCGCTAGCAGCATCGCGGCGGCCAGCAGCCGCATCACGGCGCACGCGGTGTCCAGTTGGGCGTCGCGGCCGAGCGCCCACACGCGCGGCATCTGCGCGGCGGCGGCCGGCAGCAGCACGAGCGCGCGATCGAGTGGCGTGCTGTCACTCCACAGCTTGAGCCACGCGGCCCATTGCGCGGGGGCGAGCGGCACGGCGGGCGCATCGGCGATGCGCCGCGCGCTGCATTGCCACAGCAGCGCCGCGACGTCTTCGAGTGACGCACTGCGTGCAAGCTCGATCGCATCGTGCCCGCGATACAGCAGCCGACCGTCCGCGACCAGCGTGATCGACGATTCGAGCACCGGCACGCCCCAGTCGAGCACCTTCTGCGCGACCTTGCCCGCTCGCTTGCCGTCCGCCTTGCGACGCGCAAGGCGGCGCACCTCGGCGGCATCGTAGAGGCGATGCCTGCCTTGCGCATCCGGCGACGAGCCGAGCATGCCGCGGCTCACGTACGCGTACAGCGTCGGCAAGCTGACGCCGAGCGTCGCGGCTGCTTCGGCGGCGGTCAGATAAATCGGGGCTGACATGAAAGCGAGTGAAAACCGAAGAAATCAATATATGTTGATTATCATAATCAAGATTGATTGCAGCAAGGCGCAAATTTAGACTCGGTGCACCTGCTTCCTGTGCGCGCGGTCAACGCGCCCGATGCCATGACACCCGAACTCGCCCTCAAGCACATCTGGACCCTCGCCGGCTGCGATCCGGTCGCGCTGCACGCCGTGTCGCTTGCCGGCGCGGACCCCGGCTTGCCTTCGGTCTATCGCGTCGGCAGCCTCGCGTCGTCGACCATCGCGGCGACGGGCCTCGCGGCCGCCGAATACTGGCACCTGCGCAGCGGACACAGGCAACGGGTGTCGGTGCAGATGCATCGCGCACTGGCGGCGTTTCGCAGCGAACGCTATCTGCGGATCGACGATGGGCCGCCGCCCGCGCTGCGCGATCCGGTCACTGGCTTCTACGAAACGGGCGACGGCCGCTGGATCCAACTGCACACGAATTTTGCGCATCACTTGAAGGGCGTGCTCGACGTGCTCGGCTGCGACAACGGCCCGGAGTCGGTGGCGGCCGCGATTCGCGGCTGGGAGGGCGCGACGCTCGATCAAACGCTCGCCGACGCGGGCCTATGCGCCGCCTTGATTCGCACGCCCGACGAATGGGCCGCGCTCGAGCAGGCCAAAGCGATCGGGCGCTTGCCGCTGTTCGAGATCGAGCGCATCGGCGACGCGCCGGCCGAGCCGCCGCGCCACGCCGACGCCGACGCCGAACCAGGCGTCGATCGTCCGCTCGCGTGCGTGCGGGTGCTGGATCTGTCGCGGATCATCGCCGGACCGGTGGCCGGCCGCGCGCTCGCGCATCATGGCGCGGACGTGATGACGATCAACGGGCCGCATCTGCCGAACATCGCGCCGCTCGTGATCGACAACGGCCGCGGCAAGCGTTCGGCGCTCGTCGATCTGCGCGACGCCGCTGGCTGCGACACGTTGCGCGGACTCGCGCGCGATGCCGACGTGTTCCTGCAGGCCTATCGTCCGGGCGCGCTCGCGGCGCGCGGCTTCGGGCCGGACGAACTGGCGCGCCTGCGGCCTGGCATCGTCTATGTGTCGGTTTGCGCGTACGGGTACACGGGGCCGTGGGCGCAGCGACGCGGCTTCGATAGTCTGGTGCAGTCGGCGAGCGGCATCGCGTGGACGGAGCGCGCGGCGGCGGGTTCGGCCGAGCCGCGGCATCTGCCGTGTCAGGCGCTCGATCACGCGACCGGCTATCTGGCCGCGTTCGGCGCGATGGTCGCGCTCGCGCGGCGGGCACGCGAGGGTGGCAGCTGGCATGTGAAGGTGTCGCTTGCGCAGACCGGGCGCTGGCTGCAGTCGTTCGGGCTGCTGGCCGATGGACAGCAGGCGCCCGAGATGTCGCTCGACGATGTGCGCGATTGCGTCGCGAGCGTGCAATCGGAGTTTGGGTGCGTGCTGGGCGTTCAGCCCGCCGAAGAACTGGAACAGACGCCGGCGTTTTATGCGCTGCCGCCGGCGCGCATCGGCGCGCACGAAGCCCGGTGGACGTAACAGGGCAGCGTGCGCCGCGTTGGAGTTTGAAGCGCGGCGCGCCCGGCTGCGGGACCATTCACCGAGCCGCAGCCTACTTCCTCAACTCCGCCACGAAGTCGTAGTAATCGTTGCGGCAGTACGTGTCCGTCAACTCGATCGCGCGCTGATCCGCCGTATAGCCCACGCGCGTGATCAACAGCAACGCCTCGTTCGGCGCGATGCTCATCTGCTGCGCGATCTCGTCGCTCGCGTTCACCGCGCGAAAGTGCTGCAACGCGCGCACGATCGTCAATCCGCGATTCTCCAGATACGTGTACAGCGAGTCGCCGATTGCCTGCGGATCGGGAATCACCGCGGCCGGGAACGTCGAATTCTCGACCGCCATCACGATGCCGTCGGCGAGTCTCAGCCGCCGCAGCCGTGTGACCGCGGCGGCCGGCGACAGCCCCAACTGGATCACCTCGTCGCGATTGGCCGGCGAGATTTCCCGCGACAGCCACTTCGAACTCGGTGTGAAGCCGCGCCGCCGCAGCATTTCGCTGAAGCTCGACAGGCGCGACAACGGATCTTCATAGCGCGGCGTGATGAAGCTGCCCGCGCCCTGGGTGCGGCGAATCAAACCCTGCTCGACGAGCAGCGCGATCGCCTTACGCGAAGTGATGCGCGATACGCCGAGCGCCTCCGACAGCACCCGCTCGGAGGGGAGCGCCTCACCGGCGTTCCAGCGGTTTTCGTGGATCGCGCTGCCGAGCTTGCGGGCAAGTTGCAGATAGAGCGGCGTGTCGTTTTCCGGGTCCGGGCGCAGGTCGCGCCAGCGGTCTTCCGAGGCAGAGGTCATGGGGCTCACGCAAGATGGGCAAGCGGCAATTTTAAAACATCGGCGCGTCCCGTTATAGCGGGCTTTTGCCTGGCGCGCCGTCGTGAGGCCGCGTAGCCGCTAAACTCATCTCCAGGTTTTTCGTAGCATGCGTTGCGCGGTGAGGCCGCGCGCAATTGCATCGCATCCGGATCGAGCCACTTTCGAAGGAGTCAGCATGACGAGCGAAATCGTAAGCGTGAGCTTGCCGGGCGGCGAGCGCATTCCGGCACTGGGGCAGGGCACGTGGGAGATGGGCGAGCAGCGGGCACGACGCGCGGCGGAAATCGATGCGCTGCGCTGCGGCATCGAACTCGGCATGACGCTGATCGATACCGCCGAAATGTACGGCGACGGCGCGACCGAGTCGCTGCTCGGCGAAGCGCTCGCCGGTTTGCGCGACAAGGTGTTTCTGGTCAGCAAGGTGTATCCGCACAACGCCAGCCGGCGCGGCGTGATCGCCGCGTGTGAGCAGAGCCTGAAGCGTCTGAAGACGGACCGGCTGGATATGTATCTGCTGCACTGGCGTGGCTCTGTCCCGCTCGCGGACACCGTCGATGGCTTCGAGGCGCTGCGGCACGCGGGCAAGATCCGTCACTGGGGCGTGAGCAACTTCGATATCGACGACATGGAAGAACTCATCGCGACGCCAGGCGGCGACGCATGCGCGACCAACCAGATTCTGTACAACGTGGCGCGGCGCGGGCCGGAGTTCGATCTGCTGCCATGGCTCGCCGCGCGCGTCATGCCGGCGATGGCATACAGCCCGGTCGATCATGCGCGGCTGCCGAAACGCTCGCCGCTTGACGACATCGCCGACGCGCGCGGCGTCTCCGTGTTTCAGGTGGCGCTCGCGTGGGTGGTGGGCAAGTCCAATGTGTGCGCGATTCCGAAGGCGGCGCGGGTCGAGCATGTGCGCGACAACTATCGCGCGTCGCAACTGGTGCTGGAAGCCGGCGAACTCGCCGCACTCGACGCGTACTTCAAGCCGCCGCGCGGCAAGCGTGCGCTGGAGATGTTGTAAGCGCCGGCGCGGCCGCCGTCCGTTGCGGAGCGGCGGCGCGCGAGGCTCTCAGCGAGGTGGGCGCGGATGACGCCGCGCGCGCTGACGCGGCGCTCAGGTGCAGGGGTGGTGCTGATGCACGGAGCCGAGCACGGCGACTTCGGCGGGGGTGTGCTGAAGTGCGTCGTCCGGTACCTGAGCGGCATCGGCGAGGAAGTCGTCGACGATCGACGACACCGGCACGTCGGACAGACATAGGGACACGCGCTGGGTTTCGTTGGCGGGGAAGGTGGCGCGTTGGGCGAGGAACAGCACGCCGTATTGATAACCGTGGATGATGCCGCGGATCGCGCTGACGCATTGCCCTTGCGCGACGTTGTCGTGGCGCTGTTTGCAGTTCTGTACGAGCGAGTAGGCGGAGAAGCTCGGATCGACCGGTGGCGCCGCTTGCGACAGGGTTTGCGCCATTGGCTGCGCGGGAGTTTGCGCATTGGCGAGCGATGCGAGGCCCAGGGCGGTAGCCATCAGCACGGCGGCTGCCGTGCGGGTCGCGGAGGGGGGGACACTTCTATGCATGTTGTGGGCCCTCATATCGAACGATGAATTTGATATGAGGCGGTCGTCTCGGATTGGTTCCATGACACTCACGCGCAGGGAAGGTTGTGTTCCCGCCGCTCGCGGTGCGGTTCGCGCGACGATGCGAGGCGCGGCTCGCGCACTCTCCGGGCCATTCCGTCAGCGCGCGCCGCAGGCGGGCGGGGGCGCTCCAACCGGCCTGCGGCGGTGACGCCCGACCGGGGGATCGGGACGCCACCGCCGTTGCCAGCGGATAGCGGACAGTATGCCGGGACATGTCGCCGGCGGGTAGGGCGCGGGGGCCCCCCTACCCGGGGCAACGGGCGACGCCTAGTGCCCGTTCCCGCCGCCGTTGCCACTGCCGCCGCTGCCGCCACCCTTGCCTCCGTGACCGCCGCCGAAGCCTCCGCCAAAGCCTCCGCCGAACCCGCCACCGAAGCCACCACCAAAGCCACCGCCAAAGCCACCACCATGCGCGCCGCCGAAACCACCACCGGGGCCGCCACCGCCAAAGCCACCGCCCGGACCACCGCTGGAGCCTCCGCAACCGCAGCCGCCGCTCCCGCCGCCGCCGCTGCTTCCGCCACCAGCACCGCCACCGCCGCTGCTGCCGCCTCCACCGCCTCCACCGCCGCTACTGCCGCCCCCACCGTTTCCACCACCACTACTGCTACCAGCACCGTTACTTCCACCACCGCTATTTCCCTTACCGCCCGTGCCCGCACCGCCACTCCCACTTCCGCTCCCTGAACCCGCCGCCCCGGCGCCGCTGTTACCGCTTGCGCCAGCCCCGCTATTGCTCGAACCCGCCGCGCCGCCAGTACCACTACCGCTGCCATTGCCACTGCCGCCGCCAAGCCGGCCGCAGCCCGGACCGCCGAGCCCGCCGCAGCCTACCGGCGCGAACACCGACGCGGCATCGACTGCGGCGGTGGCGGTGCCGGCCTCGGCGCCGTTCGCCGCATCGTCGTTCTGCGCGAGCAGCAGCGGCGCTGAATCGCCGGATGGCGCTCGCGACGCGTCGGCCAGCACCGTCGAGCGCGGGATCACGTCCGCCGACGCCCCGTAAGCGGCGTCGGCCGCCAGCACCGCGGCCCCGATGAGGACCACTGCGCGGCGCATCATTGCACAGTAATGCTGATCTAACTTCCTGGTTTTCATCGCGCGTCTCCAGCTGCCACAGCGGCGGCCGACCTATGCACGCGGGTCTTGTCGAACCCCGAGTCCGTCGTGTCGAAGTTGGCCGCGCGTCGCTGCCGTGCTGATCGCTTGATATCGCGTCATCGCGTGGTGACGCTCGTCGTGCGGATGTGCGCGGCGTTGCGCGCCCGGTTTGGCTTCGAATCTCTGGCCGCAAATTTAGCGATATCCATGCCACGCGTCGCAGAGCCTTGAAGCGACGCGGGCGACTTAGGGATGTACGATGCGCACGCCGGAAAAACGCCTGAAAACGTTGCGACGATGAAACGCGCGGACACAAAAGCGTGTTCCGACGCGGGATTCGTAAAGGGGACGCTGTACTGGGTGGCGCCGCGTCACGCGACGTCGATGAGAGCCGAGTCGACGCTAGCTGGCGTTTTCCGACGCGTCGTCGGAATCGGCGCCGTTCGTCGGGTTGCCCGCGTCGTCGTCGCGCTGCTCGCATTGCAGCTCGCGCAGCGTGGCGACCGGAATATGGCAGCGAATCCGATGCGCGGAAGGCGAGTCGGCGGCGCCGCCGGCGTCGAGGAACGGCGGGTCCTGCTGCTCGCAGATCGCGCCGAGCTTGCGCGGACAGCGCGTGTGAAACACGCAGCCCGACGGCATCGCGCCGGCCCCGGGCAACTCGCCCGTCAGATGGATGCGCGCACGTCGATGTTCCTCGCCGGACGCGCGTTCGCCCGGCAGCGTCGGCACGGCGGACAACAGCGCCTCCGTATAGGGATGCTGCGGTCCATCGAACACGGCCGCCGCCGGGCCGATTTCGAGGAGCCGGCCGAGATAGAGCACCGCGATGCGATCCGACACATAGCGCACCACGTGCAGATCGTGCGAGATGAACACGTAGCTGACGCCGCGCTCGCGCTGCAGATCGGCGAGCAGGTTCAGGATCGCGGCCTGCACCGACACGTCGAGCGACGAAGTCGGCTCATCGCACACGACGACGCGTGGTTCGCCGGCAAACGCGCGCGCAATCGCGACGCGCTGCTTGAGCCCACCTGATAGCTGGCGCGAACGTGCGTCGAGATAGCGCTCGGGCAGCCGCACGGCGTCCGTCAGCGTGCCGAGCCTTTCGTCGATCTGGGGTCCGCGCAGCGCGGTGAAGCGCGCGAGCGCACGACCGATCAGCCGCTTGACCGAATGCGCGCGATTGAGCGCCGAGTCCGGATTCTGGAACACAATCTGCAGCGACTTCAGCTGCTCGTCGCTGCGTCGCGTGACGCGCGCGGCGAGCGGTGCGCCGTCGAGTTCGAGTACGCCGCCGGCATCGGGTGCGAGCAGGCCGAGCATCATCCGCGCGAGCGTCGTCTTGCCGCTGCCCGACTCGCCGACGAGGCCGAGCGTCTCGCCGCTCGCGAGTTCGAGCGACACGTCGTCGACCGCGCGCAGCGGCGCACCGGATACGTGGAATGTTTTCGACAGGTTGCGAGCGCGCAAGACCGGCGCAGAGGACGCGCGCGCCGCCGCGTTGGATGATGCGGCCGCCACCGGCTCCTCGCTCGGTGCCGCCCGCGGCAACTCGATCGCGCGCTCGTGATAGTGGCAGCGCGCCATCTGATCCCCATGCGGTGCGCCGAGCCGATAGGGCGGCGGCGCGTCGCGGCGGCAGCGTTCGTCGGCGAGACGGCAGCGTTGCGCATAGATGCAGCCCTGCGTGACCGAGCCCGGCAGCGGCAGGCCGCCCGCGATCGTATCGAGCCGTTCGCGGTCCTTGCTGCGTCCGGCGCTCGGCAGGCAGCGCAGCAATCCGACCGTGTATGGATGACGCGGCCGCGCGAACACGTCCTGGGTCGCGCCTTCCTCGACCAGCTTGCCCGCGTACAGCACGCCGATGCGTTCGCACATGCGGCCGATCACGGCGAGGTTGTGGCTGATGAACAGCACCGCGGTGCCGAGCTCCTCGCGCAACTGCGCGACGAGGTCGAGCACTTCCGCTTCGACGGTCGCGTCGAGGCCGGTGGTCGGTTCGTCAAGAATCAGCAGCGCGGGGTTCGACGCGAGCGCCATCGCGATCACGACGCGCTGCTGCATGCCCCCCGACAGTTGATGAGGATAGCTGTCCATCACGCGCTCGGGCGCCGCGATACGCACGCGCTGCAACATCTCGAGCGTGCGATGCAACGCTTCGTCGCGTGCGACGCCGGCCGCCTCGAATGCTTCGGATATCTGGCGGGCAATCGTCAGCGACGGGTTCAGCGCGCGCCCAGGGTCCTGATAGACCATCGAGACGGTCGTCGCCCGCATGCTGCGCAGCGCATCGGCGCCGAGCTTCTGCACGTCCGCGCCGGCGATCACGATCTTGCCGGCCTTCACCTTGCCGTTGCGTGGCAGGTAGCGCAGCGTCGCCATCGCGACGGTCGACTTGCCGCAGCCCGATTCGCCGACGAGCCCATACGCCTCGCCGCGCCGCACGCGAAACGACACGTCCTGCAGCACTTCGCGATCGCGTCCGCGAATCCGGTAGGTGACCGTCAGGCCGACCACGGTCAGCGCATCGGTGCGATCGCTCTTCGACACGTCGAACGCGGCGAACGAGGAGGGCGGCGCGCCGTTCATCGGTCGAGCACTCCCTGCACGCTGTCGGCGATCAGATTGACGCCGACCACCAGCGACGCGATCGCGCCCGCCGCGAACACGACGGTCCACCACGCGCCGCCCGCCATCAGCGTGTACGACTCGGACAGCGCGAGCCCCCAGTCGGCCGACGGCGGCTGGATGCCGAAGCCGAGAAACGACAGCGTCGCGACCGCGAAGATCGCATAGCCGAGCCGCACCGTTGCTTCGACGACGATCGGCGGCAGCACGTTGGGCAGGATCTCCACGAACATGATGTACGGGGCGCGCTCGCCGCGCAGCTGCGCGGCGGCCACGTAGTCGAGATGGCGCTCGGCGAATACGGCGGCGCGCACGGTGCGCGCGGTGATCGGCGTGAAGGTGAGGCCGATCACGAGAATCACCGTGAGATTCGATGCGCCGACCGCGGCGAGCGCGAGCAGCGCGATGATCACGAGCGGCAGCGCGAGCACCGCGTCGATCACGCGGCCGATCACGTCGTCGACCCACCCGTCGAAGTAGCCGACCAGCAGGCCGAGCGCGGTGCCCGCCGCGGTGCCGAGCAGCGTCGCGAGCGGCGCGATGGTCAGGATGTCGCGCGCGCCGACGATCACGCGTGAGAATACGTCGCGGCCGAGCTGATCAGTGCCGAACCAGTGCGTGCGATCGGGCGGCGTGAGCGAATTGAGCGGATCGGACGCGTACGGATCGAGATGCACGAACCAGGGCCCGGCGATCGCGCAGACGATCCACCACGCTACGATCAGCGCGCCCACGATGAAGGTCGGCGAACTCAGAAGCAGCAGGAGGCGCGGGAAGCGTGGCTCGGCGGGCGCGCGCGGCGCGGAGCCCGGTGCGCCCGGCGTGGGCGGCGCTGGTGGCGTCGAAGGAGCCGGTGGCGCGCTCGGATTCATTCCGCGGTCCTCACCCGCAGCCGCGGATTGAGCAGCACGTGCAGCGCATCGGCGACCAGATTCGCGAGCGTATAGACGACGCCGATCGTCAGCACGCCCGCTTCGAGCATCGGAAAGTCCTTCGCCTTGGCGGCGTTGTAGATCAGCGAGCCGATCCCCTGGTAGTGGAACAGCGTTTCGACCACCACGAGTCCGCCGATCATGTAGCCGAGCTGGGTGGCGGCGACGGTGATCGTCGGCAGCAGCGCGTTGCGCAGCACGTGCCGCCAGATCACGACGTGGCGCGGCAGGCCCTTGAGGATCGCGGTGCGCGTGTAGTCGGCGTCGAGCGCTTCGACGGTGCCCGCGCGCGCCATCCGCGCGATATAGCCGAAGAATACGAAGACGAGCGGCAGCACCGGCAGCACCAGATGCCGCAGCTGTTCGAGCACGCTTGCATCGGGCGGAAACGAGGCCTCGATCGGCAGCCAGCGCAGCCACACGCCGAACACGAGGATCAGCACAATCGACGACACGAACTCCGGCACCACGGTCGCCGACAAACCGGCAATGCTGATCGTGCGATCGAGCCAGCGCCCCGCATGCATCGCAGACCACACGCCGCCCGCAATCCCGAGCGGCACGACGACGATGAACGCGAAGAGGCCGAGCTTCGCCGAATGCGCTAGCGCATCGGCGATGAACGGCCCGACCGGTTCGCGATACGCGTACGACAGCCCCATGTTGCCGCGCACGAAATGCGTGATCCAGTCGATGTATTGCGTGAGCAGCGGCCGGTCGGCGCCGAGCTGATGATTGAGCGCGGCGACCGCGCGCGCATCGGCGAGCGGCCCGAGCACCGCGCGGCCGATATCGCCGGGCAGCAACTGGCCGCCCGCGAACACGATCACCGACAGCAGCCACAGCGTGATCAGCGACAGACCCACGCGCGTCGCCAGAAAACGCGCGACGCGGCCTGCGTTGCCGTTCGTCGCACGCGGTAAACGCGATGCGTTCGAGGCGGGAGAGGGCGCCGGAGCCGACATCGTGAGTTCTCCTGCGAAAGGTGCGTTGAGCAGCGCGGTACTTACGCGCTCAGCGTCGCGCGATCGAAATACAGCTGCGCGAGCGCGGTGAAGCGCACGCCGTTCACGCCCTTGCGCATCGCGATCAGCTGATCGTAGAAGAACGGGATGATCAGCGGCGTTTCGTCGAGCAGCAGCGTCTGGATCTGTCCGGAGAGTTTCTTCTGCGTGGCGAGGTCGATCGCCGCGACGAACTGCGCGACCAGTTGATCGTATTGCGGATTCTTGAAGTGCGCAGCATTCCACGTGCCGTTGCTCGTGAGCGTCGCGTTGAGGAACACGTTCGGCACGCCGCGATGACCGTAGTCGGTGATGCCGAGCGGCGAGTCGAGCCAGTCGGATTTGCCCGGCGTGCCCGCGCCGTAGTACAGCGACTGGCTCTCGACCTTCAGGTTGATGCGCACGCCGATCGCCTTCGCGGCGTTCTGCACGACGACCGCGAGGTCGGGGATCTCCATGTATTTTTCGGTGGTCAGCGTGACATCGAAACCGTTCGGCACGCCGGCTTGCGCGAGCAGCTGCTTCGCCTTCGCGACATCGATCTTGCGTTGCGGCACGCCTGCGTCCGACGACGGAAACACCGGCGCGAACGGGCTGTCGTTGCCGAGTTGCGCGCGACCCTTGAAGAGACCACGCACGAGCACGTCGCGATCGAGCGACAACGCGAGCGCCTGGCGCACGCGTTTGTCCTTGAAGAGCGGGCTGTCGTTGCGCATATGGATCTGCCGATGCGCGCTCGACTTCACGCCCACTGCCTTGTAGTCCGGATTGTTCAGAATGGCCGCGCCGCCCTGCACGGTGAAGGTGCCCATCACGTCGGCCTGGTGGCCTTGCAGCGCGAGCAGTTGCGCCTGTTCGTCCGCATAGAACGAAAACTGTACCCGTTGCGGTAACGCTTTGTCGCCCCAGTAGTCGGGATTGCGCACGAACGACGCGCCGACCTTCGGCTGATACTTTTCGAGTTTGAACGGGCCGGTGCCGATGAAGCTCTTTTCGTAGTTGCCCGCGAAGTTCGCGGGCAGGATCACCGCGTTGTAATTATCCGAGGAAACGTAGTAGGGGAAATTGCCGATCGGTGCGTCGAGATGAAACTCGACCGTGTGTTCGTCGACGACCTTCGCACCGCCTTTCGACAGCACGCCCTTCAATACCGACAACGCGGCCGAGCCGCTCGCGGGATCGGCGAGACGGTCGAAGGTGGCGACCACGTCTTTCGCGCCGAAGCTCTGGCCGTCGTGGAATTTCACGTTGGGGCGCAGCCTGAACGTCCACACGTCGCCCTTGTCGTTCGGCTTCCACGACAGCGCGAGCGCGGGTCTGAGCATCAGCTTCTCGCCGTCGTCGTCGATCAGGAATTCGCCGGTCTGGTTCAGCAGCGCGAGGCTCGCGGCGTCGGTGACCGTCAGTGGATCGACGGCGCCCGCCGGCGTCAGATGCGCGACGCGGATCGTCTGGTTCGACGGGGCCGGCGCACCTTGCGCCCTCGCTCGCGGCGCGCCGAGCAAGCCGCCGCCCGCGACCGAAAGACCGATCACGCTCGCGTAGCGCAGCAGTTCGCGGCGCGTGATGCGGCCGGCGAGGAATTCGTCGAGGGCGTGGTTGCCGTAGGCGTCGGCGGTGAGGCGGGCTGTGTTTAGTGCGTCAGATGCGAGAAGGCGGTCCGCTGGCGTTTTCATCGATGGCGTGTCCAGTCCGTTCTGTTGCCGGTTCCGAAGCGTCGCGCGAGCGGCGCGACAGCGCGAGAAAAGCCGTCTCAGTGTAAGCGATTGCTCGCGGCTCTGGCGCGCCGGCGGCGCACCGCGCCAGCCGATCGGGCGATAAACGGCGCGCGGTGTGTCGTCGTCGCAACGCTTGCGCGATGCATGCTTGCGAGCGGTGCGCGCCGTAGCGGACAGAATGACGGCATCGCGCCGGAATCCTTACCGATCGCCTCGCATGGGTCGAGTGAGTTATACCGGAACGAGTCATTTGGGCGCCGCGCTTGTTGCCGCGCCTGTCGCCGCGGTTGGCCGTCTCCAGCGATGAAACAGGACCGAGCCGATCCAGCACGCCATGAAGGCCGCGACGATCGCATAGCCGAGCGCGCCAAAGTGATCGTTGATGCGGGCGATCGCATCCAACATGCCGCCGCTCCAGCCGAAGCGGTCCGACAGTAGTCCCAACGCCTCGATGCCGCCGATCACGATCGCGACCACCGCCGACACGAACGTGATGCTCGCGTTGTAGTACAGCTTGCGCTTCGGGTCATCCATCGCCCAGCCGTATGCGTGCACCATCAGCACGTTATCGGTCGAATCGACGAGCGTCATGCCGGCCGTGAAGAGCCCGGGGAACACGAGGATCGAGTAGAGCGGCAGACCGGTGCTCGCCTGCGACGCGGCGATCGCGAGCAGGCCGATCTCGGTCGCGGTATCGAAGCCGAGCCCGAACAGCACGCCGACCGGGTACATGTGCCAGCTTTTGGTCACCAGCCGGAACAGCGGCCGTAACGCACGCGACAGCAGCCCGGCTGGGGCGAGCGAATCGGTTGGCGCGGTCGCCACGGCGCCATCGTGTTGCGCGTGCCGGTAGCGACGCCACACATCGCGCAGGATCACGAGATTGACCGCCGCGAGCACCAGCAGGAACGTCGCCGAAACCAGCGTGCCGAGCGTGCCGCCGAGTTCCTTGAGGCTCTCGAAGCGCCCGTGCAGCGAATGCGTGGTCCACGCGATGCCGATCGTCGCCGCGATCACGATGGTCGAGTGTCCGAGCGAAAACGCGAGCCCGATGCCGAGCGGCCGCTTGCCCGTTTGCATCAGCTTGCGCGTGACCGCGTCGATCGCCGCGATGTGGTCGGCGTCGACCGCATGACGCAGACCGAAGCCATACGCGAGCAGCGCGGTGCCGAGCAGCAGCGGGAAGTGGCGAAACGCGATCAGCGCCCACAGCCAGGTGCCGAGGTTGGCGGCGATCAGCGCCGCGTAGAGCGTGACGAGGCGACGGCGCAGCGAAGCGGTAGGCGTCATGTGGCGCGGGCGGATCAGTCAGCAGGTGAATGAGCAGGCAAATGAGCGACTCAGTGATCGTGCGGATGCTTGTGGATCGGATCGACCCAGTAGACCGTTTCCGGCTGCTCGACAGCATCGATGTTCAGATTGACGACGACCGCTTCGTTGTCGCTGCGTACGAGCACGCATTCGAGCGGCTCGTCGGTGCTCGCGTTGATCTCCTGATGCGGCACGTAGGGCGGCACGAAGATGAAGTCGCCAGGACCGGCCTCGGCGGTGAACTCCAGATGCTCGCCCCAGCGCATGCGCGCCTGGCCGCGCACCACGTAGATCACGCTTTCGAGCGCGCCGTGATGATGCGCGCCGGTCTTCGCGTTCGGATGGATCGTCACGGTGCCGGCCCAGATCTTTTGCGCGCCGACGCGCGCCGCGTTGATCGCAGCCGCGCGGTTCATGCCCGGCGTTTGCGCGGTGTTGGTATCGAGCTGATCGCCGCGGATGACCTTCACGCCGTGCTCGCGCCAGTCGATCTGCCCGCCGGTTTCGGCGGTCTCGTGCTCGGTCCGGTAATGCGGATGTTCGTGATCCTGGCTCATCGTGTCCCCTCCTTGGCTTGCGTGCCGCGTACCTGTTCGACATTCTGGCACGTTCAAAAAACGGCTGCGTGGCGTGATGATGGCAAGGGCGCCACGAAAAAAAGCCCGCTCACAAGGAGCGGGCTTCGACTCAAGACACTCGGCGGTGCCGCGTCAGCGTCATTGCTTCTTCGCGTTGATCACGGCCTCGGCGACGTTGCTCGGCGTTTCGGCGTAATGCTTGAACTCCATCGTATAAGTCGCGCGGCCCTGAGTGGCCGAGCGCAGCGACGTCGAGTAGCCGAACATCTCGGCGAGCGGCACCTCCGCACGCACCAGCTTGCCGCCGCCGCCCGCGATGTCTTCCATGCCTTGCACCATGCCGCGCCGGCTCGACAGGTCGCCCATCACGTTGCCCATGAAGTCCTCGGGCGTTTCCACCTCGACGGCCATCATCGGTTCGAGCAGTATGGGCTTCGCCTTGCGCATCGCTTCCTTGAAGGCCATCGAGCCAGCCATGCGGAACGCGTTTTCGTTCGAGTCGACGTCGTGGTACGAACCGAAGGTCAGCGTGACCTTCACGTCGACGACCGGATAGCCCGCCAGCACGCCGGCTTTCAGCGTCTCCTGGATGCCCTTGTCGACCGCCGGGATGAATTCGCGTGGGATCACGCCGCCCTTGATCGCGTCGACGAACTCGTAGCCTTTGCCCTGTTCGGAAGGTTCGAGCGCGATCACCGCGTGGCCGTACTGGCCGCGGCCGCCCGACTGCTTGACGAACTTGCCTTCGACGTCCTCTACCTTGTTGCGCACCGTTTCGCGATAGGCGACCTGCGGCTTGCCGACAGTTGCTTCGACGCCGAACTCGCGCTTCATCCGGTCGACCAGAATTTCCAGGTGCAGCTCGCCCATGCCGGAGATGATCGTCTGTCCGGATTCCTCATCGGTCTGCACGCGGAACGATGGATCTTCCTGCGCGAGACGATTCAGCGCGATGCCCATCTTCTCCTGATCGGCCTTGGTCTTCGGCTCGACGGCCTGCGAGATCACCGGGTCCGGGAAGATCATCCTTTCGAGGATGATCACATGATTAGGATCGCACAGCGTGTCGCCGGTAGTCGCTTCCTTCAGGCCGACGGCCGCGGCGATGTCGCCCGCGTAGACCTCCTTGATTTCCTTGCGCTCGTTCGCATGCATCTGCAGGATGCGGCCGAGGCGCTCCTTCTTTTCCTTGGCCGCGTTGTAGACCGTGTCGCCCGAATTGACGACGCCCGAGTACACGCGGAAGAAGATCAACTGGCCGACGAACGGGTCGGTCATGATCTTGAAGGCGAGCGCCGAGAACGGATCGTCGTCGTTCGGATGACGCTCGATCTCCTTGTCGTGCTCGTCGTGACCGGTGATCGCGGGCACGTCGACCGGCGACGGCAGATAGTCGATCACCGCGTCGAGCATCGCCTGCACGCCCTTGTTCTTGAACGCGCTGCCGCACAGCATCGGCACGATCTCGTTGGCGATCGTGCGCGCGCGAATGCCCTGCTTGATTTCTTCTTCGCTGAGGTGATGCTCGCCGCCCAGGTACTTTTCGAGCAGCGTCTCGTTCGCCTCGGCCGCGGCCTCGACCATCTTGTCGTGCCATTCCTTCGCCGTTGCGGCGAGTTCAGCCGGAATGTCGCGATACTCGAACTTGATGCCCTGGCTCGCGTCGTCCCAGTAGATCGCCTTCATCTTGACGAGGTCGACCACGCCCTGGAAGTGCTCTTCCGCGCCGATTGGAATCTGGATCGGCACGGCGACGCCCTTCAGGCGTTCGCCGATCTGCCGCTGCACGCGGAAGAAGTCCGCGCCGACGCGGTCCATCTTGTTGACGAACGCGATGCGCGGCACCTTGTACTTGTTTGCCTGGCGCCACACGGTTTCCGATTGCGGCTGCACGCCGCCGACCGAGTCGTACACCATGCACGCGCCGTCGAGCACGCGCATCGAGCGCTCGACTTCGATCGTGAAGTCGACGTGCCCGGGGGTGTCGATGATGTTGATCCGATGCTCGGGGTAGTTGCCGGCCATGCCTTTCCAGAACGCGGTCGTGGCCGCCGACGTGATCGTGATGCCGCGCTCCTGCTCCTGTTCCATCCAGTCCATCGTCGCCGCACCGTCGTGAACCTCGCCGATCTTGTGGGTCACGCCGGTGTAGAACAGGATCCGTTCGGTGGTGGTGGTTTTGCCGGCATCGATGTGAGCGCTGATGCCGATATTCCGGTAGCGCTCGATTGGAGTCTTGCGGGGCACGTGAATCTCCTTGTAATGGCGCGCCTGAAACGCATGCCGGGCGACCGCGTAAGCCGCCCGGGGAGTCTGGGTGGTGCTTTATGTGGCGTTACCAAATCGAGATTACAAGGATAGCGCTTCGATGGGTCTTTTGCATGAATCCTGCCAGCCGGCGCGAAGGCTGGCCGCGCGGGGCTGTGCGGGCGGAAAAAAAACCGGGGCCTCGGGTTGAGGCGCCGGGTTTTTGCGGGAAAGCAGGGCGGGACGGCCGGGCTGGCCAGTGGCAGTTTACGGAGACGCTCGGGTGGCCATCTGCGGGGCGCCGCGCAGGGGCGCAGCCCGGCTGTGAGGTGCTCTACTGCGTGATACCCGGCACCGGCGGCAAGCCCTGGATCTGCATGCCCGGCTTGATGCCCTTCGCCGTGAACCAGCCCTTGGGCATTTCCAGCGCGAACACGCCGTTGTGCGTCGGGCAGTGGTTGTTGGTGGTCTCGGCCTGCATCTCGTCGATGTCGGTGATCGTGCCGTCGGCGCGTATGAACGCGATCGACAGCGGAATCAGCGTGTTCTTCATCCAGAAGCAGTGGCCCGCGTTCTCGTTGAACACGAACAGCATGCCTTCGTTCGGCCCGAGCTTCGTGCGATACATCAAGCCCTGTTCGCGATCCGCGTCATTGGCGGCGACGGCCGCGTCGATCACGAACATACCAGCGGTCAGCTTGACCCGCGGAAACTCGCCCGGCTGCTTGGCGCCCGGCGGCATCTGCTGCGCCAGGGCGGGAGCCGTGGTAGCGGCGAACGACAGCGCCGCGAGCGGCAGTGCAACGGCAACGGCGAAACGCGCCACCGACGAGCGGATGGAAAATCGCACGACAAGACTCCTTGCTGAAATCGACCCGCGCATGTTACGCGAGCGTGTCAAAAACAAAAAGGCAGATCGCCTTGCGGTGATCTGCCTTACAACGCCGTAAGAACGGCAATGAAGCTAGTTCTTTACTGCGTTTTTACAAGCAACTTACTCCGAAGCTGCCGAAGCTGCAGCAGCTGCTGCTGCCTTCTTGTGCGACTTCTTGTGAGCGTGCTTGGTGGTCTTCTTTGCCGACGAGGCTGCTGCCGGAGCTGCCGAAGCTGCTTCCGGTGCCGATGCTTGTGCGAATGCTGCCGTTGCGAAGAGGCCAGCGACCAGAGCGGCGATCAGTTTGTTCATTTTGTGAATCCTCAGCTTGAGTTAATTAACCAAATGACCCGGCAAATGTAGAGTCATGTCGGTAAACGTGCCATCCACCTTTCGGTTGACAGCCGCATCGAACAAAATTTTTCGACGCGTCTGCTAGCGTTCGGACTTTCGTACTCGCCGCGCAAAAACGGCTTATGCAAAGGTCTTTAAGGCTGAATGCCGGATAGCTTCGGCGGCATCTGCGTCGAATAACGCGTGGACTTGTACGGCGGTTGACGTGAATTGCGCGGAAATTTTTGTCGTCATCACACGCGATCGAACTGCATCACGCAGGCTCGCGCGAGCTCATTTGTTTCACGCATTTCGGGCTTGCGTTTCACGCATTGTTTTGTGTGCTGCTACAACGAGTTAGCGTTGATTGTCACGGCCGTGAAACGTGTTTCCAGTGATCACGTGCAGCCTGATTCGCGTTCAGGCGACGCCATCCCACGGCGCGTTCGCTCGCAACTCGACGCTCTCACCCGGTTGTAGTCCGAGTGAAAAAATGTCAAGCGCACCGATGCCGACGCGCACGAGACGCAGCGTCGGAAAACCGACCGCGGCCGTCATGCGACGCACCTGACGGTTCTTGCCTTCTGTGATCGACAGTTCGATCCACGTGGTCGGGATCGCAGCGCGATAGCGGATCGGCGGCGTGCGCGTCCATAGCGAGCCAGACGGTTCGACATAGCTCGCCTGACATGGGCGTGTCACGTAGTCACCGAGATCGACGCCGCGTGCGAGCTGTTTCAACGCGGCGTCGTCGACCGCGCCTTCGACTTGCGCCCAATAGCGTTTGACGAGCTTGTGACGCGGCTCCGCGATGCGCGCCTGCAGCGCGCCGTCGTCGGTGAGCAGCAGCAGGCCTTCGCTATCCGAGTCGAGGCGGCCGGCCGGATAGACACCGGGTACCTTGACCCAGTCTGCAAGCGACGCGCGCGTCTCATGTGGCGAAAATTGACAGATGGTGCCGAACGGCTTGTTGAGGGCGAGAAGGCGCATAGGAGAGCGAGACGGCAGAGCGGTACGGCGCGATGATAATGCATAAATCGGCAGGCAGATTCTTGTATCTTATAGAGGAGCGTGGCGCGGTCGAGGGGTCGTCGATGTTGGAAAGCACGGAGCCCGCGGCGGCCGCGTCGTGCCTGGGGCGTGGGCTAGAATAGCGGCCAGGCCGCTCGCGGCGGTTCGGCATTGCGTGGCGAGCGTATCTCTTTCGCAGTCTCCCATCAGCTTTTGCACGGCTTTCACTGGAGTCCGATCATGCCGTATCAGCACATCAAGGTTCCGGCAGGTGGCGATAAGATCACCGTCAACGCCGACTTCTCGCTCAACGTTTCCGACGAACCGATCATCCCGTACATCGAAGGCGACGGCACCGGTCTGGACATCACGCCGGTCATGCTCAAGGTCGTCGATGCGGCGGTCGAAAAGGCGTACGGCGGCAAGAAGAAAATCCACTGGATGGAAATCTACGCGGGTGAGAAGGCGACCCGGGTGTACGGCCCGGACGTATGGCTGCCGGACGAAACGTTGCAGGCGGTCAAGGAATACATCGTATCGATCAAGGGGCCGCTCACCACGCCGGTCGGCGGCGGCATCCGCTCGCTGAACGTCGCGTTGCGCCAGGAACTGGACCTCTACGTGTGCCTGCGTCCGGTGCAGTATTTCAAGGGCGTGCCGTCGCCGGTGCGTGAGCCCGAGAAGACCAACATGGTGATCTTCCGCGAGAACTCGGAAGACATTTACGCGGGCATCGAATGGCCGGCCGAATCCGAACAGGCGAAGAAGATCATCAGGTTCCTGCGCGAAGAAATGGGCGTGAAGAAGATCCGCTTCCCGGATTCGTCGGGCATCGGCATCAAGCCGGTGTCGCGCGAAGGGACCGAACGTCTGGTGCGCAAGGCGATCCAGTATGCGATCGACAATGAACGCCGCTCGGTGACGCTGGTGCACAAGGGCAACATCATGAAGTACACCGAAGGCGCGTTTCGCGACTACGGCTACGCGCTCGCGCAGAAAGAGTTCAACGCGGAACTGATGGACGGCGGTCCGTGGATGAAAGTCAGGAATCCGAAGACCGGCGGCGACGTCGTCGTGAAGGACGTGATCGCCGACGCGTTCCTGCAGCAGATCCTGCTGCGCCCGGCCGAATACGACGTGATCGCCACGCTGAACCTGAACGGCGACTACATCTCCGACGCGCTCGCCGCGCAGGTTGGCGGCATCGGTATCGCGCCGGGCGCGAATATGTCGGATTCGGTTGCGATGTTCGAGGCGACTCATGGCACGGCGCCGAAATACGCGGGCAAGGACTACGTGAATCCCGGCTCGGAAATCCTGTCGGCGGAAATGATGCTGCGCCACCTGGGCTGGTTCGAGGCGGCGGATCTGATAATCAGATCGATGGAAAAATCGATCCTGCAAAAGCGCGTGACTTACGATTTTGCCCGTCTGATGGAAGGCGCGACCCAGGTGTCGTGTTCCGCATTTGGGCAAGTGATGATCGAAAATATGTAATTGATGCGCCGGGATTATCCAGTTTGCATAAAAACCCCGGCGCCAGCAAACGGCCGGGGTATTTTTATACCCGGGATTTTCGCGCGATTTTCCGGCGGGAAAATCCGCTGCAACAGAAAGCCACCGCAAAAAAGAAACCCGGCAAGAAGCCGGGTTTCAAAAAGGACGGGTAACGAACCGCCGCAGAGCCGCCTCAGGCAGGAGTCTGAATGTTCGATGCCTGTTTGCCTTTCGGGCCTTGCACGACCTCGAAGGTGACCTTCTGACCTTCCTTCAGGGTTTTGAACCCATTCATCTGGATGGCCGAGAAGTGTGCAAACAGATCCTCACCGCCCTCATCAGGCGTGATGAATCCGAAACCTTTGGCGTCGTTAAACCATTTGACCGTACCAGTTGCCATTTCCAACTTCCCCTGTAACTCATGTCACTACCACGAGCCCTCGAAAAGCCACGACTGCGCGAGGCAGTCGTCCCCTCCTCACAAGCTCACCATCGGCATTTTTTCGAAATTATGGCTTAGTGAAAAAAGTGCCAGCTTGATTGTTGGGGCTCTTTATTCGAGTGTCAAGAAAATTTTGAGACGTCGTTGTCGCGTTGCAAACAGGCCGCTTTCCAGGGTTTTTACCGCTTCCGTATGTGCGGTGGCGCAAGCGGCGTGGCTTGAAAAGTCGCATAATCGACTCACATGCTGACTGTGCCCGCGGCGCCGACGCCCAGCGCTGCGAGCGCTCGCAGCCAGTACCGGCAGGTTGTGCGATACTCGATCCGACCGCGGTGCAGCACGCACCGTGCATGACAGGATGGGGGCCGGCACCGCAATCGGCCCGTCGATAACGCGAGAGGCCGCGCCGATCATGACAGCGTCGTGACAGCCGGGCGGCAGCGAACGGGCTCATCGGCCGGGCGGCCGGGTTTTGACAGGATTGCGGGCCTGTCCTAGTTGTTTAGAATGGGTGTATGGCGATTATCCCGGACAAGCAGGACGGCACCGTACTGGAACGGCAGGAGCAGAAACTCAAGCCGCCGTCCATGTACAAGGTGGTGCTGCTGAATGACGACTTCACGCCGATGGAATTTGTCGTGATGATCGTGCAGGAATATTTCAATAAGGATCGTGAAACCGCAACGCAGGTCATGTTGAAGGTGCATCGCGAGGGCAGGGGAGTTTGTGGGGTCTATACGCGGGACATCGCGTCGACCAAAGTCGAGCAAGTCGTTACCCACGCACGGCAGGCCGGGCATCCGCTGCAGTGTGTGATGGAGGAAGCATGATTGCCCAGGAACTGGAAGTCAGCCTGCATATGGCGTTCATGGAAGCGCGCCAGGCACGGCACGAGTTCATAACGGTCGAACATCTTTTGCTCGCGCTGTTGGATAACCCGACGGCGGCAGAGGTACTGCGCGCATGCGCGGCCAATATCGAGGATCTGCGTCAGAACCTGCGCAACTTCATTCATGACAACACGCCGACCGTGCCGGGCACGGACGACGTCGACACGCAGCCCACGCTCGGTTTCCAGCGTGTGATCCAGCGCGCGATCATGCATGTGCAGTCCACCTCGAACGGCAAGAAGGAAGTGACCGGCGCGAACGTGCTGGTCGCGATCTTCGGCGAGAAGGATTCGCACGCGGTGTACTACCTGCAGCAGCAGGGCGTCACGCGTCTGGACGTGGTCAATTTCATCTCGCACGGCATCGCCAAGACGAGCAGTTCGGACGCCGCGAAAGCGAGCGACGCGAATGCCGAGTCCGACGAAGCCGCCGCGCAGAAGGAAACGCCGCTCGCCCAGTTCACGCAGAACCTGAACCAGATGGCGAAGGACGGCCGCATCGATCCGCTGATCGGGCGCGAGTCGGAAGTCGAGCGCGTGGTGCAGGTGCTGTGCCGCCGGCGCAAGAACAATCCGCTGCTGGTCGGCGAAGCCGGTGTCGGCAAGACCGCGATCGCCGAAGGGCTCGCATGGCGCATCACGCGCGGCGAAGTGCCGGATATCCTCGCGGATGCCCAGGTGTATTCGCTCGACATGGGCGCGTTGCTCGCTGGCACCAAGTACCGCGGCGACTTCGAGCAGCGTCTGAAGACGGTGCTGAAGGAACTGAAGGAGCGTCCGCACGCCATTCTGTTCATCGACGAAATCCATACGCTGATCGGCGCGGGCGCCGCGTCCGGCGGCACGCTGGATGCGTCGAACCTGCTGAAGCCGGCGCTCTCGTCGGGCACGCTGAAGTGCATCGGCGCGACCACCTTCACCGAATATCGCGGCATCTTCGAAAAGGACGCGGCGCTGTCGCGTCGTTTCCAGAAGGTCGACGTGACCGAGCCGACCGTCGAGCAGACGGTGGCGATCCTGCGCGGGCTGAAGTCGCGTTTCGAGGAGCACCACGGCGTCAAGTATTCGTCGGGTGCGCTGTCGGCGGCGGCTGAGCTGTCGGCGCGCTTCATCACCGATCGTCATTTGCCGGATAAGGCGATCGACGTGATCGACGAAGCGGGCGCGGCGCAGCGCATTCTGCCGAAGTCGAAGCAGAAGAAGACCATCGGCAAGAACGAGATCGAGGAAATCATCTCGAAGATCGCGCGCGTGCCGGCGCAAAGCGTGTCGCAAGACGATCGCAGCAAGCTGCAGACGCTCGACCGCGACCTGAAGAGCGTCGTGTTCGGCCAGGACCCGGCCATCGACGCGCTGTCGGCGGCGATCAAGATGGCGCGAGCGGGCCTCGGCAAGCTCGACAAGCCGATCGGCGCGTTCCTGTTCTCCGGTCCGACCGGTGTCGGCAAGACCGAGGTCGCGAAGCAGCTCGCGTTCACGCTCGGCATCGAGCTGATCCGCTTCGACATGTCGGAGTACATGGAGCGTCACGCGGTGAGCCGGCTGATCGGCGCGCCGCCGGGCTACGTCGGTTTCGACCAGGGTGGCCTGCTGACCGAGGCGATCACGAAGAAGCCGCACTGCGTGCTGCTGCTCGACGAAATCGAGAAGGCACATCCGGACATCTTCAACGTGCTGCTGCAGGTGATGGACCACGGCACGCTGACGGACAACAACGGCCGCAAGGCGGACTTCCGCAACGTCATCATCATCATGACGACGAACGCGGGCGCCGAGGCGATGGGCAAGGCAGTGATCGGCTTCACGAATCGCCGCGAGGCGGGCGACGAGATGGTCGACATCAAGCGCATGTTCACGCCGGAGTTCCGCAACCGTCTGGACGCGACGATCAGCTTCCGTGCGCTCGATGAGGAAATCATCATGCGCGTGGTCGACAAGTTCCTGATGCAGCTGGAAGATCAGTTGCACGAGAAGAAGGTCGATGCGCTGTTCACCGATGCGCTGCGCAAGCATCTGGCGAAGCACGGTTTCGATCCGTTGATGGGCGCGCGGCCAATGCAGCGCCTGATCCAGGACACGATCCGTCGCGCGCTCGCCGACGAGCTGCTGTTCGGCAAGCTGATGAACGGCGGCCGCGTGACGGTCGACGTCGATGCGGACGACAAGGTGCAGTTGACCTTCGACGAGCATCCGGCGCCGCGTAATCCGAATCCTGAGGCGGTGGAAGTCGAGTGATGTCAGTCAGGCCGGCATTGAGTCAAGCTGGCCAGACGCCAAAAACAGAACGGCGCGGGTTTTATCCCGCGCCGTTTTTTATGCTCTGATCTTCTGCTCGCGGCGCGCGCTTAACGCCGCAGCCGCCGCGTCGCAGCAATCGATCAATGCTTGCCGGTGCTGCCAAACCCGCCCGCGCCGCGCACGCTTTCCTCGAAGTCATCGACGATGTTGAACCTGGCCTGCACGACCGGGACGATCACCAGTTGCGCGAGGCGTTCCATCGGATTCAGCACGAACGTCGTTTCGCCGCGATTCCACGTCGAAATCATCAGTTGCCCCTGGTAGTCGGAATCGATCAGGCCGACCAGATTGCCTAACACGATCCCATGCTTATGGCCGAGACCCGAGCGCGGCAGAATCAGCGCCGCATAACCGGGGTCGCCGACGTGGATCGCGAGTCCGGTCGGCACCAGCGCAGTTTCGCCGGGTTTCAGCGTCAGCGGTTCGTCGAGGCAGGCGCGCAGATCGAGGCCGGCGCTACCGGTCGTCGCGTAAGCGGGGAGCTGTTCGCGCATGCGCTGATCGAGAATCTTCAGGTCGAGTTTCATTCAGGTTCGAGAGTGGGGGTGGGTTTGGTGGAGGGGCACACGGCTGACCGGCAAAACCTCTGCGATCAAGCCGCCTGGTTCGAGCCGAGCTGAAATGCGTCGGCGAGCAGTTCGTAGGAGCGCAAGCGCGCGCGATAGCTGCCCGCGACGGTCAGCACCATCAGCTCGTCGGCCTGGAACTGCTGCTGCAAATCCGTGAGCCGCTCGGTCACGCGCTCAGGCGTGCCGATGATGCTGCGCGGCTTTTCGCGGTCGATCACGAGCTGTTCGCGCTCGCCATATTCCTGCGCGATGCCTTGCTCGATCGACGGAATCGGTTCGTTCAGACCATACGCCATCTGCACGCGACGTAGATCGACGGCTTTTTCGAGGTCCGCGGCTTCCTGCTCGGTATCCGCGCAGATCACGAAGACCGCGGCCGCCAGATACGGCTGCGACGCCTCGTTACCAGGCTGGAAGCGTTCGCGATACGCCAGCGCGACTTGCTTGCCGAAATGCGCGTTGATGAAATGCGCGAACGAGAAGCGGATGCCGAGCTGCGCCGCGAGCAGACCGCCGAATTCGCTCGAGCCGAGCATCCACAGTTGCGGGCGCGTATCGATTTGCGGCTGCAGCAGCACACCCTGCGCGAAATGATCGTCGGGCAGCGCGCCGTGCATGAGGCCGAGCAGCTCGGCGACCTGCTGCGGAAAAATCTCGCCGCGATTGTAAGCGCCGGCCGCGACCGCCTGCGCGGTGCGCATGTCGCCGCCCGGCGCGCGTCCGACGCCGAGATCGACGCGGTTCGGAAATAGCGCCTCGAGCATCATGAACTGCTCGGCGACTTTGAACGGGCTGTAGTACGGCAGCATGATGCCGCCCGAGCCGATGCGAATGCGTTTGGTCACGCTGCCGAGGCGCGCCAGCATCACTTCAGGGCAGGGATTCGACACGCCGCGCAGGCCGTGGTGCTCGGCGCACCAGTAGCGCGTGTAGCCGAGGTCGTCGGCAAGCTGCGCGAGTTCGATGGTCGCGGCGATCGCGTCCGCCACCGAATGGCCGGCGATCACCGGTGTTTGATCGAGCACGGAGAGTAGCGTCATGGCAGTAGTGCTCCAGATGGTTCCTGTCGGCTAGCCGGGCAAAGGCAGCAGGGCCACACGGGCCCAATGCCGCTCGCTCGTTCAGCCAACCGGACTGATGCCGGCCGGCACACGCTTCGCGATTTCCGCGATCAGCGCGCGCGCCAGCGTCTGCTTGTCGGCGCGTGGCAGCTTCGTCGCGCGGCCTGCTTCGAACAGAATCACTTCATTGTCGTCGAGCCCGAACGTTTGCGGCCCCAGATTGCCGATCAGCAGCGGCACGTTCTTGCGCGCGCGCTTTTCCTCGCCGTGGACTTCGAGATTGTCGCTTTCGGCGGCGAAGCCGACCGCGAACGGCGGCTTCGGCAGCCGGGCGACCGCGGCCAGGATGTCCGGATTTTCGACGAATGAAAAGTTCGGCAGCGTGCGCTCGGCGGTCTTCTTGATCTTCTGATCGCTCACGTGGTCGACGCGCCAGTCGGCCACCGCCGCGACGCCGATAAAGATGTCCGCTTGGGCGACCGCGCGCATCACCGCGTCGTGCATCTGCTGCGCGGTCTGCACGTCCTCGCGCAATACGCCCCACGGCGTTTCCAGCGCGACTGGACCAGCGACCAGATGCACGTCGGCGCCGGCCTGCTGCGCGGCGCGCGCGAGCGCGAAGCCCATCTTGCCGCTCGAGCGATTGGTGATGCCGCGCACCGGGTCGAGCGGTTCGAAGGTCGGCCCGGCGGTCAGGAGCACACGCCGGCCGGACAGGATCTTCGGCGCGAAGAACGACGCGATCGCTTCGTAGGTCGCGGCCGCTTCGAGCATGCGGCCGTCGCCGATTTCGCCGCAAGCCTGCGGGCCCGAATCGGGGCCGAGCACGGCGATGCCGTCCGCGCGCAATTGCGCGACGTTGCGCTGCGTGGCCGGGTTTTGCCACATCTGCCGGTTCATCGCCGGCACGACGAGCAGCGGGCAGTCGCGCGCGATGCACAGAGTCGACAGCAGATCGTCGGCCATGCCGTGCGCGAGCTTGGCGAGGAAGTCGGTCGACGCCGGCGCGATCACGATCGCATCGGCTTCGCGCGACAGATCGATGTGCGCCATGTTGTTCGGCACGCGAGCGTCCCACTGGCTCGTGTAGACCGGCCGGCCCGACAGCGCCTGCATCGTGATGGGGGTGATGAACTGGGTGGCCGCATCGGTCATGACGACCTGCACGGTCGCGCCTGCCTTGGTCAGCAGACGCGTGAGTTCGGCGATCTTGTAGCAGGCGATGCCGCCCGTCATGCCGAGGACGAGATGTTTGCCTGCGAGTTCAGCGGTTGCCAACGAAAGCCTCCGACAAAGCGTGATCGCGAGGCGGCGCGAGGGCGTTGCCCGTCGCCGTCGCCGCACGTTTCAAACCGGACGTGAGGCGCGGCTCTCGCAACCGCGGCCGTGCCTCACGTCGGCGACGTTAGCGTGTGCCGCGTACCCGCCGCAACTCGTCGATCACGAGCAGGATCGCACCGATCGTGATCGCGCTGTCGGCGAGATTGAACGCCGGCCAGTGCCAGCCGCCCACGTGGAAGTCGAGGAAGTCGATCACGTGGCCGTACGCGAGCCGGTCGATCACATTGCCGAGCGCGCCGCCGAGAATCAGCGCGAGCGCCGTGCAGAACATTTTTTGCCCGCTATGCCGCTTGAGCAGGTAGCAGATCACGAGCGCCGCGACCACGCCGAGCGCGGTGAACGCCCAGCGCTGCCAGCCGCCCGCCATCGCCAGGAAGCTGAACGCGGCGCCGCGGTTGAACACGAGAATCAGGTTGAAGAACGGCGTAACTTCGTGCGGCACACCGTAGGCGAACACTTTGCGCACCGCGATTTTCGTCAGCTGGTCGAACAGGATCACGATCAGCGCGATGCCGAGCCAAGGTGCGAGCGAGCCGCTTGCGGTGGACGTTTTCGACATGGTTCTCGCCATTATGCCGCGCTCCTCGTTTCGCCACTGCCGAACAGATTGCTGAAGCAGCGGCCGCACAGCGACGGATGCTCGGGGTTCGCGCCGACGTCCGCGCGATAGTGCCAGCAGCGTTCGCACTTCAGGTACTTCGAGGCGATCACTTCGACACCTTCGTCCGCTTCGCTATCGACCTTGACGACGGTCGCCGCCGACGTGATCAGTACGAACTTCAGGTCGTCGCCGAGGCTCGCGAGCGCGTCGTAACGCGCGCCGCTCGCGCGGATTTCGACTTCCGCCTGCAGCGACGAGCCGATCAGGTTCGCGACCCGCGCCTCTTCGAGCGCCTTGGTCACGTCGCCGCGGACCGCGCGCAGCAGCGTCCACTTGTCGAGCAGCGCGCCCGCGTCCGGCACGGCCGGATACGCGTGGTAAGTCTCGGTGAAGATCGTTTCGCTGTCCGGCTGGAACACCTTCCACGCTTCTTCCGCGGTGAACGACAGGAACGGCGCCATCACGCGCAGCAGGCCGTGCGCGATGTGGTAGAGCGCGGTCTGCGCCGAGCGGCGCGCGACCGAATCCGCCGCGGTCGTGTACAGGCGGTCCTTCAGCACGTCGAGGTAGAAGCCGCCCAGGTCTTCCGAGCAGAACGTCTGCAGCTTGGCGACGACCGGGTGGAACTCGTACTTCTCGTAGTGCGCGAGGATGTCGTTCTGCAGATTCGCCGACAGCGCCACCGCGTAACGGTCGATTTCAAGCCAGTCTTCCACCGGACGCGCGTGCTGCGCGAAGTCGAAGTCCGACAGGTTCGCGAGCAGGAAGCGCAGCGTATTGCGGATACGGCGATAGCCTTCCGTCACGCGCTTCAGGATTTCCTCGGAGATCGCGAGTTCGCCCGAGTAGTCGGTCGACGCGATCCACAGGCGGATGATTTCCGCGCCGAGGCGGTTCGCCACTTCATGCGGATCGATGCCGTTGCCGAGCGACTTGCTCATCTTGCGGCCTTCGCCGTCGACGGTGAAGCCGTGGGTGAGCAGCGCGTTGTAGGGCGGGCGGCCATCAAGCATCGACGCGGTCAACAGCGACGAATGGAACCAGCCGCGATGCTGGTCCGAGCCTTCGAGGTACAGGTCGGCCGGGAACTGCAGCTCATCCTTGTGCGAGCCGCGCAGCACGTGCCAGTGCGTGGTGCCCGAGTCGAACCACACGTCGAGCGTGTCGCGGTTCTTTTCGTACAGGTTGGCGTCGTCGCCGATCAGCTCACGCGGATCGAGCGATTGCCATGCCTCGATACCTTCCTTCTCGACACGCTGCGCGACCTGTTCGAGCAACTCCAGCGTGCGCGGATGCAGCTCGCCGGTTTCCTTGTGCACGAAGAACGCCATCGGCACGCCCCATTGGCGCTGGCGCGACAGCGTCCAGTCCGGGCGGTTCGCGATCATGCTGAAGAGGCGCTGCTTGCCCCACGACGGATAGAACGCCGTGTTCTCGATGCCTTCGAGCGCGGTCTCGCGCAGCGTCTTGTCGCCGTCGTTCGGCTTCACGTCCATGCCGGCGAACCACTGCGAAGTGGCGCGGTAGATGATCGGCGTCTTGTGGCGCCAGCAGTGCATGTAGCTGTGCGTGTACTTTTCGGTGCGCAGCAGCGCGCCGGCGCCTTGCAGCGCCTCGACGATCTGCGGATTCGCCGCCCAGATCGACAGGCCGCCGAACAGTGCGAGCGATTCGATGTAGCGGCCGTCGCCCATCACCGGGTTGATGATGTCCGAGTCGGCCATGCCGTGCGACTTACACGACACGAAGTCTTCCACGCCGTACGCCGGCGACGAGTGCACGATGCCGGTGCCGGTTTCGGTCGTCACGTAGTCGCCGAGATAGACCGGCGCGGTGCGCTTGTAGCCCGGATGCGCGGACGCGAGCGGGTGGTTGAAGCGCAGGTTCACGAGCTTTTCGCCCGGCGTCGTCGCGATGACGTTTCCTTCGAGGCCGTACAGCTTCAGGCAGGCCTCGACGCGTTCCTCGGCGAGGATCAGCAGGCCGCGCGGCGTGTCGACGAGCGCGTAAACGATTTCCGGATGCAGGTTCAGCGCCTGGTTGGCGGGAATGGTCCACGGCGTGGTGGTCCAGATCACGATGCCGCCTTCGTTGCGCGGCAGCGCGGCAAGGCCGAACGCCTGCGCGGTCTTCTCCGGTTCGGCGAAGCTGAATAGCACGTCGATGGTCGGATCGGTCTTGTCCTTGTACTCGACTTCCGCTTCAGCGAGCGCCGAGCCGCAGTCGAAACACCAGTTGACCGGCTTCAGGCCGCGGAACACGTAGCCCTTTTCCATGATTTTCGCGAGCGCGCGGATTTCGCCGGCTTCGTTCGCGAAGTTCATCGTCTTGTACGGATTGTCCCAGTCGCCGAGCACGCCCAGGCGGCGGAAGCCGGCCTTCTGCTTCTCGATCTGCTCGGTCGCGTAGGCGCGCGCCTTCTGCATCACTTCGGCCGCCGGCAGCGACTTGCCGAACTGCTTTTCGATCTGGATTTCGATCGGCATGCCGTGGCAGTCCCAGCCCGGCACGTAGACCGCGTCGAAGCCCGCCAGATTGCGCGCCTTGACGATCATGTCCTTCAGGATCTTGTTCACCGCGTGGCCGAGGTGGATGTCGCCGTTCGCATACGGCGGCCCGTCGTGCAGGATGAACTTCGTGCGGCCCTTGGAGGCGGCGCGGATCTTGTCGTACACCTTGCGTTCCTGCCAGTCCTTGACCCATTGCGGCTCGCGCTTGGGCAGGTCGCCGCGCATCGGAAACGGCGTGTCGAGCAGGTTGACCGGGTAGCGGGACTGCGGTTTCGAATCGGCTTTCTTGTTGCTCATGATGTGGGTGGCGGTGAATTCGTTTCTATGCGTAGCGGCGCGCGGATTACGCGCTGCGCGAGGAGCGGGGCGCGCCCGGCGGGCGGCTCCGCGTGAAACCCGGATGCCCTTCGATGCGCGGCGACGGTTCGTGCGGCGCGGCGCGCCGGCCCGAACCGCGGCGGTTATCTAATTCGGTCGGTGGCCGAGGTGGCGAAACCGGTGGAACGGCTGCCCGGCGTGCCGGCGCCGACCGCGGCGAACCATGCGCGCGCATTGGCGACGTCGCGCGCGATCGCGGCGGTAAGCGTTTCGAGGTCGACGAACTTCTCCTCGTCGCGCAGCTTCTTCAGAAATTCGACGCGCACGAGCTTGCCATACGCGTCGCCGTGCCAATCGAGCAGGTGCACTTCCAGCAGCACGCGGCCGGAATCGTCGACGGTGGGGCGCAGGCCGAGGCTCGCGACGCCCGGCAGCGGGTGCTCGGCGATGCCGTGCACCTGTACGACGAAGATGCCGGCCAGAGCCGGACGCTTGTGCGCGATCGGCAGATTAAGCGTCGGAAAGCCGAGATCGCGGCCGAGCTTCATGCCATGGGTAACGTGGCCGCTGATCAGATAGTCGCGGCCGAGCGCGGCGCGCGCCGAGTCGAGGTCGCCCGCGACCAGCGCCGCGCGTACGCCCGAGCTCGAGATGCGCGCGCCCGACGGATCGGCGACCGTCGCCATCTGTTCGACCTCGAAGCCGTAATGCTTGCCGGCCTCGCGCAGCGACGCGAAATCGCCGGCCCGCTTCGCGCCGTAGCGAAAGTCGTCGCCGATCATGATCCAGCGCGCGTGCAAGCCGTTGACGATGATCCGCTCGACGAACGCATCTGGCGACTGGCTCGCGAACGTGTGATTGAAGTGCTCGACGACGACCCGGTCGACTCCGTTGGTGCGCAGCGCCTCGAGCTTGTCGCGCAGCATCGCGATGCGCGGCGGCGCGCCGGCCGGGTTGAAGAACTCGCGCGGGTGCGGCTCGAAGGTCATCACGCAGACGGGCAGGCCGCGCGCGTTGGCGGCCGCGCGCACGTGCGCGAGCAGAGCCTGGTGGCCGCGGTGGACACCGTCGAAGTTGCCGATGGTCAGCGCGCACGGCGCGCGGCTCTCGGCATTGGGAAGACCGCGGAAGACTCTCACGATAGCGGGTTGCTGCGATTGCAATAGGGACGCGGGCAGGGTGCCGCAAAACAATCGATTATAAACGCTTGGCGCAATAGACGGCTGCGCGGTCGCGGTCGGGCGATTGCCGAATGATAAAATCCGCGCATGAAAAAACTCGTCATCCTGATTTCCGGGCGGGGTAGCAACATGGAAGCCATCGTGCGCGCTTGCGCGAGCGAAGGCTGGCCGGCGCGGGTCGCCGCCGTGATTGCCAACCGTCCCGATGCCGCGGGGCTCACGTTCGCGGCGTCGCATGGTATCGCCACGGCGGTGGTCGACCACCGCCAGTTTCCGGATCGCGACAGCTTCGACGCGGCGCTGGCCGAGCAGATCGACGCTATCGCGCCGGACCTCGTCGTGCTCGCGGGCTTCATGCGGGTGCTGACCGAGCGCTTCGTCGACCATTACGCCGGGCGCATGCTGAACGTGCACCCGTCGCTGCTGCCGAGCTTTCCGGGCCTGAAGACTCACCAGCAGGCGCTCGACGCCGGCGTGCGGTTCCACGGCGCGTCGGTGCATTTTGTCACATCAAAGCTGGATCACGGGCCGATCGTCGTGCAATCGGCCGTGCCCGTCGAGGCGGGCGATACCGCACAGACGCTCGCCGCACGCGTGCTCGCCACCGAGCACATCATTTATCCACGCGCGGTGCGCTGGTTCGTCGAAGGGCGTCTCGCTCTGGACGGCTCGCGCGTCACGCTTACGCCGTCGGAGCCGCAATGGCTCTTTGCCGGTCACACCGCCGGAGAGGGCGCATGAGATTGCATGGTTTCCTGATTGGACAAACTGAAACGCTGCTGGCCGAAGTACTGCGGCTCAACGGCCCCGCAGACGCCACCACGAGCCGCTTCTTCCGCGCGCATCCGAAGCTCGGCCACGCCGAGCGCGGTGTGATCGCCGAGGCGGTGTTCGCCGTGCTGCGCCGCCGGATGGAGTTCGCGCATCTGGCCGAAAGCGGCACCGGCAGCCCGGCGCGCCGCATGGCCCTGCTGGGCCTGATGCAAACGGTCGGACGCTCGGCGTTGAAGCCGTTCGTCAGCGAGGCCGAGGCGACGTGGCTCGAACACGTGTCGAAGATCGATCCGGAAAGCCTGCCGCTGCGGATTCGCCTGAATCTGCCCGACTGGATCTGCCACGCTTTGAGCACGCGTTTCGAGGGTCCGGAACTCGCGCAGCTGGCCGCCGCGCTGAACTACCCGGCGCCGCTGGATCTGCGCGCGAATCCGATCAAGGCGAGCCGCGACGACGTGCTGGGCGCGCTGTCCAAGGCCGGCATCGAGGCGGGCGCGACGCCGTTCGCGCCGCTCGGCGTGCGCGTGGTCGGCAAGCCGGCGTTGACGAAGCTCGACGCGTTCCAGCAGGGCTGGCTCGAAGTGCAGGACGAGGGCAGCCAGCTGCTGTGCTCGCTGGTCGCGCCGCGGCGCGGCGAGATGATCGTCGATTTCTGTGCGGGCGCGGGCGGCAAGACGCTGGCGCTCGGCGCGGCGATGCGCTCGACCGGCCGACTCTACGCGTTCGACATCTCCGAGCGTCGTCTCGCGAAGCTGAAGCCACGGCTCGCGAGGAGCGGCCTGTCGAACGTGAATCCGGTGCTGATCGACAGCGAACACGACGCGAAGATCAAGCGTTTGG
Organism: Paraburkholderia sp. BR10923; assembly: GCF_040948765.1. NCBI lineage: Bacteria > Pseudomonadati > Pseudomonadota > Betaproteobacteria > Burkholderiales > Burkholderiaceae > Paraburkholderia > Paraburkholderia sp. BR10923. The sequence continues at coordinate 12,724 of NZ_JBFPKO010000021.1, read as the reverse complement.
CTGGCAAGATCGACCGCGTGCTCGTCGATGCGCCGTGCAGCGGCCTCGGCACGCTGCGCCGCAATCCGGATCTGAAGTGGCGCCAGTCGCCGGGGTCGATCGCCGAGCTGGCGCCGAAGCAGGCGTCGATTCTCGCGAGCGCGGCGCGTCTCGTGAAGAAGGGCGGGCGGCTCGTCTATGCCACGTGCTCGATTCTCGACGCGGAAAACGAGGCGGTCGTGCAGCAGTTCCTCGCCGACCACACTGATTTCGCGCTGGTGCCCGTGCGCGACGTGCTCGCCGAGCAGCGCATCGAGCTGGAGATGGGCGACTACCTGTCGCTGTGGCCGCATCGCCACGCGACCGACGGCTTCTTCGCCGCCGTGCTCGAGCGCCAGAGCTAGGCAACCGGCTGCAGGCCGGCGCGCACGGATTGGCTGATGAATCCGCACGTGCCGGCGATTTCGGCGACGTCCATGCACACGACTTTTCCCCACATGTTCAGCGATATCGCGCGCGACTTCGGTCAGCCCGTGATGCTGTGGCAGGTCGCGATCCTGCTCGGGACGCTGCTCGTCGCGTGGCTGCTCGCGCGGACGCTGCGCCGCCGGATCAAGCGGTCGCAATCGCCGCGCTACGAGAGCCTGCGCTTCGGCATGGAAAGTCTGGATCGAGCGGCTTTTCCGCTGATCGGCGCGGCGCTCGTGTGGCTCGCGCGGGCGATCGCCGGCCAGTTCATGGACACCGCGCTGCTCGATCTGGCGCTGGTGCCGCTCGTCGGCATCGGGCTGATCTACATCGTGTTCTTCTTCGCGCGGCGGGTGTTCAACCGCGAAGGGGGCGAGCATCCGTGGCTGTTTCTGGTCGAGAAAATCGTGTCGGTGGTCGTTTGGGTCGGCATGGTGCTCACGCTGTTGGGCATTCAGAACGCCGTGATCGCATGGATGGACAGCGTGAGCTTCCGCGTCGGCAATGCGCATATGACGCTGCTGTCGCTGATCACCGGGCTGCTGTGGGTCGCGGTCACGATGATCGTCGCGATGTGGCTCGGCTCGTCGTTCGAAGACCGCCTGATGCGCTCGAAGACGCTCGACGCGAATCTGAAGGTGGTGGTCGCGCGCGTCGGCCGCGCGGCCTTCGTGCTCGCGGCGCTCCTGATGAGCCTGTCGATCGTCGGCATCGACATCACGGTGCTCGGTGTGTTCGGGGGCGCTCTCGGCGTCGGGCTCGGCTTCGGCATGCAGAAGATCGCGAGCAACTACGTGTCGGGCTTCATCATCCTGCTCGACCGCTCGTTGCGGATCGGCGACACGATCAACGTGGGCGGCCTGCAGGGCCGCGTCACGCAGATTCGCACGCGCTATACCGTCGTGCGCGGACTCGACGGTATCGAAACGCTGATTCCGAACGAGAAGTTGATCACCGACGTCGTGCAGAACCAGTCGTCGTTTCTGACTCGTGGCCACGCGAGGGTGCCCGTGCAGATCGCCTACACATCCGACGTCGAACAGGCGATGACGCTGCTCGCCCTGGCCGCCGCCGACGTGCCGCGGGTGTTGAGCGAGCCGGCGCCGACGCCATTTCTGGTCGGTTTCGGCCCGGACGGCGTCAATCTCGAGTTGGGCTTCTGGATCGAAGACGCGGCGAGCGGCACACGTGGCGTGCTCTCGGCGGTCAACCGCAACATCTGGCGTCTCTTTTCCGAGCACGGCATCAGGATTCCGCTTGCGCAACGCGAGGTGCGCATCGTCGGTCGGGCAGGCGGCGCAATGCCGCACCCGGCAGCAATGACCGATCCGGCGCACGACGCCGCGACCGATTCAGCGCCCGGGGCCGCCGACGGGGCCGCCAACGGCGATCGTTAGAGCCAGCTTTTGGCCGTCGCAAGTGATGCGCCAGTGCCGAGTCAATCGCTATCGGCTTGATAGCGCACAAAAAATCCCTATTTGTTACAAACACTTGGAACGCTTCCAGTAGAATATCGTCCTATCCCGCTGTATGCTTTCACTTTCATGACACGCGCACCGCGTGTGCTTCGTATCTCTCGTTCTGCAGGTAACTTACCTTGTTGAATTCTTTGCTCGATTTCCTTGCCCACGGACTGCTGCATTTCTCGTGGTGGCAACTCGTCGTGTACACGCTGATCGTGACGCACATCACGATTATCGGCGTGACCGTCTATCTGCATCGCTGCCAGGCGCACCGCGCGCTGGATCTGCACCCGATCGCGAGCCATTTTTTCCGTTTCTGGCTGTGGATGACCACCGGCATGCTCACCGGCCAGTGGGCGGCGATTCACCGTAAGCATCACGCGAAGTGCGAAACCGAAGAAGATCCGCACAGCCCGCAGACACGCGGCATCTGGAAAGTGCTGCTCGAAGGCGCCGAACTCTATCGCACCGAAGCGAAAAACGAAGAAACGATGCGCAAGTTCAGTCACGGTACGCCGAATGACTGGATCGAGCGCAACGTCTACACGAAATACCCGATTCTCGGCGTAAGCCTGATGATGGTGATCAACGTCGCGCTGTTCGGCGTCGTCGGTCTGACCATCTGGGCCGTGCAGATGGTCTGGATTCCTTTCTGGGCCGCGGGCGTGGTCAACGGTCTTGCGCACTTCTGGGGCTATCGCAACTTCAATTCGTCGGATGCGAGCACCAACATTTTCCCGTGGGGCATCATCATCGGTGGCGAGGAACTGCATAACAATCACCACACGTATGCGACGTCCGCGAAGCTGTCGAACAAGTGGTACGAGTTCGACATCGGCTGGATGTACATCCGCATCATGCAGGCGTTTCGTCTGGCCAAGGTGAAGAAGATCGCGCCGACGCCGCGCCTGACCACCGGCAAGCTCGTGCTCGATCAGGACACGCTGCAGGCCGTGCTCGCGAACCGCTACGAAGTGATGGAGCGTTACGCGAAGGCGATCAAGCGCGCGTACCGTCAGGAGCTCGCGCATCTGAAGGAAGTCGGAGCGCGCGAGAAGTATCAGGTGATGCGCGGCGCGCGTAGCTGGTTCCACAAGGAAGAGGCGGGCCTTAATGAGCCGCAGAGGCTCCAGCTGCCGCAGATTTTTGCGAGCAGCCAGAAGCTGAAGACCTACATCGATATGCGCAACGAACTGGCGGCGATGTGGGAGCGCTCCAACGCGTCGCGCGAGCAATTGCTGGCGCAATTGCAGGACTGGTGCCATCGCGCCGAGCAGAGCGGCATCAAGGCGCTGCAAGACTTCGCGATGCGACTGCGTCGATATGCCTGAAATCTATTAAAATTTCAGGACGTCACAAAACCCCGCGTTGGCGGGGTTTTGCGTTTTTGGGCCGTGGAAATGCATTGCGCGTGTTGCGCGAGTGGCAAGCCGCGGCGGCCAGGTGAGGGCAGAGGAGATGATGGAGCAGCAGGCGATCAGGACCGTCGAATTCGATCGGCCTCAGGCGCAGGGCACGACCTGCGGGATCGGGCAGGCGTGGGCGAAGGTGCCCGAGACGCCGTCCGCGGAAGAGAAGCGGGCGCTGAAGGCGCGCATCCGCGAATTGCTCAAGCGCGAGAAAGCGGTGCTGGTCGCGCATTATTATGTCGACGCTGAATTGCAGGAGCTCGCAGACGAAACCGGCGGTTGCGTGGCCGATTCGCTGGAAATGGCGCGCTTCGGGCGCGATCACGAAGCGCAGACGCTGGTGGTCGCGGGCGTGCGCTTCATGGGTGAGACCGCAAAAATTCTCAGTCCGGACAAGCGCATTCTGATGCCGGATCTGGACGCGACCTGTTCGCTCGACCTCGGCTGTCCGGCCGACGAGTTCTCGGCGTTCTGCGACGCACACCCGGACCGCACGGTGGTCGTGTACGCGAACACGAGCGCAGCCGTGAAGGCGCGCGCGGACTGGATGGTGACGTCGTCGATCGGGTTGGAGATCGTCGCCGATCTGCATGCGCGCGGCGAGAAGATCATCTGGGCACCGGACCGTCATCTCGGTAGCTACATCCAGGGCAAGACCGGCGCGGACATGCTGATGTGGCAGGGCTCGTGCCTCGTGCACGACGAATTCAAGGGCATCGAGCTCGATCTGCTGCGCGCCGAATATCCGCACGCGAAGGTGCTCGTGCATCCGGAGTCGCCGGCCAACGTGGTCGCGCTGGCGGACGTCGTCGGCTCGACCACGCAGTTGATCGACGCTGCGCAGAAGCTCGACGCGACGCACTTCATCGTCGCGACCGACCTCGGCATCCTGCACAAGATGCAACTCGCCGCGCCCGGCAAGACGCTGATTGCCGCGCCGACGGCCGGCAACAGCGCGACCTGCAAGAGCTGCGCGCATTGCCCGTGGATGGCGATGAACGGCCTCGCGAATCTGGCCGATGTGCTCGAGCGCGGCCATAACGAGATCTTCGTCGATCGCGCGATCGGCGAGCGGGCGCGTCTGCCGATCGACCGTATGCTCGATTTCGCGGCGCGTCACAAGAAGCGTGTGCAGGCGAGCGGCGATCTCGCGCGCGACGCGCAACTCTATTCGAACGTGGGAGCAGCGTAATGACGGTGGTGCAGAAGGCGCCTGAGCAGGCAGTGGCGCGCGATGGGGCCAACGCAACATCGCCGCTTTTCGCGGAGATTCACGCGCACTACGGCGAGGCGTTCGACGCTGCGCTCGCGCGCAACGTCGCCGATGCGCTCGCCGAAGATATCGGTAGCGGCGATCAGACCGGCCGCCTCGTGCCTGCCGATGACGTTCGCAACGCGCGCATCATCGTGCGCGAGGAAGCGGTGCTATGCGGCGTGCCTTGGTTCGACGCGGTGATGCGTGCGGTCGATCCGCGCATCGAAGTTCAATGGCGTTACCGCGAGGGCGACCGCATGAGCGCCGATACGACGGTCTGCGATCTGCGCGGGCCGGTACGCGCGCTGCTGACCGCCGAGCGTAACGCGATGAATTTCCTGCAACTGCTGTCGGGCGTGGCAAGCGCAACCCGCCGCTATGTCGACGCAATTGCCCACACGAGCACCCGCGTTCTCGATACGCGCAAGACACTGCCGGGTTTGCGGCTCGCGCAGAAGTACGCGGTGCGCGTCGGCGGCGGTGCCAATCAGCGACTCGCGTTGTACGACGGCATTCTGATCAAGGAGAACCACATTGCGGCGGCCGGCGGAGTGGGTGCGGCGATGGACGCGGCTCTCGCGTTGAATGCGGGCGTGCCCATCCAGATCGAAGTCGAAACGCTCGAACAACTTGAAACCGCGCTCGCGCATCGGGCGGAGTCGATTCTGCTCGACAACTTCTCGTTCGCCATGATGCGCGACGCGGTTCGCGTCACGGCCGGCCGCGCGGTGCTCGAGGTGTCCGGCGGCGTCAATTTCGAGACCGTGCGCACGATCGCGGAGACGGGCGTGGATCGCGTGTCGATTGGTGCGCTGACCAAGGACGTGCGCGCGACCGACTACTCGATGCGAATCGTTTGAGCGTCGCGCGTCTTAGCGCATCGATCGACGCCCATGACGACTGAACAAGGCCATTGCCGGAGTTTGCCGGCAATGGCCTTGTTATTTGCGGCGCCGTTTCAGCGTATGCTCCGGCGCGATGCCATCAGGCATTCGGCCTGCGGACATACTTTGGCGTGAGCACCGTCGGCAGCGCCTTGGGCAATGTGGCCGGCCAGTCGCGACTGAAATGCAGGCCGCGGCTTTCGCGCCGCGAGCGCGCGCCGTCCACGATCAGGGACGCCACGTCGACCAGATTGCGCAGCTCCAGCAGATCGCGGCTTACCTTGAAGTTCGCGTAGTACTCGTGGATTTCGTCGCGCAACAGCGCGAGCCGGTGCTTCGCGCGCTCGAGCCGTTTGTCGGTGCGCACGATGCCGACGTAGTTCCACATCAGCCGGCGCAGTTCGTCCCAGTTGTGCGCGACCACCACTTCCTCGTCCGGATCGGACACGCGGCTTTCGTCCCAAGCCGGCAGCGGCGCGTGCACGGCGGCGGCGAAGCCTTCCGCTTCGATCGCCTCGGCAGCGGCGCGGCCGATCACGAGGCATTCGAGCAACGAATTGCTGGCCAGCCGGTTCGCGCCGTGCAGGCCGGTGCAGGACGTTTCGCCGACCGCGTAGAGACCCGCGAGGTCAGTGCGCCCCGCCAGATCGGTGACGACGCCGCCGCACGTGTAATGCGCGGCCGGCACCACCGGAATCGGCTCTTTCGTGATGTCGATGCCGAACTCGAGGCAGCGGGCGAGGATCGTCGGGAAATGCTCGTGCAGGAACGCGGCCGGCTGGTGGCTGATGTCGAGGTACACGCAGTCGATGCCGCGTTTTTTGATCTCAAAGTCGATCGCCCGCGCGACGATATCGCGCGGCGCAAGCTCCGCGCGCTCGTCGTGATTGGGCATGAAGCGTGTGCCGTCGGGCAGCTTCAGAATGCCGCCTTCGCCGCGCACTGCTTCCGAAATCAGGAACGACTTCGCGTACGGGTGAAACAGGCACGTCGGGTGGAACTGGATGAATTCCATGTTCGCCACGCGACAACCGGCGCGCCATGCCATCGCGATGCCGTCGCCGGTCGCGGTGTCGGGGTTGGTCGTGTACAGGTACACCTTGCCGGCGCCGCCGGTCGCGAGCACCGTATGCGGCGCTTCGATCGTAACGGTGCGGCCGCTTTGCAGATCGAGCGCATACAGACCATGGCAGCGCCGGCCAGGTAGGCCGAGGCGTTCGGACGTGATCAGATCGATCGCGTGATGATCTTCGAACAGCGTGATGTTCGGATGATGGCGCACCTGCTCGCTGAGCGTGGCGACGACCGCATGGCCGGTCGCGTCGGCCGCGTGAATGATCCGGCGATGGCTATGGCCGCCTTCGCGCGTCAGATGAAAGCCCAGCTCGGCGGCGTCGTCTTTCGTGAATGGCACGCCCTGTTCGATCAGCCATTCGATCGCATCGCGCCCATGCTCGACGATAAAACGCGTCGCAGCCTCGTCGCACAGACCGCCACCCGCGATCAGCGTGTCGCGCACGTGATTTTCGACGCTGTCCGCGGAATCCAGCACCGCGGCGATACCGCCTTGCGCCCAGTCGCTCGCGCCCTCGGTCAGCGATCGCTTGGCGATCACAGCAACGCGCCGTGTCTGCGCGAGGTTGAGCGCGACGCTCAAACCAGCCAGACCGCTACCGACAATCGCCACATCGAATTCCATTACCCACATCTCCGTCTTTCATTTTGCGATGACGGCGTGCGAACCGCACGCCGCGAAAACGACAAAGGATACGCGCCACGACGCACTAGCGAAAGCAGGCCGAACGGAATAGGGCGATTTGCGCGCGCATTGCTGCGCTATCGCGAAGCCCGCCCAAAAACAAAAAAGCCTCGCACGGATGCGAGGCTTTTCATATTTTTGCCTTCGTCAGGCTGGAGAGCCAAGATTACTTGATCTTGGTTTCCTTGTAGTCAACGTGCTTGCGGATGACCGGATCAAATTTCTTGATCAGCATCTTTTCCGGCATGTTGCGTTTGTTCTTCGTGGTCGTGTAGAAGTGACCCGTGCCTGCGGTCGATTCCAGCTTGATCTTGTCGCGTGCGCCTTTCGCCATGATTTACTCCTTAGGCTTCACCGCGTGCGCGCAGGTCTGCGAGCACAGCGTCGATACCGTTCTTGTCGATCAGGCGCAGGCCGGCGTTCGAAATACGCAGACGCACCCAACGGTTTTCGCTTTCCACCCAGATACGGCGGCTTTGCAGGTTCGGCAAGAACCGGCGCTTGGTCTTGTTGTTCGCGTGGGAAACGTTGTTGCCGCTCATCGGCGCTTTCCCAGTTACTTGGCATACGCGTGCCATGAGAGCACTCCTAATACGCTAATTCTGAGTTCGAACGCCGTGAAAGTTTCCCGAAAAGAGCCGCGCTGAGGGTGTGCGAACTTGCGCCGAATTTGCATCGAGGCACTTCGCTACCACAGCCGCCTGACCTTTGCGGAACGCCTTGATGGCTTCGGAACAGGGGGTTGGAAATAGGCAAACCGGAATTCTAGCAGAAAAAAAGCCGCAAAATCAAACCTTATTTGCGACGCGGGGCACGGCGCCGTGCGGTGGCCCTTCCGCTTCCCGCGCTCCAGCGGGCTTGCGTGCGAGCTCCGGCCAGCCGGCGCGGGCGAACGAGTATACGCTGTCCGCGCCGATCACCAGATGATCGATCAGCTGCACATCGACGAGCGCGAGCGCGTCGCGCAGTGTCTGCGTGAGGCGGCAGTCGCTCGCGCTCGGCTCGACGGCGCCGGACGGATGATTGTGCGCAACGATCAGGCTGGCCGCGTTCGCGGCGAGCGCCCGCCGCACGATCTCCCGTGGATACACCGCCATCCGCGTGAGCGAGCCGCGCGCGCTTTCCTCGCAGCGGATCAGCCGATGCCGCGCGTCGAGAAACAGCGACACGAACACCTCCTGCGGCTGTCCGCCGATCAGAAGGCGCAGATAACTTTCGACCGCTTCGGGCGAATTCATCAGCTGGCGCTTGCGCATCTTGTCCACGAGGGAGCGGCGCGCCATTTCCATGATCGCGAGCAATTGCGCCTTTTTTGCCGGGCCAATGCCGCGAATGCCATCGAAATCCTGATAAGTGGCGTCGAGCATTGCGCGCAGTGAGCCGAAGCGATCGAGCAGCGTCCGCGCGACGCTGAACACGTCGTGACCGGGCAGGCCGGAGCCGAGCACGAGCGCGATCATTTCGGTGTCCGACAGCACGTCGGGGCCCTGGTCGATCAGTCGCTCGCGCGGCATGTCGCGCCGGAGCCATTTGCCCCGGAACAGTTGCCGCCGGCTGCGGACCGCCGAGTCGGCGGTTTCTGAGGGAGTCCTGGCCGACCGATTGGAGGCGGCTTTCGCGCCGCCCGTGGCGCGTGGGCGCGCCTTCGGTCGCAGTTTTGCCGCAGGTGTTTCGTCGATTGTGCTGGCGAAATCAGCCATATATATAGAGTCCTCCGCGTAAGGTTGTCGGCGCACACGCGGCGCAACGCGCCGGAGTGCCGTGCCACCCTCACGCGCGACGGACTCAAGCCGGCGCCCGCTAGGTGGCTTACAATAGACGCTTTGCGCACGGCACCCCGACGGTTTGCCACACGCGTCGACTGCGCCCGCGGCGCACGCGTGCAGCGCGCTTCGACTGAGCGAGCATTGCATGAGCATCATCGATATTTCCGAGGTGAAACCCGGTTCACACGTCACGCTGCATTACCGGCTTTCCCTTGCCGATGGCGCCGAAGTGATCAACACGTTCAACGACAAGCCGGCCACGTTGCTGCTCGGTGCAGGTCAACTGGCGCCGCCGCTGGAAGATATTTTGCTGGGTTTGAAGGTGGGCCACCATTCGACCTTTCAGCTAGCGCCGGGTCAGGCGTTCGGCCCACGCAATCCGGATCTGATCCAGCGCGTGTCCCTCGCCACGCTGCGGGAGAACAGCGTGATCGGCGAGGATTTTTCCCCGGGTGACCTGGTCGAATTCAACGCGCCGGGCGGCGGGCGCTACGCCGGCGTGCTGAAGGAAGTCGGCGAAACGTCGGCCCTGTTCGATTTCAATCACCCGCTTGCCGGCCAGGCGCTGGCGTTTGAAGTGAAAATCATCGGGATTTTGTAAACATGAGCATCACGGATACGACTCTTGCCGAAGCGGAGATCCTGCTGGCCCAGCCACGCGGTTTCTGCGCCGGCGTCGACCGGGCGATCGAGATCGTCGAGCGGGCCATCAAGCTGTATGGCTCGCCGATCTACGTGCGTCACGAAATCGTCCATAACGCCTATGTGGTCGAAGACCTGCGCAAGAAGGGTGCGATCTTCATCGAGAACCTGGAGGAAGTGCCGGCTGGCAACACGGTGATCTTCAGCGCGCATGGCGTGTCGAAGGCCGTGCGTTCGGAGGCGGAGTCACGCGGGCTGCGGGTATACGACGCGACCTGTCCGCTCGTGACCAAGGTGCATATCGAAGTCGCCAAGATGCGCCAGGACGGTTTCGACATCGTGATGATCGGCCACAAAGGCCACCCGGAAGTGGAAGGCACGATGGGTCAAGCGGCCGAGGGCATGCATCTGGTCGAGGACATCGAAGACGTGCAGGCGCTGCAGCTCGCCGATCCCGAGCGGATCGCGTTCGTCACCCAAACCACGCTGTCGGTCGACGACGCCGCCGAAATCATCGGCGCGCTGAAGGCCAAGTATCCGTCCATCCGTGAGCCGAAGAAGCAGGACATCTGCTACGCCACGCAGAATCGCCAGGACGCCGTGAAGTTCATGGCGCCGAAGTGCGACGTCGTGATCGTCGTCGGCAGTCCGAATAGCTCGAATTCGAACCGCTTGCGCGAACTCGCCGAGAAGCTCGGCGTACCGGCCTACATGGTCGATTCGCCCGATCAGATCGATCCGGTCTGGGTGGAGGGCAAGCGCCGCATCGGTGTGACCGCCGGTGCGTCGGCGCCCGAGGTGCTCGCCCAGGCAGTGATCGCGCGTCTGCGTGAACTGGGTGTGCGCAGCGTGCGCGCGCTCGAAGGCATCGAGGAAAACATCGCGTTTCCGCTGCCGCGCGGGCTCGGTCTGCCAGCCTGACAATCCGTTAGCATCGCTGAAAGGAAAGCGCGCCCTCGGGCGCGCTTTTTTTATGGCGCGAGTCTGGGGGGGCACTGAGAAAATTAGGTGCCGGATCGAATGAATTCGCACGTTTCAGTGCTCTCGCGCACAAACTTTTTTGAAATTGTGATCGGGTGTTTTATTGATTTTCGAGCGATGCGCCCCTGTTTTAATCTAGGCCAAGAGCTTAAGACGATTTAATCATGCACTGAATTGGTGCTCTTGCCGCGCGTGGGATAAAAGGACATATCGGACGCAAGCCCCCGCCTAGCCGGCATTCACGCCGAGGGACCGCAACACTTGGTGCCATCGGGTTCGGCGACGGTGCAACTGATGCACGCAAACGGATCGCAACCGGGTTGCTCTTTTCTGCGGATTTTGCTTTCAATATCAGGTTGCAATGCAGGAAAACCCCACCGGTTCAACAATATTGCCACCCGCATAATTGGAGTTACAATGCGCGCGTTCTCAAGGCCTTGAGGTCCTGGACAGTGGATTTTGCAAGGCGCAGGAGACCTTACTTGATGCGAGTCAAATTTGCTTACGCCGTGTCCATCGCGGCCGCGGTTGCGATGCTGACCGCGTGCGGCAAGAAACAGGATGGCGAAGCGGGAGCGGGCGCATCGGCGGCTTCGTCCGCTGCGGTCGCCGCCGCGAGCGAAGCGACTATCGTAAAGATTGGTCACGCGGCCCCGTTGACGGGCGGCATCGCGCACCTGGGCAAGGACAACGAAAATGGGGCGCGCCTCGCGGTCGAGGAAATCAATGCGCAGGGCCTGACGATCGACGGTCGCAAGATCCAGCTGCAACTCGACGCGCAGGACGATGCGGCGGACCCGAAAACGGGCACCGCCGTCGCGCAGAAGCTGGTGGACGATCACGTGGTCGCGGTGATCGGGCACCTGAACTCCGGGGTCTCGATTCCGGCTTCGAAGATCTATAGCGACGCGAGCATCGTGCAAATCTCGCCGTCGTCGACCAATCCGGCGTATACGCAGCAGGGTTTCAAGACGACCTATCGAGTGGTCGCGACCGACGCGCAGCAGGGTCCGGCGCTCGCCAATTACGCGACGAAGGCGCTGGGCGCCAAACGCATCGCGATCGTGGACGATGCGACCGCCTACGGCAAAGGTCTCGCGGACGAATTCGCGAAGACCGCCGAGGCGAGCGGCGCGAAGATCGTCGCGCGGGAGGCGACGAACGACAAGGCCACGGATTTCCGGGCCATTCTCACGAAGATCAAGAGTGTTCAGCCGGACGCGATTATGTTCGGCGGCATGGACGCGACGGGCGGGCCGTTTACGAAGCAGGCGGCGGCGCTCGGTATCAGGGCAAAAATCCTTGGCGGCGACGGTGTGTGTACCGACAAGGTAGGTGAGCTGGCGGGTACCGCCGTGCAAAACCTGGTCTGTTCGGAAGCAGGACTCGCGCTTTCGAAAATGACCAATGGAGCGGACTTCGAAAAGAAGTACGAGGACCGCTTCCACACGCCGGTGCAGATTTACGCGCCGTTCACGTATGACGCTGTGTACGTGATCGTCGATGCAATGAAGCGCGCTAATTCGATCGAGGCGCCCAAGGTGCTGGCTGCGATGCCTTCGACCGATTACAACGGGGTAATCGGCCACATCGCGTTCGACGACAAGGGTGATTTGAAAGAGGGCGCCATTACACTTTACGACTTCAAGGACGGCAAGAAAGCAGTGCTCGACGTCGTAAAGATGTGATGACGGGAAGTTCGGCCTGACGGCACCGACACCATCCAACGGTGCCGTTTTTGCATCCGCCCAAGGGGAGCTCGCGACCGCATCACGGTCGTCAGGGCAAGCCGGCAGCGGATAACCCTTACCGGTCTTTTACATCAGTACCCGCAGTGCCGTTGAGATTCGTAGTGCATCACCGCCCACCGGCAGATGAAAAACGCGAATCCAGTCGCACGGGCTAAGGAGCAATAAATGGATATCTTCATCCAGCAGATCCTGAATGGACTGGTGCTTGGCAGTGTCTACGCCATCATCGCACTGGGCTATACGATGGTTTACGGCATTCTGGGCATCATCAACTTCGCTCACGGCGATGTGTTGATGGTGGGCGCGATGGTTGCGCTCTCCGCCATAGGTGTGCTGCAGAACCACTTCCCCGGCCTCGGCAACGTGC